>CAMYAM010000035.1 GCA_947253875.1 uncultured Fastidiosipila sp. | reverse complement strand
CTTACTGTGTTACAAAAGCTTTGATCTAAGCCACCTTTTATTACACTTTCAAAAAATGCTTCTCTCATAACCCAAATTGGTAAGAATCCTCCAAATAAGTTTAGAGAAAAAAACATATGACTAATTGTATTTTTCTTAAAGTCTGTATAATTTCCACCTTTTGCTATGAACATAGCAATTATTCCGGCAGGCACTGCCACTAATGGTGCAATTGGAATATGTCCAGTTGCAACTAATAAAATACTTGGTAAGATAGCTGCGATTACAATAGCAGTAGCTGACTTTGTCTTTGCAAGAAGCATATGATAGGTTGGTGCAGCAAGTAGTGCTACAAGCATAGGCATTAGTAAAAATAAAACAGGGACAGGCATAGATATTGCCCCAATTACTAAATATGTTACAAAGTAAAGTGCAATTAAAACACCGGCTGTAACTGCATTTTTTGATGATTTCTTTTGTGTTTTCATAAGTTTCCTCCTTTAAAATTGATTGTTACTGTACAATCTTCCATTCTTTAGACTTTTCTTGATAATTCCATAAGTCTTTATATAGTCCTTCATTTTTAATAAGTTCTTCATGCTTCCCAACTTCCTCTACCTTTCCTTTGTTTAAAACAACAATTTTATCAGCTCCCATTACGCTTCTTAATTTATGGGCTACAACCACAACTGTTTTATTTTTAATTAAATTTGATATGGCTTCCTGTATAATAAGTTCATTTTCAGGATCAAGCGAAGATGTTGCTTCATCAAGTAGTATTATTGGGGCATTTTTTAATATTGCTCTCGCTATTGATATTCTTTGTTTCTCACCTCCAGACAGAGTCGCTCCTCCTTGTCCAATCATAGTGTCAAATCCATCATCTTTTTTGACTATAAAGTCATAAGCTCCTGCCATTTTTGCAGCATTCATGATTTCATCTTTACTTGCATCTTCATTTCCAAATTTTATGTTGTTATAAATTGTGTCTTTAAAAAGATACACATCTTGAAAAACAACAGAAAATTTATCCATTAATTTATCAGGGTCGGCTGTTAGCAAATCTACTCCACCAATTTTAATTGTCCCTTCATTAGGATCATAAAATCTGGAAATTAATTTAATTAGTGTAGATTTTCCAGAGCCAGAGTAACCAACAAAAGCAGTTAATTCGTTTTCATTAATGTCTAATGAAACATTATCGATAACCTTAGATTCCTTGTAAGAAAATGAAACATCAGATATTTCAATTTTGTTGCTTTCGTTTACATCAGAATTTCCTGACATAGGTCTAGCCTTAAGTAAGTTAATGATTCTCTCTCCTGAAACTGATGCCATTTGTAGACCTGTATAATTTACAAGTGCAAGCTCCAAGGGATCAAAAATCCTTGTGCCTACAAATAAGAACATTAAAAATGTATCAATTTCCAAAGATCCATTTATAAATAAATAGGAACCAACTAAACTCATCAAAGGAAGTCCTATTCTTAAAATCATACTTGCTATAGTAGTTAATGAACCAACCCCTTTCTCACTCTTAATATTTGCATTTCTTGAGTTATCTATATCTTCTTCAAGCTTTGTTAATGTATCATCTAAGCTGTTATAAGCTTTTAGAGTCTTAATGGCATCCAAATATTCGTTTATATCTTCTTCCTCTTTTATCCTCATTTTCTTTGTTTTCAAATAAATTTTTTTCTGAAAGTTTTGCATGAGTGTAAGAAGTAGAACAGAAATAGGTAGTCCTATAAGTGTTGCTATTCCCATTTTTACATTAATTATCAAAAATAATATTGAGCAAAGAACCGCTACACATATACCACTGAAAAATTGAGGTAATTGATGCGTTACTGCCGTTTCAACTTTGAAAAAATCATTCATTAATGTATCTAAGATCTCTGCTGAACTTTTCCCTGAAATATAACCTATTGGCAGTTTTCTTATGTGGTCTGCAAGCTCTATTCTTCCATCTGCACTTGTCTTGTATCCAAGTTCATAGGTATATTTTGTGGCTAAATTTTCCAATAAGAATGTTATTAAGAAAAATATTGCCATTATCCCAAAATACTTCCATAAAAGGCTCGTATCTATACTATCTGCACCTCTATTTAAAAATAGTGTTTCTACAATTTTCGCCAAAGCAATAAATGGTATAAGGTTGGAAATAGATGCCAAAACATTTAAAATAATTGATTTTCTTATATTATTCATCTTTCCTAATGTAATATTTCTTATCATTCATTCTCACTCCCTTCTATATCCATTTGCCAAATATTTGTCTTCTTATAAATATCAAAGAGTCTCTTATATATTCCATCTGCAAGGATTAAATCTTCATGCTTACCTCTTTCTGCAATTTTTCCATCAGATATTACTAAAATTTGATTTGCATGCTCTATGGTATTTAACCTATGAGCAATCATGATAACCGTCTTATCTTTAACCAATTCAGACAAAGCTTCCTGCATAAGATATTCATTTTCAGAATCAGCAAAACTTGTTGCCTCGTCTAATACTAATATTGGTGCATTCTTTAAAATCGCTCTTGCTAC
>CAMYAM010000034.1 GCA_947253875.1 uncultured Fastidiosipila sp. | reverse complement strand
GATTTGTTGGCTGAGAATGGATATAGAGTCGGGTTAAGTGGCAAGTGGCACTTGGGCGATTCAAGACATCAACAACATGGTTTTGACCATTGGTATACAGTAGTTAGAGGAAGTGCATTTTATATGCATCCTGATGTAGTTGAAAATGGTGAAGTGAAAATTGAAGATAAATATGTAACTGATCTTTTCACAGATAGTGCAATTGAGTTTATAAAAGAATCTGCGTTGAATAAAGATCAACCATTTTACTTATCAGTTCACTACACAGCACCACATTCACCTTGGGAACCTGAGAATCATAAGAAAGAAGATTTAGATATTTATAGAAACTTACCTTTAAACTCCACGCCTGATGTTCCAGATCATATAAATTCAATTCCTGGAATTAATGTTTATGGGACTCCGACTCGTAGAAAAAATCTTGAAGGTTATTACGCTGCTATTACTGCAATGGATAGAGGTATAGGTAAGATAATAGCCAGTTTGAAAGAGCAAGGTCTGTACGATGATACAATAATTATTTTTACTGGCGATAATGGTATGAATATGGGACATCATGGAGTCTGGGGCAAGGGAAATGCCACAATCCCAGTAAATATGTATGATGAGTCTATAATTGTGCCGTGTTTATTTAGAGTTCCTGAAGATGCTAATCCTGGTGCGAAAATAAATAACATGTATAGTCAATTAGACTTTTTCCCAACTCTAATGGAGTTAGTTGGAATTTCTACTAACGGACTTTATCTAGCTGGTAAAAGTTTTGCAGGCTTATTTGATAAAGGTAAAGATAAAGATAAAGAGCTTAATAATGGTCACGGATATATTTACATGTTTGATGAATATGGTCCGACTAGAATGATTAAGAATGAACGATACAAATATATTCATAGATATCCATATGGGCCTCACGAGTTCTATGATTTACAAAAAGATCCTAATGAAGACAAAAACTTAATTGATGATGAGAATTATAATGAAATAATTGATGATCTCTATGTGAAGTTGCAGTCTTGGTACAATGAACACATGGATCCTGATAAAGATGGAGCCAAGGAAGCTGTTACAGGAGAAGGTCAGCTGACTAAGATTGGTAAAGATAGTACAAGTAGGAAACGTTTTAACTAATTTCTTGAAACTGTGAATAAAAACAAAAAATCAGAAAAGTCCTTATTTAGGTTGATCATGATGTGATCACCCGAATAGGGATTTTTTATTGAACAATAGAGGTAAGATTCGGTAGAGAGGTGATATAGCTTGGGGATAATGGTATATTAAAATTTATCAATTGTTTGTCGTATGTTGTATAGGCAAAAGTAGAGTAGTAATAAAATTCAAAGTCGGTAATTACTGCATCATGTATAAAATAAGATTTTGAGATTTTTAAAGGGATTTGAAAGCGAGGTTTCTTTTTATGAAAAAACGATTAATGCCAATATTAATTTCATCTTTATTATTGTTTTCTAGCATTTCATGTAATACTAATAATAAAATGGACAAAACGGTAAACTTGCCAGAAGTTACAGAACTAAAAGTTAATGATAGTCTACCAGTTGATGAACAAGTTAAAAAGACAGAATTTTCTTTAAATCTTGATAAAACTAGTGAGTATTTTTTAGAAAATTATTTTGTATTTGGTTCAAAAGATGGGAAAAAGTATTATACTAAAAGGTATTGTGATGAAAGAACTGCAATGTCAAACAGTGGTAATGAGTCGGAATTGGGCTATATAACTGTAAATTCATCTAAACCAGTTCCTCTAGTAAATTTTAAGCCAAAACATAAAAATATATTTTGTACAAATTTGGAAATTTTTGATAATTACTTGGTTTGGGATGAACAGAATGAGGATGGTATTTTTGTCAAAAAAATGAATCTCTCAACAAATGAAGTGTCAGATGGCTTTGAGAAGCAATTTTTTTCGGGACAAAATAGAGTTGGAAATGAATTATTATTTTATGAATCATGGAAGCAAGAACATCCACTAAAAAGCTTTAATCCTGAAACTAATGAGATTAAAACAGTAGCTGAAAAGACACACATAATAAATCCATATGAACAACCGTTAGGTTTAGATAATACTCTTGGGTATGCCAGGCTGAGAAATGATGGAAATGCAGAAATAATTTATAAATCGAAAAGCAAAAGCCTGACAATTCCATTAAAAACAGATTTAGTAACAGACATAGTAACAAGTGAAAAATATATTATATGGAGTCAATTAGAGAGTAAAAGTTATTGGAGTAAAGGTGAAGTATTTTGTTATGACATTGAAGACCACAAATTACATAGTGTAAAGATAGATGAAGGCTGGGTAAATGCAACACCAGTAGGTGATAAATATGTTTTATTATCAGTTATTTTTGAAAATTCTAGATAAGTGATTTCTTGGAACTTGGAGGAAAATCAATTGTCGAAAGTTAAAGAGTTCTCTAAAGATGAAACTTTAACTTCTATCTATTATGATGATGGCGATGGTGACAATAAGGCTTATATAGAATATAGAGATAAAAACTATATATACTCATTAGAATTTTCGTACAGTAAATAAAATTAAATTAAATAAAAAATTCAGATTAAACACACTGAGGTCGTACTAAAAAGTACGACCTTTTTGTTTTACGTAGTACAAGGGTAGTATATGTTATATATATATAATGTGTAAGAAGGAGTTAAGCACTACAAACGCGAAACACCCGGGCATAAAGTAAAGAGTCTAAAAATAAAAGAGAAAAAGTATTGACAAAGAAAAAACAGC
>CAMYAM010000033.1 GCA_947253875.1 uncultured Fastidiosipila sp. | reverse complement strand
TGGCGGAGAGGAAGGGTTCTATTCTTATGTGTTACCCCGTATTACTTCATGTTAAATAGCCTTATTTTATCGTCTTTTTATTTTTTAATATATTCAATTACTTTTGTCTTTTAAATATTTTAGTACGCTTTTAGTACGCTTATTCAGATTCTATAATGTCGATTATCTTATGTTCGTCTGTAGGATAGAGGTGTCCGTAGGTGTCCATTGTCATAGAAGTTTTAGCGTGTCCTAAGCGCTTGCTTATTAGTTCTATGTTTGCACCTTTAGAAATCAAGTAACTGGCATGTGAGTGCCTTAAGTCATGAACTCTAATTCGTTTAACACCAGTCTTTTGACAAGCAGATATAATTTCTTTTTCTAGGTTGTTTTTCTCCCACTCGAAAATCTGCTCTCCGTAAGAATATTGTTTCCATTCTTCTAGTATCTCAGTTACTTGTTTTGGTAATAAGATTTTTCTAATACTCGAAGTTGTTTTTGTTGGAGTTATATAAGATTTTCCATTGATACGCTGTAATTGCTTATTTATTGAAAGTATATCTCCGTCTAAGTCATTCCAAGTTAAGCCGAATAGTTCGCCTTTTCTTATTCCTGTGTAGAAGAGAACTGTTAGCATTGATTTGTACTTTAGATCATCAACGGCTGAAATAACTTGCTTGAACTCATCTGACGTCCAGAACTGCATTTCTTTATGCGGCTCTCTAGCTTTTGGAGCAGTTAGCGCTCTAACTGGATTAGGGTTTAATCCATAGATACGTTCAGCATAATTAAAGACTGCTCGCATTTGGGTGTAGATGTTCTTAGCTCTAACTTTACCGATATCATAATTAGAGATGAGAGAGTCTGTCCAGTCTTGAAGTTCTGCAGTTTTAAGTTCATTAATAGGCTTTTTAAAAGAATTAAAAATGTATGTATCGAAAATATATTTGTAATTCATATATGTTGTGATACTGACTGATTTCTTCTTAGAATCTAGATATAGCCTTGCAAACTCATAGAACGGTAAGGATAAGTTTTGATTAATGTTTGATTTCTCATTATTAGTAAGGAAATCACGCTCGAACTCTTCAGCTTCACGTTTAAGCTCGAAGCCTTCTTTTTTCTTTTGTTTCCTTTTGTTAGTTTTGGCATCTTCATAATAGAACTTTGCCATCCATTTTATCTGACCGGATTTAGTCTTGTATTTATATGCTGGCATATTAAAATTTCTGCTATAATAGCTTATAGCATGCTCCTTTCGTTAATAATGTGTGTGCTATTTATTAAGGCTAGTTCTGTGGGGGAACTAGTCGTTTTTTATGTTATAATATATTCAACAGTACTCCACACGCTTCTCACATGGTTTGCTTGAGACGTCAGGCAAATGTAGCGGACCAGGTGGAGTCTTTTTAAGTCTTAAGATATTTTTTTATTATTTTGTAATTGATTTTTATCTGATATAATCCAATTGAGGTGATATATATGGATAAAAATAATTTTTTAAATAGAATATTTAATAGTATCCAAAGAATAGAAGATTCTAGGAAGAAAACTGTTTCTGAAACTGAGTCTAAACAAGCTGAGTTCAGAAAACAATTTCTTGCCAAGAAAAAACATGCTGATTCTATTCTTCACTCTTCATCCTTTCATGATTTTGATACCAAGTAATAGGCATACAAAGTATTGAGTCTTTGTTAATTCCTGATATGGAATACATTATTTCTGTAACTCCGTTCAGAGCTGTTTCAAATTGCGAATATATATCATTAGGTGTAAAAACATTACTATTTAAATTTTGTCCGAATCCACCTATTTCTTTGTATACAATTGTCGTTTCAATTTCTTTATAATATAAAGAAACTTGTTGAGGTGTTAATATTAGATTACTTAATTCTAAAGGGAATACCTTGCTTGCATCGCTATTAACCAATAATAGATTCGAAGGTAACCAATTTATTATTATGTTAAAAGCGTATAGCACTGATTTAAAATAATTTCTTGTATCATCAGATATTTTTTTACGTTCTTTTTGTATTTGGTTATGATTTGCTCTTCTTTTAGCTCGATTAGCATTCTCGGAAATTGTCTTATCAAATTGATCCATTTGTTCCTTAATTTCATTATTAATTAAATACTCTCTCATTCCTTCATCTAATATAAGGCTAGAAACTATTTCTAGATTAATAATTTTATAAAAATCATTTTCTGAATAGAATCCATCGTAGTCAACTAATATTTCTTCTAAATTTTCATAAGCTTTATCTAAAGTCAGTAGATTTAGGATATTTTCTTTACCTTCAACTATTGAACTGCTAGTTTGCTTGGAAGAGGTCTTAGTTTTTGCACTAATTTCGCCTTCAATAAACCCTAAGTATCCACCACCACCTTTTATATTTAGTTCAGGTGAGTTACTTGTATCTATAGAAATATCTTCTGATGAAATTGAATCTGCGATTGTTGATGATTGTAAGATACCACCTTTATGTTGTGAAATTATAGAGTTCATAAATTTAGTATCTTTGTAAATGTATTCTTTCATGATATAAATATCCTTCCTAATTTTTACTATATTTAGAGCTATCTTATTGCTTAATATTCTTATAGATACCAATCATCTCGCCGAGAACCATTATATTTTCAATCTCGCAATCCTTTTCTGTATAAATTAAAGGCTGGTAGGTTCTATTTTCAGCATGCAATATTAGACTATCCTTTGTCTTATAAACACGTTTAAGCGTAGTTTCTTCGCCGATTAATACAACAGCAATCTTGCCATTATCAACAGCAGGAGTTTTACGAATAAACACCAAATCGCCATCGTTAATATCAGCACCAATCATTGAGTCGCCTTTAGCGTACAGACAGAAGTCAGCTTTGATTATGTCGTTAGTAACAAAATAATCCTCAATGTTTTGCTCTGAGAAAATAGGAGTACCACAAGCAACAGAACCAAGAATTGGTATTCGTTTAGCTTTGTTTATTGGGATAATGCCGTCTGGTAG
>CAMYAM010000032.1 GCA_947253875.1 uncultured Fastidiosipila sp. | reverse complement strand
TGGTCCTTTGAAAAGAAGGATAATGGACATGGGAATTACAAAAAATTCAGAAATTTACATAAGGAAGGTGGCGCCACTTGGCGACCCTGTGTAAATTAATATTAGACATTATGAACTTAGCATTAGAAAAGCAGATGCTGAATTAATTGCAATTGAAGAAATAGAAAAGAAGGAGAACTAAGATGGCTATTACTATTGCACTTGCCGGCAAACCCAATAGTGGTAAGCCAACACTTTTTAACGGCCTCACTGGTTCCAACCAATATGTTGGTAACTGGCCAGGGGTAACTGTTGAAAAAAAGACTGGTAAGTATAAAAAAATAAACACGTTTTTATATTACAATGTTATTAATAAAGATAAGTAGAAAGGATGATTAAAATGAGTAGAAAGAAGATTTTAGGATATATTTCTGCTATTATAGGTTTTTTGTTAGTGCTTGCACCAAAATTTATAACACCCGTTTGTCCTCCTATGGAAAATGGAATGTTCATGAAATGCCATTGGATGGGGAATATGACTATGGGTATTGGTGCAGTCATTTTAGTGTTAGCAATCATTTTTATTGTAGTTAAAGATTCAAAAATATCTTTAGGATTATCTATTTCAAATATAGCAATTGGTATTTTAGAGATACTAAACGCTCATGTGCTTATTGGTGGATGCATGAAAGCCGATATGGCTTGCAGAGCAAAAACCATTCCATTTTGCACATTGTTGTCAGGCATATTGGTTTTAGTTAATATTTATTATTGTATGAAAGAAAGAAATTCATAATGGAATCAATAATTAAAACTGAAAATTTAAGTAAGAGTTTTAAGAGAGGTTCTAATACACTTTTTGCAGTTAAAAATGTAAACTTTACCTTGAATGAGGGAGATTTTGTCAATATAATTGGCAGAAGTGGTTCAGGGAAGTCAACTTTTTTAAATCTTTTGTCTGGTTTATTAAAACCGACTGAAGGTAAAATTTTTGCTAAGGGCAAAGATATGAGTGATTTTTCTGATAGAGAAATTAGCAAATATAGGAATGAAATCATAGGTTTTGTGCCACAAAGTCTAGGAACACTTCCAAATTTAAATGTTTTAGAGAATGTGTCTCTTCCTTATTATCTATTTAAAAGAGATGACTCTGCTTATGAAAAAGCAGCTATGCTTCTTGATGAGATGGGAATTTTGCATTTGAAAGATGATTTTCCTAAAAATTTATCTGGAGGAGAGCTAAAAAGAGTGCTGATAGCCAGATCTATGATTAATTCGCCGGAGCTTTTGATTTTAGATGAGCCTACAAGTGATTTGGATAAAAATACTACTGTGGAGATAATGGATTTATTAAAAAAAATAAATTCTAAAGGTACTGCACTTATTATAGTTACTCATGAGCTTGATATTTTAAAATATGGCAATACACTTTGCCAAATGGAAGATGGAAGTTTAATAAAAAAAGAGGGATAGAGATGAATTTATTAAAGAAAAGGGCTAGCATTTTTGCAATGATAGTAATCATGATTAGCCTCACTTTCATGCCTGCTTTTGCAGCAGAAACAAATTATGGTAACTGGGTTGAAGTCGCTGATGCTATGTCAGAACATTTACAAAAAGCTGTGGAAGTTTACAAGCCTGGAGATAAGGATGCTAAAAAAGCAGCCACAGATGCAATTAATGTTGCTTACTTTAAATTCTATGAAAAAATTGGATTTGAAAAAACAACTATGTCTGCAATTTCAGGCCAAAGGGGTTCAATGGTTGAACATCAATTTTACAGAGCAAAAAATTCTATCAAAGAAGATGCAGACCCAAAAGAAGTTAAAGATGAAATTGATGCACTTATAACTTATCTTCATGAAGATGCTCATACTCTTGATGGAACCTCTGGAGATTCTAAGTCCAGTGGTCAAAGTCAAGAAGATGCAAACAGCCTTTCAACAGGTCAATTGTTGGGAGAGCTGCTAAAAAGATTTGGCACATTTTTTGCAGTTCTTGGACTTACACTTCGTGAAGGACTTGAAGCCATTTTAGTTGTAGCTGCCATTGCTGCATATTTATCAAAGACTAATAATAGAATTTATTTAAAAGGTGTATATATTGGAGCCTTGCTAGGCATTGTTTTTTCAGTAGTCCTAGCTGGAGTATTTAATATCATCGCCAATACAGTGGGAGAAGTTGAGTCTGGAATGGGACAAGAAATATTCGAAGGAATTGCGATGTTTCTTGCTGTTATCGTACTATTTTATGTATCCAATTGGATGCTTTCTAAATCTGAAGTTGAAGTTTGGAATAGATACATTAAAAACAAAGTTGAACAATCTGTTTCCAAGGGTAATTATTTTGCCTTATCTTTCACTTCATTCTTAGCAGTAGCAAGAGAGGGTGCAGAACTTATTTTGTTTTTCCAAGGTATGAGAACAGGCATTTCTGAAAATCCAATGCATATGTGGATTGGACTTTTAGTTGCCGCCATAATACTTGCAATTGTATATTATTTAATTGCTAAAGTTTCTGTAAGGCTACCATTAAAACCATTCTTTACATTTACTTCTTGGCTAATGTTTATACTTTGCTTGTCTTTCTTAGGAAAGGGCATAGGAGAATTACAAGAAGCAGATGTAATTGGCAGAACTATAGTTCCTTGGATGAATGGATGGTCTGCTGAAGTTATAGGAATATACGATAGGTATGAAAATCTTATTCCACAAATTATTCTATTAGTAGTAACCATTGTTTCTGTTATCTATCAAAATAATAGAAACAAAAAAATTAGAGCTGAGCTTGAAGCCAGCCAAGAAAAAAAATAGGAGGGTATTATGTTAAAAAAGAAAAGTTTATTTCTTGTTGTTATGACGCTTGTGTGTGCATTAATGTTTACAGCTTGTGGTAAAAAAGAAGATACAAAAGCTAATAATACAGCTAATACTTCTACTGAAGAAAAAGCACCAGCTGAAGAAAAAGCACCAGCTGAAGAAAAAGCACCAGCTGAAGGAAACAAGAAAGAAGCAGGAGATGCAAAAGCTG
>CAMYAM010000031.1 GCA_947253875.1 uncultured Fastidiosipila sp. | reverse complement strand
TTACGAGCATTTAAGAAAATATAAAAAGATAATTAGAAATTTATACTTTGTTTATCTATAAAAATGTATTTAGCTCTTTTACTTAACTGTTTTGAGAAAACATATTCCAATTGTATTTCTTAGAAAGTTGCTCTACTAAGTCCAACCCACCAATACTATTCCCATTTGGGTCTAATGCTGGTCCATAAGTAGCTATTCCAAATTCATTAGGTTTGACATAGATTACTCCACCAGAAACACCACTCTTAGCAGCTATCCCTGCCTTGACAGCGAAGGTGCCTGTACCGTTATATAATCCGCAGGTAAACATCAGTGGAAGAATTGCTTTGACGGTATCCGCAGAAATAACTTGCTCGCCTGTTTCAGGGTTTACGCCGTAATTAGCTAGTAACGTAGCAAAGTTAACCAAGTCTTCAAGTGACAAGTTTATTGCACAAAGAAGTGTGTAGAATTTGAATGAGCTACTAGGATTAGAACATAGAAGTTTAAGGTTCTTGAGTTCCCATGTTAGTGAACGGTTACGAGAGTTGCTGTTTAGCTCTGATTTATATACATCCATATCTATTTCTAGATTTGGGTTTGAACAATATTTCCCAATTATTTCTAAAACTTCTTTAATTGTAAATTTACTTTCGAGCATAGAAGCTACAAGTATTGCGCCAGCATTAATAAAAGGATTATTAGGCTTATGTGGTGCTGTGCTTAACATGCTTAGTTCTCTAAATGGTGCTGAAGATGCTTCCATACCAACCCTATCGAAAACAAAATCATAGGAAAAAGCTTCAAGCGCAATAATTAGAGCAGCGACTTTTGAAATACTTTGAATTGTAAATTTTACGTCAGTATCACCGCAGGAAAACATCTGATTATCTACAGTTTTAATTATCAAACCTAAGTGTTCTGGATTAGCTTTGGCCAATTCTGGGATATAATCGACGGCTTTACCCGAGCTCAATTTGGAACGTGAATTGTTCAAGGCCTCTAATACATTTGCTTCAAATTCTGGATTGCTTATATTCATTTGCTGTCTCCTTTATAAGTAAAGTTTATCACTAAGATAAATTTATCGCGATAGAATAATTAATAATATTGAAAATTATCAAGTAAATAGTTTAGTATTTGTATATAAAATAGAAACATGAACCGTAAAAGGAGCAAAGAATGTTTAATGAAAATAAGGCAAAAGCAGTTGAAAAATTTGCAAAAATGACCGAGGCAGAAAAATCAGAATATTCTTTTAAAAGTAAACAGAAATATCAGCATAGTGGTATTGTTCATCTGCCAGCTGGTAAAAAATTCTTTGAACTGCAAGAGAGCAGACAAGCAATTTTAGATAAATATAATGCTACCAGTAATAGCAGCAAGAAAGTTAGAGAAGATTTGTTGAAAGAAATGTTTGCTGAATGTGGAGAAAATGTATATGTTGAACCCCCTCTAAATGCAAACTTTGGTGGATATCATGTACATGTAGGTGATAATGTTTATATGAACTCAAATGTTACTTTTGTCGATGATACCCACATATATATTGGATCTTACACAATGATTGGGCCTAATGTTGTTATAGCTACTGCAGGACATCCAATTTCTCCAGAGCTGAGACGTCAAGGAATGCAGTTCAATGCCCCTGTTTATGTTGGTGAAAATGTATGGTTAGGAGCAGGTGCTACAATAATGCCAGGTGTTAAGATTGGTGATAACACAGTTATTGGAGCGGGCAGTGTCGTAACTAAAGATATTCCAGCAAATGTAGTTGCCTTTGGTAATCCTTGTAGAGTTTATAGAGACATTACTGATTATGATGATAAATATTATAAGATATCCGGCGAGGTTAGAGAGATTGATCAAGATGTAATCGCAGAGGAGCTTGAATTAATTGGATATTAGAATAAGTTTGTTTGAGATAAGAGGGTAATGTGAATATGAGCTTGAATGATAGAAATCGTGCTGATGTGAAGAATGCAAGGAATGATGATAAACAAAAAGAAAATTTATCAGACTCTAGAGTTAAGGATGTTCATTATGCCCGTAAAAGGGCACTTAGAAACCTAAGTTTAGCTGGTCTATTTATTGCTTTAAGCTTATTAGGTGCTAATGTAAAATTTTTTGCTAATACCATTGCATTGGACTCAGCACCAGGTTTTTTGGCAGCGCTTCTGTTAGGATCAGGATACGGTGGTTTTGTTGGTGCAGCTGGACACGTGTTTACTGCACTTATTTCAGGTATGCCACTATCTCCAATTGTGCATATGATTACAGCAGTATCTATGGCGATTATAATGATGCTTCATGGGTACTTGTCTAGAAAAATTGGAAATAGTTTTGGCGCAGTTATAGTTAGAATTTTAATTGCAATATTAATGAATAGTATTGTTGCTACTTTACCACTGATTCCAATTTTAGGAATAGGTGTGATTGTTAGTTTGTGGTTGCCCCTAGCATTTGCTACAGGAGTGAATGTCGTGATAGCGGAGTTTGTTTATTACTTTTGGCAAAAAAATCGTAGTGAAATTTAATTTTGGAATTTTTGTTAATTAAGATAGCTTGAGAATAATTAATGAGTTTAATTTTAAATACATCACAATAAATCTTTTCTCATTTGCCGCAATGTTATTTATTGCTATTTTATTTTGCAAAATAAAATAGCAATCTAGTATGTTTTTTATTCAACATATATGATTTCAAATTCATTGTTTCTCAATATCAAACACCTCGTGAAAATTACTTGCAGCAGGAAGTTTTCTAATATTTTTATTTAAAGTCCAGTAGATAGCAACTAAAAGAATAATTATACTTGCTATTAGTATTGCTTTTGAACTTGATAAATATTCTCCCAAGTATCCACCGAGTAAGGCTCCAAGTGGTGCCATAAAGGTCGAGATACCAACCATAGCACCCATAGCAGACCCTATTTTTTCAGTAGGCACAATCATCTGCACCATAGTCTGGGCATAGACATTAACTACTCCAACTACAAACCAACCAAGAGCATACAAGGCTACTGTAACTTTGATATTTGTAGCAAAGTAAGAAACTGAAATCCAAGCTATGGATACGAGAATCATTCCATAAACATAAAGTTTTCCTAAAGATATATTTTTTAGTTTTGGTAAGCCTGCAAATAAAGAACCAAGGAGGACTCCAGCTCCCATTCCTGCAAGCATTAGGCTATAAAAAATCTCATCTTTGGCAAAGGCAGGTAAGACTGCACTTATAGATGTGGCAGAAAAATTTATAAAGACCACTCCAAG
>CAMYAM010000030.1 GCA_947253875.1 uncultured Fastidiosipila sp. | reverse complement strand
TACAATCCTACCTTTTGCGATATCGCGTTTTATAATTGGTGGGAGTGTATATATGATTAATGGATATAAATTTGTAATTTTTATAAAATTTTTAATTTTAAGGGGGTAAATTATGAAAAATTTAGTAAAAAAATCTATGAGTTTACTTTTAGCTTTTTTGATGATGTTTAGTATTTTCGCTGGCACAACAAGGGTATTTGCTCAAGATGAAACAAATGCAACTTTAGAAAAAAAAGCAAATAAAAATTTGGAATCGCTACAGTTACTACATTCGAATGCTGACCCTGTAAGTACTAAAACCTTCACAGTAACTAAATATCCAATAGCAGGTAGTAGCAATGAGACATTAGTGGGTGAATATGATACTTTTTATGATGCGATTGGAGCTTGTAAACAAGAAGATTTGTCAAATCAGTATGTAGTAACTATGAACAAGGATTACACCATTCCTGAGACAGAAAGCTCTTGGGGAAAATCCAGTGTAAATATATTGCTAAAATCTAAAAAAGGTCATAGGTATACTCTGAAAAGAATAGGCAAACGTGATATTATGACGGTCTATTCAAAATGTACGTTTCGAATAGAGAATGTGGTCTTGGATGGCAACAAAGACGGACAGGCATTTATGGTTGCAGGTGGTAGTGATTCACTAGGCGCGGAGTTAATTCTTGGAAAAGGAACAGTAATCCAGAATTTTAAGGATATAGATAATTATTTAGGAACGACTTTTTATTTGGCTGAGGGTAATTCAATCTTGACTATTGAAGTCGGAGCCATTTTACAAAATAATACTGCTAAGGAAAGCGGAGGGGTAATTCAGGGACGTAAGAACACTATAATTAACATTAAAGGTGGAACATTTATAAATAATTCTTCCAAGAGTGGTGGAGGGGCTATTTTTACAAGCGGTAAGCTCAACATAACAGGAGGAACTTTTGATAGTAATCAAGGAAAGTATGGTGGTGCTCTGTGGATTGGCTCAGAATCAACTGCAACAGTAGAAAATGCAACTTTCCGAAACAATAAAGCAAACATATCTAATGGCGGTGCTATTTGGAGTTCAAATGAATTTAAAGTAAAAAATTCCATATTTGAAATGAATCATTCTCCTAAATGGGGAGCTGCTATTGTGGGTCAAAAAGGTATGACAATTGAAAATAGCACCTTCAAAAATAATGTAGCCCCTATTGGTGGCGCTCTTGCTATATATCCATCAACTAAAATTACGGTTAAGGACTCTAGTTTTACTGGAAATAGTGCAACATCTGCTGGGGCAATCTATATTCTGTCTTCTAAAGAGAAAAGCACTATTAGTGGATGTATTTTTACGGATAATAAGGCAACAGCGAAAGGTGGAGCAATTTGGGCTAATGATGCATCAATTTCTATTGAGGGAAGTACTTTTAAAAATAATGGTAATGGAACACAATATGGTGGTGGACTATTAGTAAATGGAGATAAGTCCTATAATGTAAAAAATAGTACATTCAACGGTAATAAAGCAAAACTCGGTGGAGGAATTTTTGTTATCGGAGGTAAATTATCCGTTGAAGAAACCACATTAGAGTCTAACATTGCCGAGACTGAAACGAATCAGCAGGGCAATATAATCAAAGGAGTAGGTGGTGCTATATTATCATTAAAGGATGAAGCTAAAAAAAGTGAAATGAATATTTCCAAAAGCATAATAAAAAATAATGAAGCACGAAATGGTGCTGGAGTGACTGTGGAATCTGGAAATGTTAAAATCAAGAATACGGAGTTTAACGGAAATAATACAAAAGGTTCGGAAGATGAACAGGATAAGCTCTTAGGTGGTGCTCTCTATGTTGATGTCGATGCAAATGTAAATATTAGTGATGAGAGCAAATTTATAAATAACAAAGCAGGTATGGGTGGTGCAATTTTTGACGCATCATCTGATTATTCAAATCCTGCTGATGTAAGCAAATATCAGAATTTGGAAATGGATGGAACAACACTATTTAAGGGCAATAAAGCAAGCATAGGGTTATATAATCCACCAAGCAACTTTGATAAATTCAATAAGCTTTTGTTTAGCGAAATATCAGATGTTCCACACAATAAGTATATGAGCAAGAGTTTGCTTAACAACTATGATATTAATTACAAAAGTGGATTTTTGATTACGTATGATGCAAATGGTGGGAAATTCATAGACGACAAATCAATCAAACAGGAATTACACAAGGCAAATGATACAATTACAATCATAGGAGCGCCTGTTAGAGATGAGTATCAATTTCTTTATTGGAAAGGGTCAAAATACAATCCGGGAGATTCATATATCATAAAGGATAACCATACATTTGTTGCACAGTGGAACAAGATTCCAGAACTTGAGGTAAAGAATAAGACGATCAAGCAAGGAGAAAATCTTAATTTTATGAGCCTTGTAGTATCCGCAAAGGATAAGGAAGACGGTGATTTAACAAAGGATGTAAAAATTGTAGATAATGGTGGGTTCAACAAGGACAATGTGGGTAATTATACCGTTATATTTAAGGTAACTGATAAAGATGGCGCAGGTGTAACTAAAAAAGCAGTTGTTACAGTTATAAAAAAAGATAAACCAAAACCTAAACCTGATTACAACGGTAGAGGAGAAACTACTCCTAATATTACAGACAGAGTACATGGGTACGATAGGATTGAGACGGGAATCAAGCTATCTCAAAAATATTATGGAAAGGCTAAGACTGTAATAGTAGTTAGACATGAACTATTTCCAGATTCAATGACAGCATCAGTATTGGCTAAATTAAAAGACGCTCCAATCCTACTTAATTCAACAGGAAGATTAGATCCAAGAGTAGGCGCTGAGATAAAGAGACTAGGAGCTGAAGAAATAATCATAGTAGGTGGGCCAGATTCTATATCTGAAAACGTAAGAGAAGACTTAAAGGATTACGATAACGACAAGGATGTAGAAAGAATAGCCGGCGTTGATAGGTATGGTACATCTGAAATGGTAGCAAGAAGAGTAACTAGTATAACAGGAAAGAAGGATATAGGAGTAATAGCTTCAGGTCAGGTATTCTCAGATGCTCTATCAGTAGGAACGTTCGCTTCAAGAGAAGGATTTCCAATACTACTAGTAAAGAAGAACCAGGTGCCAGACCAGGTACTAAGGGCTATTAAGGACCTAGAAATAAAGAAGATTTATATAGCAGGTGGAACTAACTCAATATCTAAGTCCACAGAGTCCAAACTCCCAACAGTAGTGGAAAGAATGGCAGGTAAAGACAGGTATGAGACATCAGTTGCTATTGCTAAGACCAAGTTTAAAGATAGCAAAGAAGTTTTTATAGCATCAGGCGAAGAATTTGCAGATGCATTAGTTATTTCACCGGTATCTGGTAAGTACAATAGGCCAACATTACTGGCATCAAGAAATAATAGGACTAATTCTGTAGTGAAGAAGTATATAGAAGAATCTTACTTTACTAGCATCACAGCTATTGGAGGGCAAGACTACCTACCAAATAGTATATTGTTAGATTTAGCTGGTAAGTAAAAAATCTAAAAATTAAAAATACAGAAAAAAATAGCATATAAGACTCTCTAAGGATTCCCTGGAGAGTCTTTTTAATTTGTATGCAACAATTTTTTTGGACACAATAACAGGCAAGTAGATTTTATGGATTATACTTTTAGTTATGTATATTTCTTAATCATAGGAAATTTTTTCAGAGAGAAAATGTCATCTATATTTTTATCATCTTAATATTATCAAGAGCTTGTAAAATTAATGCGATAGCA
>CAMYAM010000029.1 GCA_947253875.1 uncultured Fastidiosipila sp. | reverse complement strand
TAATATGATTAGGTTTAAGTTGTTTTTCGTTTGATGTGGTAAAGATATAAAAAAAAGCAGCAACCTACAAAAAAAATACGTGTAAAGTATGCTAAATATCGTTGCTTCTTTTTTCCGTCCCACAATTCCTCCATCGAAAGATGATGTTTTACAACAAAAATACGAAAGCAAAGAGGTTAAGCATGCGAATGAACGCAAGCGTTCTGCGAATGAAATAATTTTATAGACATGAATTGGAGGAGTGTAAAACCATGACTTGCAGATATGTTGTCGGAAGTGCGTGATGTAGTTATTGCAACGGAAAGACACGGTACGGCACGGACGTACCGTGTAATTCCGTGACAATCCGTTGCGATAAACCAATGACCATTTGCACAACCATCTGTAGGTGTGTAAAAGTGTGAAAAAATTTAACAACCCCTCTCAATACTCGCATATTTGCAACCAAGCGCAGGACTGTGCGCAAATACGCAGATTTTGCAAACAGTTGTGAATGAACTGGTTAACTACCACACCACCCATGATGAACCTGCTAACTCATTGCTTTGACACCATTGAAGCATGGAAATAAGGTAAGAATTTGCATGCTTTTGAACCACTATTTGCAGTAAATAGGCGGCTTAACTCAATGAGATGAGGAGATTCCACTCAAAAAACAAGGCAAAAACGACTATCTGACAACGAATATTTTTCTAAAATGAAAATTTGAAATTACGAAATAAACTTACAAAAATACGGATGCAGCAGCTTTTCTGAAAACTTGCTTTCTTGTCCTCTGTATATTGAATAACAGTAGCTATTCGCCATATCATTGGCACATCATTGCATCACAAACAATCTGCAGCCAAGTGCAATATTACATCAAAAATTAGTGTGAGATTCTAAATATAAAAGATTTATGTAAAAAAAATGTATTAAATCAATATACATATAAAAATATGGTGTTGTGTTAAAATACAGCTTAGAATAAAGACACAATCATTTATAATCAGGTAGAAAATAAACACCAATCACAGGTAATTGTCTCATACTCAATTATTAATACGACACTCCTTCTCTCCTTTTGTTTGTCTATAATCATTTTAGAGATTTAACACATCCCCGAATATAACATATAAATGCTTCCTGTAACGATCTTAGAAAGCAAGTATTCCCAAATAATCCTAAATTGAAGCGTTTACTAAAATCAAAACTACGAATCATTTTAGAACTTATTTAATACCTTTCATGCGTTTCGTGGAGTCTTGCAACCTTCTGCTTTGATAATAAAATACCTTTTCTAATAGTGCATTTATCATTTATAAATGGATTCCTTTCAGATAAGCCAAATTTCCGCAATGTAGAATAAGCAATACCAAGTTGAGAACTTGTATAATATTGATACAAATTCGCCATGCTCCCAAAATAATGGTGTTCACCATTAATTTCAAGATGTATAACTGTCCTTTGTTGCTTATTTTTCATTAATACAAAGTTAGTAAAATATAAGTGTGTTTTGGTTAATTATTCTCGATTTAGCAATAATTAACAATAAAAACAGAACATATATTAAGTATATGTTCTATATTTGCATAATAAAAAAAATAAAATATATGAAATATGAAAATAAAAGAGAAATGGTATTCACTACTTAAGTCAAAGATTATATGACAAATTGCTATAATAGCATACCTTCAATTCTACATCAATCAACATATTCCTTAGTAGAAAATAAACCTGTTATGGTATTCAAAAAATTAATATAATGCTAAAGAAACTTATTGTAAAGTACGTTCTTGATTTAAATATTATTTCAACCAATACATTTCAGATGGTAAATAAAGGTAATATAAATATCATACATATAAAACACTAAAAACGTAATAATCATTTTTTTTATTTGTAAATTTGCAAACTATATGGATTTGAATTGTTGTATATTAGGTGATTGTATTGAAAAAATGAAGTCTATTCCTGATGGTAGCATAGACTTAGTGATTGCAGACCCCCCATATTGGAAAGTTGTGGGACAAGAGTGGGACTACCAATGGAGAACGGAAAAGGATTATATAGAATGGTCCTTAAGATGGATTGGGGAAGTAGCAAGGATTTTAAGAATAGGTGGTACTTTCTATTGCTTTGGCTATTTCAGAACGCTTACACTTCTAGTTCCATACTTAGATAATATAGGACTTGAATTACGACAGCAGATTATACTTGATAAAGGTATTAGAGCTGTTAGTGGCAGGGCAACAAAAAAATATAAGATGTTTCCTAATGTCACAGAGAGTATTTTGTTTATCATTAAAGATAATAAAAGATTCATCAAGCCTTTTTTGAAAAGTCGCCAACAAGCTTTAAATCTTAAAGCAAAGGAAATAAATGAAGCCTTAGGAGTTAAATCCAACGGTGGTGGCATGTGGAGTATCTACACAGGGAAGAATGTTTGTGAGCAATTCCCTACTGAAGAACTTTGGAATAAACTCTCAAAGATTTTACAATTTGACTTACCCTATAATAAATTAGCCCAAACGTTTAACCCGCAAATGGGATATACTGACGTCTGGACTGATATTGACTTCTACAAAGAGAAACGTTATCACCCGACGCAGAAACCTATTAAACTTATAGAGAGGTTAATAGCAGCGAGCAGCAATGAGGGAGATATCGTACTTGATCCGTTCTTTGGTTGCGGTTCTACCCAACTAAGCTGCATTGACTTGAAAAGAAACTATATTGCAATAGAACTTGACAAACGATATTACGAGACAGCATTAAAACGAATAGAGTTATTAAATTCATCCCTTTCTATCTTCTGAGCGACTGTATCTTGATTTTTGAACTACCGAAACAATCTTTCTTAAAGAGAGATAGTTTCTAAGTTTTTCATTAAGATAGGGTAAAGATTCTTCTTTTTTCTTCGTGGAGAGCTTTTTAAAAGCGACTATACTTGTAATCGGATCAGAAAGTAAAGGAGCTATTTCGGTATCATAGTTTGCTTTTGCCAGCAACTCGTCCCACTCCTCAACTTTCAGTAATGAAGTTGGCATAGGTACAACCGGAAAACGAGCATCTCTTTCTTGTGAAGGTTTTATATAATGCTTCATATCAATCTGAATTTGAGGATTTGTATCTATGTCTTTTACAGTACATTCAAAAATTTTAATCGGATTACATTTATAGAATTGATATGACCAAGGATGCAAATTCATAGGATTGGTTTTCAGATTTGCATTAAGTTTAGGCAAGTAGATGTTATTGTAGTGATTAGAAATTAAATCACAGAATACTTTTCCTCTATCTTCTTTCGGATATATTTCAAAACAAAGGATGCGTATATCTTTATAATTTCTATTGACAAAATTAGGGTAGTCCATTAGAATAAGAACGACTCTGTCCATGTTTAGATATTGTTCCAATTCCGCTTGTGATCGAACGGTAAAAAGCCATTTACTATCATCCTTTCTTAAGATATCTGTAGAGTTACAATTAGGACAAGATTCCTCATACCGCATAACTCGTGCACCACATTTTTTACATTTATCAGCTTGGTCAACCTTATTACAAGATTTGACCTCTGACCCATCTAATAAATCATCACCTCTTGCTCCACTTCCAGTGCCAGGTACGCCAGTTATCAGAGATGCAAGATGTTGTCCTATATATCCAAGCTTAGCAGCTGGAGTCTGGTTTGTAATAAGTGACCATTTTTTGAGCAAATGTTTGGGGGAAACTATAATCTCATCTATAAATTTATACAAATTATAAAGATTATCGTTAATTTTAATTCTATTTTTCTGTGGAGTCATAACATAATTATTAATAATGTAAACGCAAAGGTAAAAAAAATAATTCAATGAATATTCATATCTCCTATCTTGCTTTTCAAATAATTGGAAAATAGTTGTTATCTATTAACGATTTACTTATCATCGTAACCATCTCATTGGCTCGTAATTGCAATCACAAACAGCCTGTATCTAAGTGCAGTAATACTTCAAAGTAACGGTGTAAGTGCATGATAAACAATGCTATTCACTTATAACGTAACACAACAAAGAGGGAAATAGAAAGGACATGCACGGCACCACTCTTTGCTTCTGCTGCCTTAGCTACAAGAAGAAATCCTGCAAACGTTGGCGAGCAAAATCTTCTTGCAGCGGAAACAAATATCGAAAGAATGTTGCCCACACGCAAAAGCACGTGCGGAGGTGGGCAAATCGGCACCTACTTCAGCACCTTGAAGCGAGCGAACTTGAGCAGCAACTGCTTGGTACCCGC
>CAMYAM010000028.1 GCA_947253875.1 uncultured Fastidiosipila sp. | reverse complement strand
CAGATGGTTCAACAGAGGACAAAGTTCTAGTTGTAGACAAAGGTACAGTCATTGATATTATTAAGGCACCAGAAAGAGAAGGATATGAATTCCTATACTGGAAGGGATCGGAATATCAACCAGGAGAAAAATATAAAGCAGTAGAAGATCATACGTTTGTAGCACAGTGGAAGAAAGCAGCTGTGGTTAACCCAGAGCCAACACCTGAAGAACCAAGTCAAAGTAGCAAGCCAGCTGAGTCAAGTAAAGTTGAGAAACCAACAACTTCAGCAAGTAAGCCAACAGAAAACAAGGTCACTAAGACAGGTGAAGCAAGCTACATAACAATGACAGCAGGCTTGGTAAGCATAGCTATAGCAGGAGTATTAGTCGTAAGACGCAAGAAAGACGAAGAATAATAACTAATAGCATTGTAGGAAATAAGCTTCGAGCAAAAAATAAGGCTACGTCAAGAATTGTACTTGATGTGGCCTTTCTTTATGCCTATCTTAAATTGCAAATTTGTCGATAATAAATAAACCGCCAACTCAGCAATTCACTTAAACCATATTCCTAGAAAATCAAGAAGCTAGCAACTTCGAAATAGATAAATAGAACCATGGTATCAACAATAGTTGTAATTATTGGACCAGCCACAACTGTTAGGTCAATCTTTAATTTATCAGCGATTAGAGGCATGATACCGCCGATGATTTCTGTATTTCAGAAAAGAACACTATGAACGTAATCTTTCAAAATTAAATGCTGCACTCGTTGAAACAGATCAACAAAAACAAAGACAATTCATGATTGAAGCAAGTGCCAAAAACTTTTTTGACAAGTTTGCAGCTATAACAGGAATGTTCATTATTATTGACAATGAACTAAAAAGAGAGGAAATTTACCAGGAAGGCTATGTAAATTTCCTAGAAAATGCGCTTTAAACCCTTTAAGCTTTGACTTTACTTGTTGAAAGTGCTAGTTTTTTAATATGATACTCATGGGAAAATGAGTATTAATATTTAATCATCTTGAAATAATAGAGTTCTAATCTTTATTATTTGACAAGTTAAAGGGGGATAAGATGAGACGACGTAAATTGCTAACATTTACTTTATTAGTATTTGTGATGCTAGGTTTGATTGCACCAAGTTTATATCCACTTAATCTAGTATTTGCAAATAATCTTGATGAAGTAACTCAAGGTGGGGATAAGAACTCAGAAGTCGAAGGAAAAATATCTGTTGAATTAGTGCCTAATGAGTATACAGATGCTTCTAATCAAAAACGATACTGGAATAACACAGATTCAAAACCAGTTGAAGAAGGCTGGATACCAACAGGAGAAACAGTAAAATTTTTAGTTAAGATTCAAGCTTCAAATAAATCAAATGATCCTAATAGTAAAAATAATCCGATAGAAGGACTAAATGCAAAAGTTACCATTTCAACAGATTATTTAGAAAAAAATGCTTTTTCTGGAAAATCATATAATATCGAAAAAGGAAATCTAACTATAAATGACAAAGAAGAAAATGGAAATATAGTAATAGATCTTGAACAAGATAAGCTTGTTGCAGGTACTATATTAGAATTTTCAATAAGAGTTAAAACTTCTAAACCAAAAGTAAAGCATGGCACATCTACCAAGATAAATGCAGTATTATCAAAAGACGGAACTATTTTATCTGAAAACTCATACGAATTTAAGAACCATGCTAAATTTGACTATTTTACTCTCACAAATTTAAAAGGTTATACTAGCCCATCAGTAAGCAAAGAATTTTCTGAAAATTCCAGCCAATTATCTGATGATAAGGCAAATATAAAAACTGAAGAAAATAATTTAGAATCATATACCTTCCCAATATACGCAAGGGATAAATTCTATCTAAAGAGATATAGCTCAACCACAACTGGTGTATATTTACCAGATAAGATTAAAGTAAAAATTTATCCGAAAAATTATAATAACGGAGAATTTGTTTTAGATGATAGTTCGTGGACAAAGTCATCTGATAATTCTCATTATTACAAAATCTTAGAGCCAAAAGAGCCTGGCTATTCTTTTGAAGAATACTATGCCGGTGCCAATACAGAAGTAAAAGTAAAACTTCCTGGTTTCAAATTAGGTGAAAAACAAGCTGTATTTGATTCAACAGTAGTAGCTTTAGATGAGAATGGAAATGAATTAGGCAATGAATCCGCTAAATGTTCGCATTTCGCCGAATTTAAACTTTGGAAAAAATCACCAGATAAACCAAACAATAAACCAGATATACAGACAGAATTTAATTTGACAAATAATGAGAGAGTTTATAACTATATTGGTAATAAAGATAAAGTTACTAATTGGACTTTGGAAGTTAAAAACTCTTCCTCCAAACCAGCTAAAGAAGAAACTGATGTTTACTTGGGCGAATTGTTTGATAAAATGAGCCAACCCAATTTTTATGGTATGGATACAATGAATTACTATATCAAAAAAATTAGTTTTGATACAAGTTCTGTAAATATGAATGATAAAAATACAGGTATTCAATATGAACTTTTTGCTAAAGACACTGAAAACAATAATGAAGAGGTTAGCTTAGGATTAAGATCTCTAGATGAAGTTGTTGAATTGCCAGATGAAAGATATTTTGAACCTAGAATAGTTTTTGTAAAAGGATTAAATCTAAGGGCTGGTGAAACATTGAAGGCAAATATAGATACCAAAGTATTTGGATCTGACTATGATAACCCATTTGATAAAACTAAATGGAAAAGACAAGAAAAAAGAAATCCAAATAATAAAGAAGATTTAACCAATTCCGCACGCTATTTATATATCAAGGGTAATTTCTACTTTGATCAAGAAAAAACTAAGGAAATAAACAAAGACAGATTAGATTCATCATATAATTTCAAAAACGAAGATGATGCTAGCTTCCTTATAAATTCGAAGTTAGGTGAAGTAGAATTTGGAAAGTATAGATGGACTCACGCTACAACTTATCACAAACTAAAAGGAAGCGAAGAATTTGTTAAAGTTCGCAGGCCGATAGATGGAGCAACACTAAACGTAGATGATGCAGCCAAATTTGTAGGAAAAGTTAAACTTCACGATGTAGTTGAAAACATAGATGTTGAATTAAAGAAATCTGGACAAAGTCAGTACCTTAAGAATCCTCGTATAGTGATGCCAGTGGATCCTTATGAAGATACAATTGATATGAAATTCTCTTTAACTCATAACAATAAGGAATATTCTTTAAACTATGAGAAAAAAGAAATCAACGGTTCAATGTATTATGTTGTTAAACTGGATGACAGTAAGCTACCAGAGTTCATGAAAGAATTTGATGTTAACCTAGACATTAAATTTATAGATAGCAAAAGACCACTTCCTTTCAACAAATCAATGTGGTTAGTTTACGATAATGCTGGCAAAGCAGGATTTTCAGATTATTCAAATTCAGGTAAGACAGATAGACATGATTTGAATCAAAACGATGACACAGAAGAAAAGCTGTTAAATTTAAGATGTGTAGCTTGGTTTAGTAGTGCATTCAAGGTTCTAGGATCAACTGATTCTAGTAAAGACGCTAATTATAAGTTTGACAATAAAGTCAAAGAATATGAATTAGGTGAAGAATATAGACTTGGATTGAGTGTAGAAAATAAAACAGGTAAAGCAGTAAAAAGCATGAAGATTATAGATGTACTACCAAGAGTAGGAGATACATTACAAATATCTGAAAAATCACGTAACAATGGTACAAATCTATACTTAACAGGACCTGTTGCTGTAGAAAAAACACAAAATGATACCGACAATAGAGAATTTGAGATACTATATTCTACAGATAAAGCTGGTAATTTAGACGCAAACTTAAAGGCAAATTTTGTTGAAGCTGAACAAATAAGTAACTGGAATGAAGTAACTATGTTCCAGGTTAAATTAAAATCAGGCGAAATTTCAAACGAAAATAAGGCCATATTTAGCGCGCCAGTTAAGTCTGATATTAAAAATACAAAAGAAAACCAAGATGGAAACATTTATGCCGGCAATAACTTTGCTTACTCAGCAAGTAATGAGTTGCAAGATCTAAATGATGCTGATTCATTTGTAGATACAATAATTAACTACGATAAGTTAAAAATAGTAAAATATAACGTAACATTTGAAATGAACGGTCACGGTGTAACTCCTGATAAGCAGGAAGTTATAAAGGGTGAAAAAGCCACAAAACCAAAAGATCCAAAAGCAGAAAATTATTCATTCGCAGGTTGGTATGCTGATTCTAATTTTGAAACAGAATTCGATTTTGAGAATAGTGTGATAAATGAGGATACAGTAATTTATGCAAAATGGCTTGCAATTAAAGATATCAGTTATGAATTTGTAAGTGGAACTGAAAATAAAGATCTTCCTCAAGCTATAAAGGATAGACTTAAAAATATAGACAAAACAGAGAAATCTATAGTTGGTAGTGAAATAAATGCTCCAGCTAAAGATGATACTAACTACCAATCATTAGAAGATGATAATAAAGAAGGAAGCTGGACATTTAAGGCTTGGACACCTGAAAAATTAACGGTATCTGATGAAAATGATAGTAATAAATTTGTCGGAACATGGATATGGACTAAAAAGGAATACACTAAGGATAAAATAATTCCATTTATCCCAGATGATAACAATCCAGATAAAGAACCAGACAAAGGTAGTGATGACAAAGACATACCTAAGAACTACATCACAGTAACATTCAAATCAGAGGATGCAGCTAAGGGTAAAGTAAAAGTTGGAACAAAAGAAGGTTTTGAAGTAAAAGCAAAAGTAGCACCAGATACAGATCTATCTAAATTAACAGACATAACAACTGTTGCAGAAGATAACTACGGATTCACAAAATGGGATCCAAAACTAGGTGTAGCAAAAGCAGGCAATATCTATACAGCTTACTTTATCAAGAGTGGTTCTGAGATCAAAGAAAATGATCCAATCCCAGAAGGCTGGTTGAAGGTAACTGTCAAACAAGATGCAGAATCAATAAAAGAAAATACAGTTGAAGAGAAGACTTATGCTGTTAAACCAAATGATAAGTTAGCTGAAGATAAATTCCCTAACTTAGAGAATAGTGCCAAAGATGGCTACGAGAAACCAGCTTGGTACAAGGATATGGATAAAGCTCCTACAACAGCTCCTTGGGACATTGAAATTACTAAGGATACAAGCTTTATTGCCAAAGCTGAAGCTGTGAAAGTAACTCCAACACCAGAGCCTACACCGGAGCCAACTCCAACACCTGAGCCTGAACCTCAACCAACTCCAACACCTGAGCCTGAACCAAGTCCAGAGCCAAAAGTTGAAAAGATAAAGATCATTTTTAAACCTAATGAAGGTAAATGGGCAGATGGTTCAACAGAGGACAAAGTTCTAGTTGTAGACAAAGGTACAGTCATTGATATTATTAAGGCACCAGAAAGAGAAGGATATGAATTCCTATACTGGAAGGGATCGGAATATCAACCAGGAGAAAAATATAAAGCAGTAGAAGATCATACGTTTGTAGCACAGTGGAAGAAAGCAGCTGTGGTTAACCCAGAGCCAACACCTGAAGAACCAAGTCAAAGTAGCAAGCCAGCTGAGTCAAGTAAAGTTGAGAAACCAACAACTTCAGCAAGTAAGCCAACAGAAAACAAGGTCACTAAGACAGGTGAAGCAAGCTACATAACAATGACA
>CAMYAM010000027.1 GCA_947253875.1 uncultured Fastidiosipila sp. | reverse complement strand
CGTAGTCTTCATCATTTGGATTTTCTGTTACAACTTTTGCTTTGTACTGAGCTGTTACTGTTAAGCCTTCTGCTCCTATTGCTGTTGCATCTTCTTTATCCCAACCTGTGTATTTGTAGTCTTCTGCTGCTGTTACGGTTGGTTTTGTAATATCTGCAAGAGTCTTTCCTGCTTCTGGGTTTACCCAATACTTACTTGTTCCTTCTAATGTACCATGTGCTCCTTCTTTGAATTCTACTAATACAAAGTTTGCTGGTACGTCTGGTCTTTTTTCACCTGCTTGTGGAACAATGTCTTCGCCTGTGTATGTGAATGTTGCATTGTGTGTTGTATCTTCAGCATAGCTTGTCTTAACTTCTGGATCCCATGCCTTGAAGGCGTAGTCTGTTACACCATCCATATTTACTGTTGGAGCTGTTAGACTTACTTCTTCATTCTTTAATACCCAGTATTCTGCTTGGCCTTCTACTGTTCCTCTTGTTGTTGCAAAGTCTACTTTTACGTAGTCTTCATCATTTGGATTTTCTGTTACAACTTTTGCTTTGTACTGAGCTGTGTAAGTTAAGTCTTTAGTAATTTGTGTTTCTTTATCTAAAGCCTTTCCTTCAGCATCTTTCCATTTGGTTTCTGATACCTTGTAACCAATATTTGCTGAAACTTCTGGTTCTGCAATATCTTGCATTACTTTTACTGGATCTGCCTTTGGATTTACATAATAGACAATATCCTCAGTTTCGCCATCTATCTTACCATGGTCTCCTGCCTTAAAGGTTACTGTTACATAGCCTTCTGGTTTGTCAGTTTGATCCTCTGGTGTCTCGTCTTTTATAAAGTCAATAGCATTTGTAACTGTAAGTTTATCTTCGCTATAAGTTGCGGTGTAGCCAGCTGGCACCTTAACTTCTTTTGCATAGTAGGTAAATTCTTTACCACTTGCATCATGTTTTGCCAGGTTTTCAAATTCTTTACTTTGCTCAGCATCTCCATTTTCTGTTGTTGTAAAGTCATCTACTTTTTGTTCATATTCTCGACCACTTAAGTCATAGCCTTTTCTCCAAAGTTCGATTGTCGTAGCAGGCTTTTCTCCTCCACCTATCCAAACTTTTTTGACAGTGATATTTCTAATATTTTCATTTGTTACATTAGGGTCATTTGACTTAATGTTTTTATTGGTTACAGTGATGAAACCTTCTGTATTTTCTTTTGTTAAAGTTTCCTTTTCTTTTGAATATTCAGCTGTGTATCCCTTAGAATCTATTTCCTCAACCTTGTATTCACCAAAGGCTAATTTATCTAGGGTCTTTGATTCATTTGCTGATAATTCAAATGTATTTTCATAGCCATAAGGTCCACTTACTTTAAATTTGAATTTCAATGGATCTGATGGTTGAACTGAACGCATCATTCTAACTGATATTTGTTGTTTTGGTTCATTTTCAAGAACTTTCTTTATGGTCAATTTACCTACAAAGTTCTTTTCACCATCCTCATTACCAGTTTCTCCTGGAAGAGTCTTCAACTTGTTTGTGATAGTATTTTTACCATCTTTAGTCTCCATCTCTCCAAGTATCCAGTTGTCGTTCTTTATATCAATATTTTCAAAAGTTTCTTTAACAAAGTAGCTGTATTCATTACCTTCAGAATCTAGCTGTGGAAGGTCTTTCCAAGTTGCTTCGGTAACTTCTTTTGTAATTTGTTTTACCTCTGCACCTTCTACTTTTTCCTCATTGCCAGCTTGATTTTTTCTATAAAGAGTGAAGTTTACTGTAGGGTAATCGTTAGCTTCCAGTTTTTTGTCTGCCGGAATTTCCCACACTTTTTCTACAGTAAAATCAGTCTTTGCTTCTTGTAATGTCTTATCATAAAGAGCTTCTACTACTGTTACCTTGTCAGTGTATTTATTTTTAGATAGGTCAATTTTTTCTGGTTCTACATCTTGTAGATTATCGTCCGATTCACCTATCTTAACTTTTTGCCATTCTTTGAAAGTATAGTCAATTTTTTGCTTACCAAGTCCTGGTTGGCTTTCCTTACCTACTGGATTTGTTACTGGAAGTTCAACTTCCTTAGTTGGGTTAACCCAGAATGTTTTTTCAAAAGCTGTTTGCTCAGTAGCCTTATCCGTTGTTTTTACAATAACTTTTACGAAGGATGATGGAACATTTGGTTTATCTGCCCCTTCTTGTGGAACCACATCATCAGAGAATACTGGATAAATAACAGTATCTTCTGTGAACTTATGACGTTTTGCAAAGTCATATATTCCATTTGGCTTTTTATTTTCATTTTGACTATCATTGTCAGATGTCCAATTCAGGAAGCCTAAGTTAATTTTTTCTTCGTCAGTTATTTGAATTTCAGGTATTTCTACCCAGGCATTTTTATTTACATAGTAAATCTTACTATCTTTTTCAGATGTTTTTCCTGATGGATTTACTCTTACTTTTACGTAATCACCAGTAACATCTTTCAGATCTTCTGATTCTGCATTTAGTAGGAATAAAGTCTTTTCTCCTGTTGTAGAAGCTTCATAGACATTTTTATAAACCTTCACTGGTATTTCAATATCTTGGATTGAATTATCAGCATACTTGATTTGTGCTGGAATTTTAACTTCTCTTGAAAGTTCTTCCTGGTCTGATTTACCTTTTTCTCCCAGCCAATCTGCAAGATCCTTTTCAATACCATCTTTGAATATTACTTCTGCTCCAGCTGGTAAGTCTGCTTCAACTTTATCCTTATACCACTTAACTTGTTCTTTTATTTTTTCAAGACTTGGTACAAAATCATTTGTCCATAAGTCCTTAGGATCTTTGAAGGCTTCTGTCACAACCAGAGTTTTGATTTTTATTTCTTCCCAGTCAAAGTGGGCTTTGAAAGTATAATCTTTTCCAATAATAGTATTGTCGTTTAATAGACTGCTATTATCCCATTTTGTAAATCTTCTACCAGCATCTGGACTAATGTAGAACTTATCTGCATCTTTCTTTTCGCCTTCTTTCAGTTCTTTTGGAACTGGTATTAAATCGGATTTCAATCCCTTGATTACATCATAGTGGATTTCTTTTATATCCTTACCTTTTTCATCTTTTCCAAAAGAGCCGCCTTCTTCAGCTTTAAATGTTACTCTTACATAGCCTTCTGGAGGATTTTTGTCTCCTGGGACTTCAATTATTCTTACATCTTTATAATAGAAAGTAATTTCATTTTTACCTGTACCATTTATACCTTCAAGCTTATTGGTTGCTTCATTTAAATCAAAGAATATTTGTTGTTGTGGTTTACTTGTAAGTACCCAACCTTGAATTGGTCTATAGTTTCTTGCGTCATAATGACGATTTTGATTTTTAACTATTTCTTGAGGAATTATAGCTCCAGCTTTTTCATCTGCTTGGCCTTTAAATCTTTCATCGATATAGTTAACCTTATATTCTCTATGTCTAAATGGTCTATAGAAGAATTTGAATACATTGTTCTTAGCAGCCGGATTTTCTTCCATTTGATTTTTTTCTTTATTTAAAATCATTCCAGGCTCTGCACGGAAAGTTTGGAAGAAAGAGTTGTTTAGATTGTTAGTTCTCTTATTGTAATCTTCGTATTCTTGCTTTAAATCTCCTGTTAATTTTTCCACTAATTCTTTGTGAGGAGCAAGTAAATACTTATCATTTTGTGTATCACCAGTTGTTGAAACCAAGTATCCTGCACGCTTATCTTCTAATACATAAGGCTTAGGATTCTGTTTTATACTTTCATCTAACGTATAATCATCATTCAATATATAATGTTCAACATTTATATCTACCCTATCATTTGGAATCCAAATTGCCTTTAGATAAACTGGTCCAACTACATCATTTTTGAAAGAATAAAGTTCTGGAACACCAAATTTATCACGATAAGAAGTATCTTTTTCATCAGTATAGTTTCCTGACTTGTCTTTTTTATAACGAATGATTTCCCATCCCATGAACTCATAGCCTTTTTTTCTAGGCTTTACAGGTTCTACAAGCTTTTGTCTTTGTATGACTGTAAATATTTGTTTACCGTCTTCTGTAGTAGGAGATTCATTCAAATACCCTTTTTTAGCATAGGTATTTTTTTCTTCTTGTCCAATATCACCTTCTTGGATGGTTCTACGTTCTTCTGTTAAATTTTCTTCTGCTATTGGGTCTAATTTTCCACCATCTGGATCAAAGGTTACCTTCCACTTGTAATCAGGTTCTCCCCATTTAGCATATAGATTTACTGGATGGGTAGGCATCTTTTCTCCCTTGTTTTCCCAAACAAGTTTTTCTCCAGCAGGATCTAGTGCCCATCCTTTAAACACCATTTGGTCTGAAAGGCCTTTTGGTCTTTTAACCTTTAGCTTATTATCATTTGGATCTTTATATACAAGATCAGTAAGACCTAAAGCTTGTAAATTGTTTGGATCATCCAATAAGTTTTTAGGATCTTCTTTGAAATACTCTTTATCGTCTCTGTCTAGATTTGAATCTACCAAATCAGGACTTAAAACCTTTAGAGGGAATTCGTAGAAGGTATCTAATGAGTTTTTTGAATTAAAGTAAGAATCATCTCTAGTAATTGATGGGTCGTAGTTAAACCTTAGAGGGTACTTATTACGAGTGTATTTGAAACGCAGGTAGCCGTTTTCTTTAAATTCTTGAGCACCATCTTTAGGATCACCAAATTTATCTGAATCGCTAAAGAATAGCGGTATAAAGTCTAGCTGGCCTATAGGCAATTTGATGCCGTTGTTGTTATAGTATGTCCCACTAGTGTTTGGAGTAATCTCATCACGCTCGTCGTTTAGTTCATTAATTCTATCTTCATTCACACGTCCATCTTCCTGCTGACCCTCTCTGATTACTGGCCACCCACTTTGAGGATTACCAGGTTCATAGTCATGAGGTTTAAAGCCTGTAACTTCAGGGTATTTGTGGCCATAGGATAGGGTATCAGTATCCGCCTTGGTTCTAACAAGGTCGTAGCGGATGATGGTTTCACCATCCTTAAAGCCGTCCATCCAAAAGTCCATATGGTGAGGGATAGAAGGATGATCCTGTTTTATACCAAAGGAAAGGGTTGTGAAATCGAACCAATCTAAATCGATGGTTGTGCCATCGCCCTTATCTATTTTTTTAGTGTATCCACCCCAGCTAGTATAATTATCCATGTCAAGGAATTGACTAGCATTAAGCCTATAAGGAGGTGTATCTAGGTGGACTGGCCAATTAGGGACACTATAGTTTGGTCCCCAGCCAAAAGATTGATAGCCCGGTGTGAAGCCCTTAGTTTGCTTAGCATCGTTTGGCCACTTATACATAAGCTCGTTGAATCTGGCTTTGTAGTGGTATAGATTACCAGGACCACCTATCATAACCGCTTCGCCCTTTGCCGGGTCGTAGCCCCAAATTTCAGGGTATAAAGTGTGTTTATCAGGTTGTGCATTGGACTTAGTAAAGTAGAGGTCGTAGACTTGTCTGTCGTAGTAGATATTGTAAACAGTTTGACCTGTAGAAGATACTCCCTTTACTACATTTGGATCTTTAGGGTCAGCATTTTGTTTGTCAGTTAAATCTTTATTGTATATATAAAATTTATCTAAATAAGTGTTACGGCCTCGATTAAATTTCATTCCAGCCCATATTTTATTTAGACGATTTTCATCTAAATCAGGAAATTTTATACCCTTTATCGGTTCATCTGCTAAAGTTGGTTGATGACCAGTATCAGCATTTTCATAAACACGTGTTCCTATATAGTCATACTTTTCTAGGATTGAAGCATCATCAGCATGATCTGATTTTTCGGCCCAAAATTGTACTGCATAATTTGCTTTTTCTTTATCCTTCCATTCAGCTGTAAAAGTAACATTTTCTGCGGGCATGGTTAATCCAGCATCAAGGTTTAAAATTGGTGAATCACTTTCATCCGTGATAATTTCACCTGCCTTATATTTTTTACCATTATTTCCAACTAAATCTACAGATGGCTTCCATCCTAAGAAATCAGCACCAATTTTTGTTGGAATTTCAGTTTCAGGAATTTTTTGTTCATAGTATAAGGTACGGCTTGGAATAGGCGTACCGTCTTTAGTATCATAAATCACATCAAAACTAGCACGATTGTAACGATATTCAAGCAAAAATTCTCCTTCACTTGCTGGAACTAACATAGTTATGTATTTAGATTCTGGTACAAAGCCTTTTATTTCTTCATCATCTAAAGGCTTTACTTCCATTAATGAACCAGTATTACCTCTTTGTATATTAGTTCTTTCGCCTTCTTTACCCACGCTTCCATCTGGATTTGTGTACTTGGTAAAATCGTCTAGTTTTTGAAAAACATGTTTAACTTTGATTCTGCTCTCTATTGCCTCATACTTATAATCACTAGTATTTTTATAGGTAAAACCGCTTTCTTGATCACCAGTTTTTTGGCCTTCTTTAGCAGCTTTTACAATTTGATCATAATCATTTACAAAAGATTCAGCAGGCTTATTATAACCTGGAAAATCTGGTAATTTAATTGTTTTATTGATCTTAGCCTTTTCTTCTTGACTAGCATCTTCACCAACACTGGCTACATAAGGTTGATAATTTATCCTATATTTATAATTTTCTTGGATCTTATAGTCTTTTCGTAAGGTGTATATATCAGGTTGCTTTGGATTTTTAATCAAATCTTCTGCACTTTGACCTTCCTCTAGTTTTACTGGTTTAATCGGATCCAATGTATTTACATATTCTGACTTTCTTTTAAACGAGTCATAATCGTTGACCTGTACAATAGCCTTAATCGGATTTGAAAAAAACATAATCAGAACTAAAGTCCATATAGTCAGCTTTTTGATATCACCTTTCATACCTTTCCTCCATAAATCAATTATACTTTGCGTGAATTTAATCAATCTTATACTAATTGTATATTACTACATAACCTACGTTTTATCTACTTATTATTACGTTTGATAGGCTTATGTTTATATAAAAACAGCTCCTTCACTTATGTTTGTGAAGTGTGTTGTGTCCCCCAAATGGTCTTTTTTAATATTACTTTAAGCTAACTTTAGCATTTACTTGTTACCCTTGTCTTATCTATAATTATAAAAAAGTTCCATTTATAGCTATAACACTATAATTAGTCAAAACTAAACCCCTCATCCCTACACTAATTTGTGTCAGGAATTCGGGGCTTAGATCGAATTTAATCTACTGTTGTATGAACACTATAATTAATTTACTTTAAAAATAATCTCATCCTCTTTTTTCTTTTTTCTTAGTAAGAATAAGAATCCTGATGCCACTAACAAAGCTCCTGCAAATATTCCAGTATTCATACAAGCACCTGTTTTAGGTATTTTTGGTTTTTCTGGTTCATGCGTGTTTGTTACATTGTAACCGTCTATTTTTGTTTCGTAACCTGCTACAGGGTTTTCGCTAATTGTATATTTTATTGCTTTTCCGTTTTCATACTTAGCTAAGCCTGTGAATATCCAGGACCAATTATCTTTTGCTGTGACTTCTTTTGTTTCAACAATTTTGCCATTTGCCAGAAGATTTATCTTAATGCTTTCTGGTCTTAGGCCGTCTTGGTTGTTGTTATCAACCCAGGTCTTTGTTCCTTTAATTTCAATAGTTTCTGACGTACGTGTATTTGTTACATTGTAACCATATACTTCTGTTTCATAACCTGCTACAGGGTTTTCGCTAATTGTATACTCTATTGCTTTTCCA
>CAMYAM010000026.1 GCA_947253875.1 uncultured Fastidiosipila sp. | reverse complement strand
TTGCTGTCCATCATACCTGAACCAGTACGGTCACGTAATTCTTTTACTAATTTTGCTGTAATCTCTGCCATATATACCTCCTAGTATAGAATCATTTAGTTTAGTTTTATAAAGTCTTACGAATTATAAGTTTAAAATCTTATTCTTCGTCATCAGAATATTCATCATCATCGTCTTCATATTCTGCGTCATCTTCGTAATCTTCAAAATCTTCTGAATCATCACCTTCGTTAGCCATTAATTCTTCGTCAGCGATTGCTTCTTCATTATCTTGGAAACCTTGTTTACCCTCTATAACTGCGTTAGCCATTACTCCAGCGATTAATTTTATAGCGCGAATTGCGTCATCGTTTCCTGGGATAACGTAATCTGTTACTTCAGGGTTACAGTTTGTATCAACAATAGCGATAATAGGAATATTTAGTTTTTGAGCTTCTTTTACTGCGATATCTTCATGTTCTGTATCTACGATGAATAATGCATCTGGTAGACCATTCATGTCTTTGATACCACCTAAGTTTTTCTCTAATTTTTCACGCTCTAGTAATAAACCTGAAACTTCTTTCTTAGGTAAAAGATCAAATGTACCATCTTCTTCCATTTGCTCTAATTCTTTAAGACGTGCAATTCTCTTCTTGATTGTTGTGTAGTTTGTTAAAGTACCACCTAACCAACGGTTGTTAATATAGTATTGCCCACATCTTTCAGCTTCTTCACGGATTGCATCTTGAGCTTGTTTTTTAGTACCTACAAATAGGATTTTTCCATTGTTTTCTGCGATAGAACGTACATAATCATATGCTTCTTCTACCATCTTGATGGATTTCTCTAAATCGATGATGTGAATACCATTACGCTCTGTATAGATGTATGGTTTCATCAAAGGATTCCATCTTTTTGTTTGGTGTCCAAAATGTACACCAGCTTCCAACAATTGTTTCATTGATATAACTGACATATTCTCTACCTCCTGTTATGCCTCCATAGTCTGTAAAAATATTACGTTTTATATTTACGCACAGGATAACAGACTATGTGTGTAATAATCGCTAAGCATAATATCACAGAAGAAAACTTATAGCAAGTCTATTATTATGCAATTTTGAGCAAGTTTTCTTCTGATGTATAATCGATAATTTATAAAATATTAAATTTGATTAAGCACCATAGAATTTTTTAACTTCATCGAAATTTATAGTAATGTTATCATCATCCAAGATGAATGTTGGGATACCTATTGCACCATGCTCTTTAACGGGGTTATAAATTTCCATACTATCTCTCATTTTAAGAAATTCTTTTAAGTTTTTTGTTTTAGCTAGATCTAAAAACTCATAGGTAATACCTAATGAATCTAGTTCTGCTTTCGCACTTACACAATTTGAACAATCTTGAGTTCCGTAAATAATCATAATTATTCTCCTTTAACTTTATAATCGTTTTAATCATCAAAATCTTATCATTATTAAAATTAGATAACTGTATCCTTGATAAATTAAAATGTAAACCTTTTGAGAATGTTTAAACAATTTTTCTACTGATTTCGTTGCAAATAAAAAAGCTAGCAGACACTGATGTTTACTAGCTTTAACAATGGCGGAGAGCAAGGGATTTGAACCCTCGAAACGCTACTAACGTTTACACGAGTTCCAGTCGTGCGCCTTAAGCCACTCAGCCAACTCTCCAAAACCTAATTATTGTGCAAGAATATTATCACAGTAAAAATTTATAGTCAATTACACTTCATTTTCTTCTTCTAACACATGAGGATTTTTTGCGAAAAAGTCTGTTAGAACAGCTCTAGCTGATGTAGTATCTTTAGTTTCCATTAAAGCAACTCGAAGATCGCTAGCACCTTTAAATTCTTTAATATATATTTTATAAAATCTATTCAGAATTTTACTTAGTTGTTGTTCTTTTAAAGTTAATTGGTCATATGTGTCCAAGTGATAATACAAAAGATCGATATATTCTTGATATGACCTTGCTCTGGACTCAGGGGCAAATGCGAAAGGATTCTTAAATACACCTCTACCAATCATAATGCCGTCAACACCATACTTTTGGTAAAGCTCCATTCCAGTTTTGTAATCTGGAATATCACCATTTATAGTAATTAGTGTCTCAGGAGCTATTTCATCTCTGAGTTTTAGTATTTCAGGTATTAATTCCCAATGCGCAGGAACTTTACTCATTTCTTTTTTGGTTCTTAAGTGGATAGATAAATTGGCAATATCTTGTTCAAGAATATGAGTTAACCATGGCTTCCATTCGGACACTTTAGAGTATCCAAGTCTAGTTTTTACACTAACTGGAAGTCCTGAGATTTTTGATGCTTGTATGATTTCAGCAGCTTCATCTGGTCTTTTGATTAAGCCTGCACCTCTACCGTTTTTTACTACATTTTTAGCAGGACAACCCATATTAATATCAAAACCTTTGAAGCCTCTTTCTGCCATACCAACACTCATAGCTGAGTAAGTCTCAGGATTATCTCCCCATACATGTGCTACTATAGGCTGCTCATCTTCAGTGTAGAACAATCTCCCATTTAAGCTATCTCTACCTTCAGAGTGCACGTAACTTAAACTATTTGTAAATTCAGTGAAAAAGACATCTGGTTTGGCAGCTTTTGCTATTACATGACGAAAAACTGAATCAGTGACATCTTCCATTGGTGCAAGTACAAAGAAAGGTTTAGGTAAATTTTTCCAAAAATTCTCGCTCATATTGATTCCTCAAATTTGTTTATGATTATTATCAATTTATTAGTTATTAATTTCTGTTATCTTTTTATTAACGGAAAGTGGTTTATTGATTCTGCTGTAAGTGATCAAGTAAATGGTGCATGCTATCCATATTACTGGTTCTGTGAAATACACAACATTATAACCAAAACTAGGTATAAGTATAAACCCAGATACTATCTTGAAAGCTAACTCGATGCCACTTGAAACTAATGCAGCAGCTCTTTTTCCTACACCTTGTAACGCAGTTCTAAAAATTATAAATATTGTTAATGGTACAAAACAGCTTGCGTGTGTTAGGAAATTAAATGATGCTACATTAATGATTTCTGGATTAGATGTATCTGTTATTAAGACAACAAATTGCTTACCAAAGAAAATTGCAACAAGTAATGTAAATGCAGACCAAATAAATCCTATATATAGAGATTTTCTATTACCTTCTTCAATTCGGTCCATTCTACCTGCTCCCCAGTTTTGGCTGATGAAAGTTGAGTTAGCAGTTGCAATGGATGATATAACCATAACAAACATGATAATAATTCTTCTAGAGGCTGCATGAGCTGTAATAATTACATCACCTAGATTATTGACAGCACTTGAATAAATTACAGAACCAAGATCAATAAAGCTAAACATTAGTGCCATAGCAAAACCACTAGACAGTAGTTCTTTTATAGTTGCAGCTTCAAATTTCCAATCTTCTTTGTATGGTAAATAGACTCTATAGCTTCTATATACATTAATTCCAGCAAGAACCGCTGAAATACCTTGGGAAACTACAGTAGCAATTGCCGCACCGGCTATACCCCATTGAAAAATGACAACAAGCAATAAATTTAAGATAATATTCAGTACTGTAGAAATAATTAAGTAAAATAGTGGTGATTTGGAATTACCAAATGCTCTCATAATTCCGGCAAACATGTTATACATGATTGTGGTTATCATACCTACAGTAAGTATAATAATATAAATATAAGCATCTTCAAAAATAGCTTCTGGAACGTTCATCATTCTGAGAACAGGTCTCATAAAAACTGAAGTTAATACAGATATTATCAAAGTAATGATAAGATTTAAAGAAATAGTTGAAGCTATGCTTTTTCTTAGTTGTTCTAAATTATCGGATCCAAAATTATTCGCAATATTAATTGCAAATCCATTATTTAAGCCAATAGAGAAATTAATAATTAATCCAGCTAAAGCTGAGGTGGCTCCAACGGCAGCAATTGCATGATCACCAATGGAGTATCCCAATACAACTGTGTCAAATATGGAGTATAACTGCTGAAATATATTACCTATGAATAAAGGTATAGCAAATTTTAATAATAATTCTAGGACGTTGCCCTTGGTCATATTTTTTGTTTGCATATCTTCCCCACTTTTCCCTTTTTGCTCACTTTTATTCGTTTTAAAATTAAAATCGAGATACATTTTAGCAGAGATTAAAAAATATTGAGAGTCATTTTAACAATTACATTGCCCTGGATTACATTGGCAAGTAAGTTGCTCAGGTGCAGATATTGATTTTTCTTCTAATGTTTTGATTAATTCTGCTATATCAGTTTTTGATAATTCAATATTGTCTATAAGATTATTGAGCAAATTTCCATATTTCGTTATACATACATTATTTAGTACTGAAATTAACTCGTTAGATAAGTGTGCTGATTGAGATATATTTGAAAAATAAAGATACTTATTTCCCTCTGCTTCTGCTCTGAGATAAGATTTATTTAATAATCTATTTAAAAGAGTCTTGATAGTAGCAGGTTTCCATTCGAAGTCTGGTGCCAAGCTATCAATTATTTGAGAGCTTGACAAACCTTCTTGAGTCCAGACCACGCGCATAACTTGCCATTCAGCTTCTGAAATGTTTTTATTGTATTCCTTAGCTTCATTTTTCATTATTCTTCTCCTGTTAAAATTACTATTTAATCTTTTAGATTTAGGCTCATGGCATTAACCGCAACAATTATAGTTGATAAAGACATTAATATTGCACCTATTGCTGGAGTTATAGTAATTCCTGCCCAGGCTAAAGCACCAGCTGCTAAAGGAATTGCTAAGAAATTATAACCTGCACCCCAGAATAAATTTTGTTTAACTTTTCTTTGCGTTTGGTTTGCAAGTTTTAGGAACGCTTCAAGGTCTTTTGGTTCAGAGTTCAAAAGTATGACGTCAGCGGAATCTAGAGCAACTTTAGTACCAGTTCCTATTGCAACACCAAGATTGGCAAGCTTCAAGGCAGGGGCATCGTTAACTCCATCACCTAGCATAATAACTTTTTTGCCTTCAGACTGAAGTTTTTGGATTAACTTATATTTATCCTCAGGCCTTTGTTGAGCAAGGTAATTTATACCTAATTTGTCAGCAACTGATTTAGCAACAGCCTCATTATCTCCAGTTGCCATGATAATCTGTAAACCATTATCTTTTAGACTCTTAACTAAGGAATATGAGCTATCTTTAATTTGATCTCCGAGTGATACAACAGCTAGGGCTTCATTGTTTTTGGTCAGAACAGAACTTGTGTAAGCTTGATCACTTTTTATTTGTAAATCATCCCCGTAGACTTTTTCATTATAGGATTTCAAACTAATTAATTCATAATGCGAATTTTCGTAAGTTCCTGCAACTCCTACACCAGTGATAGTTTCACTAGATTCAAATCTAGCAATATTAATTCCCTTATCTTTTACGTGCTTGACTATTGCCTGGGCTATAGGATGACTAGATCCAGATTCTATACCTGCTAATAGACTATAAATTTCAGAATCATTATATCTATCGCTAAGAATTTGAAGATCCATAACTTTGAATTCACCATCTGTAAGTGTACCTGTTTTATCCAAGACTATAACATTTGCTTCTTCAGCGATACTGTAAGCTTCTCTATTTTTCAGTAAAATTCCATGTTTTGCACCTAGTGAAGAAGATTTAGCCATTACTAGTGGAATAGCTAAACCTAAAGCATGTGGGCATGCTATAACTAATGTTGTAACTAAGTACATAATTCCGGTAGACAGGTTGGCAGATAAACTCCAAACTACAAATGAAATTAGTGCAGCAAATATAGCTATATAAAATAGATAGCCAGAGATTTTGTTAGCTAGATTCTCGCTACGTGAGCCTTGAGCTTGTGCTTCATTTAGCAAGTTCTTAACTTGGTAAATATAAGATTGATTTTGTTCGGAGCTTACTTTAATTTTTATTCTATTTTCACCATTAGTTGATCCAGCAATGACTTGGTCTTCGATAGTTTTATACACCGCTTTGCTTTCGCCAGTCAATAAAGCTTCGTTGACTCTTGTCTCACCTTCAATTATTTTTGCATCAGCTGGAATACCTTCTCCCGCTTGCACCTCAAGCACATCACCTTTTTTAATTTCTGAAATACTAATTTCTTTAATGCTATTGTCATCTTGAACCAATCTTGCAGACTTTGGTAAAAGTTCTAACAAAGAATCTTCGGCACTTCCAGCTTTACTAATAGCTTTCATCTCAAGCCAGTGACCAAGCAACATAATTAATATCAATGAGGCAAATTCAAAGAAAAAGTCCATTGTTTCAAGATTAGATACATATCTTAAGATTACAGCAACTACACTGTATATATAAGAAACTCCTAGCCCTAGAGATACTAAGGACATCATACCTGGAGATTTTTGTTTGAACTCAGATATTAAACCACTTAAAAATGGCTTACCACCTATAACTAGAAGCAAGGTGGCTAAAATAACTGCTAAAATATCTGAATATGGAAAAGTAAACTGAAATGGTAATTTCACACCCATCATTGGAGAAATTACCATTAATAAAATTCCAGGAATAAGTGAAATTAGGAATAGTTTTTTAAAATTTCCGTGGTGGCTGTGATCGTGATGATCATGCTCGTGATGATCATGATGGTCATGATTGCCATGTTGATTATGATTTGTATGATTAGTGTGGTGCTCATGAGCAATCTCATTATGCTCTGCATGATTTTCCTTATGTTGATCACTCATATGTTGAGTGTGTTTTGAATGATAATTATTACCCTGAGAACTATGCTCACTATGCATAGTGTGATTTAAATTGTTCTCTTGAATATTAGAATTGTCTCTCATTTTTTTACCTTCCCTTGTTCTAAATTTAGTTGTAATAATATTCTACATAATGTTTACAAATGTAAACGTAACAAATGACACACATCTATCTGAATGATTTTGTGGATTTTAAAATGAGATTATTAATAAAAAAGAGCTGCATAATAATTTATACAACTCTCAAAATTTTTAATTGAAATTAAAACCTAATCAATATTTAATGCTTTTTCAGCTTTATCTTTTAATTTGTCTATCTTTTTTCCTAAACTATTTAAGAATGGTAACCAATTAATAAATAAAGATAAACTTAAACCTATTACAGTATCTATAGTTCTAAAAAATGCATATTGAGCAGGATTTTCATAGGCAGACCCTAGAGTGATCAAAACGTAAACAATGCAAGCAATTAATACAGAGCTTTGACTTTTCATAAATAGTAGAAGTTTAATTAAAGGTATACAAAGTAAACTTATAAGGCAAATATAAATTAGAGATGTTCGTTCTATATTGAAATGTATAAGTAATCTAATTGTTAAATAGGCATATATACCTGCAATTACAGTACCTTTTATTCGGCTTAAAGATTTTTGCAAAGAAGATTTAAAATCGACTTGCATTCCGACAACTACCGCAATGGCAGCATGAGTTATGTTATTTCTGGATAACGGTGTTAAAGAAAAAATAAGTGCAACAATAAATATCCCTAAAGAAGTTTTTAAAATTCTCATACCAGGAATTAGTAGTATAGCTTGATATTTCGTTCTTTCTAGAAATGTTAATTCAGGTTGTTGATTCATCTTTTCTCCAATTTATTATTAGCATTAATAGATATAAGCTAGCCGTTATTAAGCTATAATTTCATGTTTAGCTTTTTTCTTATCGACATCACTTGCACATTTTTGTAAAGTACTCAAAAGGAAAATTAATCCAACACCAGTTAATATATGAGCAATGCCAGCTAAACCTGAAATTGCGTAATCCATACCTCTAGTTAATTCAATGTTTAGGACTTCTGTTATTCCCCTTACCGCCATCATAATTGCTGTAAATGGCAAACCGATATTATAAGTAATTTTGAATTTTTTAAATGATGGATACTGGTCCAAGTTTCCAAATCTTTCAAATAGTGCAACAATAATGAAAACTAGCATACCTAAGAAAAATAAATGCCCATGTACTTTTCCTAGCATAGTTTCACCTGTAAAACCATTCCATTTTGTAAATTCACGGTAGAACACACCAGCTACCATTGCTGCTATTGCGTATAATCCAGCATAATTTAAATATTTCCTCATAACAAAACCACCTTCCTCTTTTTGTATAAAGAATATATATTTATTATGCTGTATTTCTGTAAAAGAGTAAATTATAAAATTTGAAAATTTATAATGATTAAAATTAATTTTGATCAATATCTCTAGTATTTATTAGGGTTAAAAACATTGTCATTACAAATAGCAGAATGACAAAAACACCATATAAAGGCAGTTCTTGCATAATTCCAAGTTTAAATAATCCAGCTATACAATATGCGTACATCGCAAACCAAAATATTATAATGGTCCAGTCCATCTTCTGACTTATAATAATATGTTTTCTTTGATTGATTAAGCTTAATACAAGTTTTATTAATACAAAAATCCACAATGTTACAAATGCAACAAAGGCAAACCACTCATCCGTAATTTCATTTAAGAATAAAGAGATATAACTACAAATTCCTACAAAAGCTACGCCGCCAAGTCCTGTTAATAATGATCTTAAGACGTTTATTCTTTTGTTATTTTTATATTTTTCCCAGCTCCTTAAAGTCATATAAACTATCGCAGGCACTTCAAACATATAACCCAAAAAGTTTACCCAAATTACGCTCATGAACATATGGTGATTGATATCCAAATTAATTGGACGACCGTCCCATACCCAGAAACCACCATCTAGTCTAATTGCAACCACATCGAGAAGTAAGTCCATACTGACTATTAGCCATCCGGATACTAAGGCTGTCATTATATTGCTTAGTCTAAATTTCTTAGCTATTCTCAAAGCGCAGACAGTTATTCCACCCCACATGAGACCACCAAAGAATGGAAATTGATACGGAGCACAACCAACACTTATGAAAAAGTCATTACTGTAATGGTAAATATCTGTGAGTCTCACGGCCAAAAGCTCTAAAGCAAAGCCTGCCAGAGCCCCAGAAATTAACAGACCTAATTCTTGATATTTTTTGTTCCTGAGAATATCTATAAGCAAGATAGAAACGATAAAATAACATATTATCTCGAAACTATTTATCCAGTTCATGCTGTGCTCCTATTTAAATAGAGAATAAAATAATACATACTCTGCATTATTTTACTAATCGGCTTGATTTTTAAGACATTTTATTTTGATTATTGTAGGGTCTCTATTTGTTATTTTGTTTAGGAATTCTTTCAATAAACAATTCCAAAAATTCTCTTGAATTGCCCCAGCCACAACCATTATTTACATCTGAAAAATCAAGACCTGATAATTCAGTTAACGCCTTACTACAAGCCCACTCATACATTCCAGCATCTTTACTCTTATATATTATAAGAAATAATGGCTTCATTGCTTTATTGCCCAATGATATGACATTTCTATATTGTTTAGATCCCATTAAGTCGTTAAACCATTGCCCTGTCAACCAATAAAATTTTTCTCTTTCCCCTTTTTCGTAGATTTTTGTGACAATATCTTGCAACTGTTGAGCTATATACGTGAGAGTTTGTTTATCCATATTTTTTATTAGCAGCTCTTCATTTACACCATTTTTGGTTATTTCATTCCAGACAACATCTTCGTTATTTTCTGATTGCTTTTTGCTATTTGTAGAAGTTTGCTCGTTCGATTGCTTTTTGCTATTCGTAGAAGTTTGCTCGTTCGATTGCTTTTTGCTATTCGTAGAAGTTTGCTCGTTCG
>CAMYAM010000025.1 GCA_947253875.1 uncultured Fastidiosipila sp. | reverse complement strand
TCTTTAAGTGTATCCATAGTCCGCCTCCTCTCATTTACGCTTTTGTTATATGTTATAAAAGCGAATACGTAAAGTTGCTTATGAATTTTCCATTTTTTGAAAAAGGATGTAACGATTCCTTACTACCTTTCTAAGTTCCATTACATAATTATTCTCAACTTAATGAAACTAATCTCTATTATTTTTCCCTTTCTAAAATCATTCTTTCTTAACTCAATATAACTAATATTATTATATTTACTCTCCGATTTCCGAATATCTAGAAATCTGTTATTCGGAGTTCTTGAATTTCGATTTTCAGAAGCCTGTACTCCTGTTTTTCATTCATTCCTATGCTCCTTCCTAGCAAAGAAGCCTTTTAAAATTCTCCCGCTATCTATAAGCAAAAAATTCCTTATACTTGACAACTCCCCTCCCATAAAGACTATAATTAACAGAAAAAATTAAAATTATGATAGGAGGCAAAAAATGGGTTTGTTTAATTTATTTGGTGGTAAAAAAGCAATTGAGTTAAATAAAGTAAAAAGTGATGAAAACAAAAATCGCATGAGAGAAACCTTTGATAAACAAATAGAAAATGGTTCTGAATATAAAATAGTTTATGCTTATTCAGAAGATATTGGTGGCGCGAATTTCGCAGTGCTTCGTACTGTTTCTTATAAATACAGAAGTTTTATACTTGGCTATAAGGAAGATGATCTAAGTTTAGTTTTTCTTGAAGTAAGCCCTGATTTAAATCAGGTTGGAGAAGCACTTTTGTATAAACCACAAGATGTAAAGAAAACCAATTTCACAAAGATGGTAGGTGCATATTATCTACAGTATGGAAGTTCATTCAAGAAAGAATTCTTCAACTTTTTTGTTCCTGAGACTATTGATGATATTGTTAACCATGATTGGTATGATGAAGAGACTTTTATCTACATTGACCAAAGAGAAGTACATGACAGCTGGGTGGATTTTTGGAATAAATTTTGTAAATAGAAGGTAATTTATTATGGACATGTTACCAAATTATATTTTCGCTTTTATATTTACAATATTCCTAATATATAGTTTTATAAATATTAAAATTAAAAAAGCTAATTTTAGCAACGGCTGCCTTTATTGATTTGGAATTCTTATTGCAATATTATTACTTGGAATGTCTATTTATGGAATAATATTTAATACTACATTAGGACAAGTACAACTAATGATTGAAAATAGCTTCAAATAAACAATTAGAAACTATAATTAAAGCAGTAAATAAATAATTTACTGCTTTTTCTTTTGTTTAGTTATAAGAGCTCATTTACTCGTCTTTGCACTGCGTTATAGTCATACCCAGCTCTTTCAGGTCTATTTTCTTCGATCTTGACCGTTACCCCAGTTAACTGAAATAACCTCACTTGCCAGTGCATTAATGCTCTTTACTGAAGTAGTCTTATTCGGATATGCTTCATTAGGACTATGAAATGGATACAACTCCACGATATAAATAAAAATGCACCCACTTTTATTATAAAAAAGAGATGGAATTAATCCATCTCGCAAAACTCATTATTCATCTAATAATTTTTTTAGATTCTCCATCATTTCTTCTACTGATTTTACTCTGTCACTTATTCCAGATTGTTGTTTAGGCGCTAAACTTTGTATTAATTCTTTCTCTCTTTTTTTCCTACTCTCTGTATCTGAAATTGAGTTAAGTAAGTCAAAAATAAGTGTAAAATCATCATTATTATTTATTTCATTTGTAAATCCAAGGTAGCCAGTGCCCTTTTGAATTTCATATAAATGTGCTGAACACCTCGCCATCACAAATAGCGATTCACCTATATACAATAAATTCTTTCTATTATTAAGATATATTCCATAAATTCCAGCACCTATAGCTTCAACTAAATTATCATTAAAAAATTCAACTTTCATTTTTTCTATCCCTCCTTGATTTATATGCGTAACTTTTACTTTATAAGCTAAAATTCATATGAGTTTTTGCACCTATTAAATGACCACTTACTATAAGTACTTACATACATAAATGTCTAATAAATTCTTGTAAAAAATATGGATTTCTTCATACAGGGAATATTTATCTTCAGGATATATTTTAGAAAAACAATAAACCCCGAAATTTTTATTTTCATCTACTGTATGCTCATTAATATATGCATTTGCCACATCTATTAGTCTATTTGATTTATCAGAGATTTGTTCTGCAAGAGATATATATCCAAAATTAATAAAAAACCACTATTAATTAAGTTTTCTACAATAATTAAATCATTTAAAAAGGGATTTCTAGGATTTTTTTATCTGTGTAAATATCTGTTGCCTTACTTTCAATAATAACTTTTACATCCTCTGCTAGATATTAAATTTAACAATTCTCAGGCTTTATTGAGATTAACCATTGATATAATCTCTTAGTAATTCTCCATAAACATATTCCAATAACGGTTAGTAAAAATCCAACAATTAAAGAAATAAGTAGGTCGGTGAAAACTCCTAAACCAAAGCTCGATTTAGTTAACCAATACATGTCTATTCCCAATAATTTGAACACAAATTTCACAATGCTTGCAACTATAGCAAGTGGACAACTAATCATAAAAGCCCACCCAGTTATTCCAGTATCGGCACCGAGTTCTTTCGCTTTTTCCAAGTCCTCTCCATTTTATATCGTTAACCGTTATCCCAAGATTTTCTTCTGAAATTTTCGAACAGTGTTTCTTGATTTTCTCTTCTATATGTATCATATATGTTGGAAATTTTTTGTTCATTCTGTACCTCTACTAACCAAGCAGTACATTTACAATACTACAAAAAGTTTATAAATAACAATTTTTTTGATTTAAGCGTATGTTGCCTTGCTCTCCGCGCTTGTCACATCAAGCTCATCAGTCTTAATTCGAAATCTATATGCTTTTCTACATCAAGTTTGGACAAAAGTGCTACCGCCTCCACGTGCATTGCCCTTGGGAATTGATCAAACGCTTCTATACTAAGCACTTTATAACCAAACTCTTTAAATGACAAGATATCTTCTACTTGAGTATCAGGATTACATGAAATATAGATTATTGTATCCGCTCCTAGTCCAGCAATCTTTGGCAAAGCACTAACGTGAATACCCATTCTAGGTGGATCGAGAACAATAATATCAGGTGTATCGGTTAAATTATCTAACTCATCCAGAACATCATTAGCTCTGAAGTCAATATTACTCAAGTTATTAAGTTCAGCATTCTCTCTTGCTTTAATTACAGCTTCTTCAACTATTTCTACTCCGACAACGGATTTGGCTTTCTTTGCAAAAATTTGAGAAATAGTGCCGGTACCAGAATACAGATCAAAGACAGTTTTATTTTCAAGATCATCCGCCAATTCAAGTGCTTTATTATACAAATTCTCAGCACCGAGAGGATTTGGTTGGAAAAAAGAGAATGGACTAATTTTGAATTTCAATCCATTAATCTCTTCTGTTAAATCTGCTTTGCCATAAAGCAAATTAATTTCATCAGGTTTAATAGCATCTGCAATTGAGTCAGAAATTGTGTGGTAAATAGAGACAACTTTTCCATCTATATCAACTTGCAAAACATCATTAACGTAATCTGATAAGATCTTATCACTTACTTTCTCACTTGAGCTTGTAACCAAATTAAGCATGTATGCATTTTCGAAGAATGAGTATCTAATTACAAAGAATTTTAACTCCCCTTCATGTTTGGTTTTGTGGTGATGCTTAAGATCTGTATTTCTGAAAAAGTCTTGTGTAAATCTTCTTAGTTTATCAAAACCTGAATTTACGATAGTCCCTCCAGAATAATCTGTAATCTCATAGAAGTGACCAATCTTATGCATTCCAAGCATTAATGGTCCACCTATATACTCATCTCCAAAGGTGTATTCCATTTTATTCCTGTATGCAGCAACTAATGAAGATGGATTTAATTTAATTTTCTTTTGCCAATCAATTTGAGCATACAGTTCCTGTAACATTTCTGATTTGATTTCCAACTCTTTTTCATAAGGTACGTTATCAAATCTATTACCGCTCATTAAATTCAATTGAGATTCATTATTTAAGGTTTCCAGATCGGATTTTTCTAAGATTTCAAGTAATTTAGCTTTGCGGTATTTCCCTTTCTTTTTACTTGTGCTTAAAAGAACTAGTTGGCCTAGAACACCACCTTTAAACTTGTATAATGTTCCATTTTCAGCTTCTCCTATAGAGAAGTTTGGTAATTCCATTTTTATTATTTTTGCTTCAACTAGTGCCATGATCTACCTTTCTGAAAACCTTAAAATTTAATTATTAATTATTATTTCTAACTTTGATTTTATCAATAACTGTCAAAATTACAATTACTACTAAGCATGGTAAAACCCAAGATAATCCATTTTTGGCTAATGGCAGTCCAGCTTCTAAGTTTGTTAGTAATGGTAAGCGTAAGCCCATTTTACTTATTACGTGAATTGTAGGTAAAACAACTGCAACAGCTGCAGAAACTTTATATACTAAACTTGAGTATCCTACTAAATCATGGCTAATGCCCAGTATAATTAGGAGTATAGATACAGGATAAATTATTGTTAAAACTGGTTCAGAAAATTTTAATATCATATCCAAACCAAAGTTTGCTGTGATAAATGAAGTTAAAGATAGAATTATAACCCAAGTTGAGTATCCTAATTTTTCTTTTGTTAAATGATCAAAATAATTAGCGCCACTAGTAATTAAGCCAACGCAAGTTGTTAGGCATGCTAATGTGAAAATCACTGCCAATAGTATTGCTCCGAATTCCCCTAGACTGATATTACTCATTTCACTTAGAACTATAGCACCGTTATGTGGTCTAGCAATCATGCTTGAGCTTACTTTACCTATATAGCTTAATATTGAGTAAATCAAGAAAAGAACAGCTCCTGCAACCAGACCTGCTTTTAAACTATATTTTTTGACTGCTTTGTCAGAATTAACTTGAAACTGGCGAATTGCCTGACTTATAACTAAACCAAAGTTCAAGGAAGCTATTGCATCCATTGTGTTATACCCCTCTAAGAATCCAGTGGTAAAAGCTTTGTCGCTGTAACTTGACTTTGGTGCTGCAATTTTTGCATCAATTTTGAAATAGATAGATATGAATAGTAGAATAATTAATACAATTAAACTTGGACTAAGAATTTTACCCATTCTTGTAACTAGTTTACTTGGTCTAATCGATAACAAATATGCAGAGATAAAAAATATTGACGTATAAATAATTCTTGCTAATGTTATGTTGAAACTTTCTGGAATATAAGGTGCTACAGCTAATTCAAATGGCATACTTCCCGCTCTTGGAATACCCAATCCAGGACCTATAGATAAAAATATAGCAGTTGTATAAATTACAGAGAATATTGGATTAATTCTATTAGCTAAATTTAATAAGCCTTTTGATTTACTTACTGCATATACCCCTAAAATTGGGAAAACTATAGCTGTAATTGAGAATGCTATCAACGCAATATTAGTATTCTCTCCTGCCATATTGCCCAAAAATGCTGGGAAAATTAAGTTCCCTGCCCCAAAGAATAACCCAAATAGCATTATGCTTATTTGGAGAAATTCCGACTTGCTTAAGGATTTTGTTTCTCCTTCTCTCATTACACTAACCTCCAAAACATTAATATTTTGATAATAATACACATAAAAACTTACCTTTGCACTAAGTTTTTCTTTACTAATGAGGGAAATAGGATTATCATTTACCATGTTTTGAAAAATTAATGAAAGAAGGTATATATTTATGGGAAGAGCTCATGAAGTCCGTGCTGCATCAATGGCAAAAACAGCAGCTTTTAAAACAAAATTATATTCAAGATTTGGTAAAGAAATTTATATTGCGGCAAAGAATGGTGAGCCTGATCCGGAGATGAATCCAGCTTTGAAGCGCAAAGTTCAAGAAGCTAAATCCAACCAAGTTCCTGCTGATGTCATTAACAGAGCAATTCAAAAAGCTAAAGGTGGAGAAATTGAAAACTATACAGAAGTTAAATATGAAGGTTTTGGTCCTGGTAACTGTACTCTAATTATCGAGTGCTTAACTGATAATACTAATAGATCTATGACTTTTGTTAAGACAGCTTTTAACAAGGCTAAAAATTCAAAATTAGCAAACTCTGGTAGTGTTTCATATAATTACGAGTCAGTTAGTCTTTTCATTTTTGATTATGATAATGAAGAAAAAATGCTAGAAAATCTTTTGGAGGCTGATGTTGATGTATTAGATATTGGTGTTGAAGATGGGAAAATGCTTGTTAAGGCAGCTTTCTCTGATTTCGGTAAAGCTCAAGATGCTATTGAAACTCTTTTACCAGATGTTGAATTTGATCAATGCGAAACAGCTATGGTTCCTAATGAGTATGTAGATTTGACTGATCCAGGAGATATAGAGAGCTTTAATAAATTAATCGATACATTAAATGATATCGAAGATGTTAACAAGATCTATCACAATGCTCATATAGTTGAGTAAAGTTTAGTTTAGAAATAGTTGAAATAAAAACAGAAGGTTATCTTTAATTGGAAAATTTATGATTACCTTCTGTTTTGTTTTATCGTCTTATATTAAAAAATAAATTGAGTTAAACTAATCGATGATTCTGAAGTTTTTCATACTTAAATCAAGTATTCCTGCGGAATGAGTTAATGCACCAGATGAAACAAAGTCTATTTTCAAATCTGAGAATGTATGAGCGTTTTCTATACTTAAATTACCTGAGGCTTCTATTAAACATTGACCATCAATAATATCAATTGCAGTTTTCATAGTGTTGTGATCCATATTATCAAGCATGATTATATCAACTCCAGCTTCCAAGGCTTCCTTTACCATTTCCAGATTTTCAACTTCAATTTCAATTTTATGCATGAATGGATCGATCGCTTTGACTGCAGCTACTGCTTGTTTAATTCCCCCCGCAGCCTGGATATGGTTATCTTTTAGCAATATTAAATCCGAAAGTCCGAATCGATGGTTATATGCTCCTCCTACTCTTACTGCATGTTTCTGTAAATTTCTATAAGCAGGGGTAGTTTTACGGGTATCCACTACTTTTATATTGGTTTCTTTTAGAGCGTTAACAAGCTTATTACTTGCAGTGGCAACAGCAGATAATCGTTGGAGAAAGTTGAGTGCAGTCCTTTCTGCCATTAAAAGCGCATCAGCTGGACCTGTTACTGTTAGTAATATATCGCCAGGTCTTATAGAATCTCCTTCTTGGCAATAGTATTCAATTTCAATATTTGGATCTAAGTACTCAAACGTCATTTGGAAGACCTCTAGACCACAAATTATTCCTTCCTGTTTTGCAATAAGGTCGACTTTACCTGTTTTGTCATTAAATACCGCCTCTGACGCTAAATCTCTGTAAGGTATGTCTTCTGCAAAAGCTATCTCTATTAGTCTTTCTGTTTCTTTTTGTAGAATTTTGTTCATTGTGTACCTTTCTATTTTGTTATAAAAATTTTATTTGGTTTTATTTTTGTGCTCTCGATTGTAACACTTTAACTTGTTGCATTCTAGGAGCATTTATTGGGAGACTGACATCTGATTGTCAATGTTCATCATCTTTGCTAAAACTAATTGTATTTAATTATTGAATTTTAAAGATTGCGACCAATTAAATAGTCGTTTGGTTAATTTCAAAAGTATATAACCTACAAAAGATAATATTAGACCTATAGTCACGCATATAAATAATTCAGTTACAATTCCAAAATCATAGTTAAACATTCTGACAAACCCAAGATTTATCCCAAATATCTTTAATACGAAATTTAATAAGCCAACAATTAATGTAAGTACTCCACTTCCCATGAAAGCTAACCCACATATTGCTGTGATAGGAAATATGAAAATCCATAACAAAGTAGTTATAATATAAAATTTTAAAGTTTTCATAATATTCCCTCTGTATTCCAAATAAAATTATATAAATAATATTTTGTTATTCCTAATTATATATTAATGCGAGTTCATTTTTTTGAAATTTATTAGCTCGTTATTTCATAAAAAAGGCCCCTAAAGCTAAATAATGAAGTTTAACTTTAGAGGCTTATCTAATCTAAGTTTTTATCTAGTAATACTTAGATCTTATTGTTTTTTCTTCTTTTGATTGTAAATAAACCACCAGCTAGAGCTATTAAAGCTATTGCTATTTCTGCAAAAGAATTTATACCAGTTTTTGCAACCTTATCTCCTTTTGTTTCTGAAGTTGAATGATTTTTGTCAATCTTGTTATTGGTTGTCTCGTTTGAAGAACCAGGATTTGTGGTCTCGTTTGGATCATTTGGTTCTGTTGTTTCATTTGAAGAACCAGGATTTGTAGTCTCGTTTGGATTACTTGGTTCTGTGCTTGGAGTTGAAACTTTGTCTTTCCAGATAGCTTTTACTTCGACATCGCCATTTACTGTAATTTTGTCACCGACAGCTTTCTTTTCTGAGCCGACCATCCAGCCATCAAATTTTTGGCCTTCAGGTGCAGTGAATTTGTTTTCTGGTAACTCAAATTCTTTACCTGCTTTAACAGTAGCTTCTGCCATAGAACCAGTACCAGAGTTTCCGTTGAAACTTACTTTATATTCGATGTCTTTCCAAATAGCTTTTACTTCGATATCGCCATTTACTGTAATTTTGTCACCGACAGCTTTCTTTTCTGAGCCGACCATCCAGCCATCAAATTTTTGGCCTTCAGGTGCAGTGAATTTGTTTTCTGGTAACTCAAATTCTTTACCTGCTTTAACAGTAGCTTCTGCCATAGAACCAGTACCAGAGTTTCCGTTGAAACTTACTTTGTATTCGATGTCTTTCCAGATAGCTTTTATAGTAGTATTATTTTCTATTTTGAGAGTCTCGCCAGCTTTTTTAGTTTCATTTCCAACTTGCCAGCCATCAAATTCTTTATTTTCTGGGAAATCTTGTTTGTTGTATTCTGGTAAAACGTATTCTTCGCCTTTAGCAAGAATACAACTGTCTATCCCTTTTTTACCGCCATCTACATCAAAGCTTACTTCTACTGGTGTTTTTTTAGCTTCAGTAGATTTGTTCTGAGCATTATCAGATCCGTAAGCTATTATAGGTTCTTCTGTTTTGTAATTTCCTTTAGGTATTGTTATAACACCAGATTCTTTGTCAACAGTTTCTCCATTATCACCTGTTACAGTCCATTCACCATTATCACCTTTTGTAGCTATAGCAGTTTTTTCATTTCCATTCGGATCTGGGTACTTAACAGTAATAGTTTTTGTATCTTTATCTGTTGGTGGTGTGATTTGAGCAGCCCCGTCATTTGTATTTATACTTACTTGTGGAGCTTCTGGAGCCGTTTTATCTGGTATTGTAACTTCATTTTTATCTGACACAAGTTTATCAGTTTCATCAGCGTCGTTGGTTTGAGCTGTTAGAGCTGTATTAGCTTTTATTTTTCCATTATTAATAGTAATAATTTTTCCATCTTGGCTTACTTCAAAATCAGATTCACCTTCAATGGACCATTTGCCTTCATTATCTCTAGTAAAGGTTACTGTCTTGGATTCAGTTGCTCCTGCTGGTGTATAGGTTACGTCCATCTTTTTAGCAACTCTATCTGATTTTTTTTCAATAGGAGTGATAGTTACATCACCAGTTTTATCATCAACCTTAATATCTGGTTTTTTGGGTAGAACTCTTATAGGTTCACTATTATTATCTGATGTTTTATCATCTGTATCATCATTTGCTATAAAACCATCGTCTGTAACTGTGGCAGAGACATTGGTTTTGTTTTTAATCTTGTCAAGAGTTATGGTTACTACACCACTTGTTTTGTCAACAGAGATATCAGAGCCCTCTGGAACTTCCCATTTTCCATTATCACCCTTAGTAGCTGTTGCAGTTTTTGAATTACCTTTTGGATCAGTGTATTTTACTTCTATTTTCTTAGCATCTGTATCCAAAGGATTTGGAGTGATGGTAATTTTATCCTCATCTACATTTGTAGAAATTGTAGGAGCGTCTGGCGCCTTGTTTTCTATGAGTTCTTCCTTTGTAACAGGGGTACCGCTGTTTTGGTACTCGGTTTTCATTTGGAAAGAACCATCTGGATTTCTCTTAGGTACAAATTCTGAATAATTATTAATCCAATCTCCATCTACTTCAGAAGGGTTAATTATTTTTACATTTCCTTCCTTGTCAATCTCAATATAGGCAGGGATATTATAAACTGTCCAGTCAGGAAGTTTTGATATTTCTGATCCATCTTCCTTTACTATGGTATTGGCTTTTCTAATTGCAGTATCAATAGCTTTCTTTTCTTCATCTGTTAGTTTTTTAGGGTCTCTAACTGGTACTTTTGGTATTACATATTCAACAGTAGTAGAATTACAAGCCTTAAACTTATGAGGTTCTTTTACTGTAAGACCAACTTCTTGCTTATAATCAAAACCATTTGGCACATTAATTTCAAAAGTTCCATCAGAATTTACATCAGCTTCTCCTATTTTAGTTGAATCTTTATCTGGAGTACACTTGCCCGTACAATAATTTTTATTGACATTATTGTTACCACTTGGCTTTAATATTGCTATTACCTTTGTTCCCTCAGCTATCGTTCCATTTGGATCTGGTTCAAATTTACCTTCTCCAACTTTTTTTTGTGGCACTAACTTACCTGTGATTTTGGTGTCAGTAACTACTAGCTTCTCTACGTTTGTAGCTGCTGAGTATTCGGTAACTTCTTTTATAGTTAAATCTGGAGCTGATATTTTCTCTGTCTTTGAGTTGTCTTTGTAGGTTACAGTATAAGATGCAGTTTTAGTTTCTACACCCTCGATTTTAAAATCAATAGATTTAATATCATTAGCTATTTCAGTAGAGTTTGCTTTTTTTAACATGTCTAAAGCTTCTGCTTTTTCTTCATCGTTAACTATATTGGCAACGTATTGTTCTATCCAAATTTCTCCAGATGGCATTTTTAATGTATCTTTATATTTTTCAGCTTTTTTAGGCTCTGCCTTTTTTGCAGTAGTTTCTTCAGTCGCAGCAATTTGGACACCATCACTGCCCTTTAAAATAGCCTTAACCTTATCATTCTCTTTTAGGGCTTCTGTTAATGTTATTTTGACAGAACTTTTAACTGATTTTACCTGAGTATATGATCCTTTTTTAACACCATTGACAAGAACTTCTATTATTTGTCCTGTCTGCATGCCTAAACCCCTAACGTTGATTTCAGTCATTCCTGCTTCTAATTTATCAGCATTTTTAATGTTAAATTTCTTTACTGCCCTGTCCTCACCTGGGGCTTTTTGTGCTGGTGTGTTTTTAAGGATAGCTTCATTAATAAGATGAGTTTTAGCTTCTTCATAGTTTACAGAAGAATCGGCTTTTGCCCTTCTAAGTTCTGCCTTTAGTTCTTCAACCATATTACCATTAAAGTAATAATCATTTTCTAAGCTATTAGCTCTATCTCTTATTGCTTGGATTTCATTTTCTGTTAATAATTCCTCTGATGTATTGACAGAAGTTTCTTCAACTGCGTTTTGAAGTTGCTCGCTTGTAGGCGAAGAAAATATTTGATCTACTTTTGTCATAGATACAAAAAGAGTAAGACTCAACATACAAGAAGCTATTCCCAGCGACAGTTGTCTTTTTTTGGAAAAAGTTTCTTTACTTTTAGTCTCATTAACAAAATTCATTTCGGAATTTTTATGTTTTTTCATAATATCCTCCCTTTTTATTCAATTCAGAATTCTGCTTCTATTATACCTTTGTTAAAGCATTTTTTATAGACTATTTTAGTGTAGCTCCCAAGCAAAAATGTTATGTATAAGTATCAAGCAAATATGTCACCCATAAATTAAAATAAAGGAATGAAAATTATGGTAAATGACAAAGATATTATTAGAATGAACACAATTTCTCAATTAATCTCAGGATTAATTACTAATGAAGAAGCTGCCTCAGCACTTAGCCTAAGTGTTAGACCCATCCAACGTTTGAAAAGAAAGGCAAACGAATGGGAAACAAGCATATAACGCTATTTCTATAGCTGATAAGAATTTTATAATTAATTTAGCATTCAATGAATTTAAAGCATATAACTTCTAGTACTGTTAAAATAGAAACCAGCCAATAACCCTGGCGTAACTTTAAATATGGTAAAGCTATTCGGAGGTGACATTTGTGCTTGTGAGTTAGGGTGTCATTTTTGCTTGGCATTCACACTATAACTTTTAGTAGTAAGTTTCTTGCTCAATCCATGTTTACCACGTGCGTTGTACCAATTAATCCAGTTATTAATTGTTCCTTCTGGAACTCCATACTTTTTAGTGATTAAAATAATCCCGTCATTCTTACCACTTAAGTAATCTTTAACTACTATAAATTTGAAATCCTCACTATATATTTAAACATAAATTTACTCATCCATCCTTTCACTTCTATGTCCGGATTTTGGGGAGCAGTTCACAATAGTACCTACTTTTCTATTAAATCGAAGATACATCTATAACATTTTCTTCTCCAAAATACTCTTTAGCTTTTTCCAATATGTCAGGATCATCAGTAGGCATATATATTATTAAAATTTTTTTTGTTCTAGTTATGCACACATAAAATAATCTTTTTGTACGTTTCTGAACATTAGAGTTCGGAGATCCTTTACCAAATAATGTTCTAAAGTCATATTTATTCCAATCAGACTCTAATACAAGCAATACATTGTCATATTCACTACCCTTAACACTATGTTGAGTACAAATTGGTGAAAATTCTTTTAAATATAAAACACTTTTTCTATATTGATTAAATGTTATCTTTTTTATTCTCTCCCATAAATAAAACCCTTTATTTAAAATATAATCACTGAATAATTCATCTTCTTTAAGTAGTCCTTTTACTTCTGCAAACTCTAAAACTTCTTCTATCATTTTATTATCTTCATTTACAAGATAATCAATAGCTTGCTTAAGGCAAATCTTATCATTTCTATTATGAATAGAAAATTTTGTTATACGTAGAAAATCATTAAATTTATTAGCCTCATATAATTCAATAATCTCCTCTAATATATCTAATCTGCGTAAAATCCTATCTCTATAAGAATTAGCTTCATATCTACCACTCAT
>CAMYAM010000024.1 GCA_947253875.1 uncultured Fastidiosipila sp. | reverse complement strand
TCAATGACTGTACCTTTGTCTACAACTAGAACTTTGTCCTCTGTTGAACCATCTGACCATTTACCTTTATTAACTTTAAATGTTATTTTTACTTTTTCAGCCTTTGGATCTGGACTTGGTGTAGGTTCTGGTGTCGGAGTTGGCTGAGGTTGTGGCTCAGGTGTTGGAGTTGGTTCTGGATTTGGAGTTGGCTCTGGCGTTGGAGTTACTTTCACAGCTTCAGCTTTGGCAATAAAGCTTGTATCCTTAGTAATTTCAATGTCCCAAGGAGCTGTTGTAGGAGCTTTATCCATATCCTTGTACCAAGCTGGTTTCTCGTAGCCATCTTTGGCACTATTCTCTAAGTTAGGGAATTTATCTTCAGCTAACTTATCATTTGGTTTAACAGCATAAGTCTTCTCTTCAACTGTATTTTCTTTTATTGATTCTGCATCTTGTTTGACAGTTACCTTCAACCAGCCTTCTGGGATTGGATCATTTTCTTTGATCTCAGAACCACTCTTGATAAAGTAAGCTGTATAGATATTGCCTGCTTTTGCTACACCTAGTTTTGGATCCCATTTTGTGAATCCGTAGTTATCTTCTGCAACAGTTGTTATGTCTGTTAATTTAGATAGATCTGTATCTGGTGCTACTTTTGCTTTTACTTCAAAACCTTCTTTTGTTCCAACTTTTACTTTACCCTTAGCTGCATCCTCTGATTTGAATGTTACTGTGATGTAGTTTTTAGGTATGTCTTTGTCATCACTACCTTTGTCTGGTTCTTCCTCATCTGGAAGATATGGGATAATCTTGTCTGCTGTGAATTTTTCCCATGTCCAGGTACCTGTAAATACATTTTCATCAGATTTAATAGATAATACTTTGCTTTCAGGTGCCCATGCTTTGAACTTCCATGATCCTTCGCCATCTTCGACTGAAGTAAATTCTATTTCTGGGGCTTTAACTGTATCTCCTGCATTTCCTTTTTTAATCAAAGCTTGATTGTTAAGTTGGTCCATTACACCCTTTGGTAGGTTTTTGTCAGCTGTTCCGCTTACAAATTTATAACTTATATCAACTTCAACAACTTTGTATCTTGCTATGATTTCTAGATCTGCATTTAGGGCTTCATTATATTCAGTTAATTCTTTTGAATACTCTTTCTCGCTAATATTCCAGCCACTAAATTCGCCACTAATATTTTCAACTTCTGGTATTTCTATGACTTTAACTTTTTCGTCTTTAGCTTTATATTCTTCAATATTTAGAGCATCCGCAAATTTAGTACCCTTGAGAACCCAATATGAAATTTCTGTCTTGTCTTGGTCAAATTTACCTTTCTCTGTAGATTTGAAAGTAACCTTAACATAACGATCATCATTTGGATTTTCTTTTTTGATGATTTCTTTTGCTTCGAAAGTCAGGTCTCTATTAATTGCTTCACTATCTAATTCACTAATATCTTTACCGTCTAGCCATTCGACAGTCTTTTCATCTTTGGCTACCCATTTGTAGTTATTAGCAGCATCCAAAATCTTGTGGTTTACTAAGTCAGCAATTTTGAAGAATTTATTTGGAACAATATCCTTGATATTTTTATTCCAAGCTTCATTGTTTTTAACTTTCTTCGTAATCAATTTACTAAATGGCCAGCTAGGATCTTGATCTTCAATATTTATAGCTCCTGCATCACCGCTTTCAAATTTAACTGTTCTAACTATCTCATACCTTGGATAGTTGGTTACAGTTTCTACATACGATTTTGGATCACTTAATGTATCTTTACTTGATACACTTGCACCGTATGCAAATCCATTAGCAGCATAGATATATCCATCTTTGGCTGCGGTAACATTTTCTTCACTATCGCTTACTACTGGGACCTTAAATATCGCCAGCTTACCTGGATCTATTTGTCCTGAAACAAGTTTAATCTGGAACATCTTAACTGCAGACCAGTCATTAATTTCACTCTCTGCTACGAAGTTTGCTTGCAAGTTTGTTTCAAGATTTCCTGGTTCCGCTGTTGAATAAGTGATTTCAAATTTAGCGTCCTTGTTATTTGTGAATTGTTTAGATTCGGTATCAACAGTAACAGGACCAGTCAACATTAGTCTGGTTCCACTATTACGTTCTTGGCCTGATATCTGCATCTTATCATTTTTATGAGCTAAAACATCTACTATTCTCATACTCTTTATAGGACCATCTAATTTATTTTCAATACCAAGACCCAAATTATGCTTAGCACCTAATGGATAAACATTAGAAATATTATGTTTCAAATTATAGTAGTCGTCTTCTACTACTTTTCCATTTTTCTCATCATGTCTTAGAGATGCTGCTGAACCAAATACCTTAAAGGTTGATCCATATTCGACGTTATATTTACCCCATAAGAATTTTTCATTAGTCTTACCATTTTGGTTTAAATCGCCTCTATCCTCATGCTCAAGGTGACCATCAAAACTTGCATAGTTAACAAAGGCATTATTGCCATAGTTATCATATACTAGATGATAATCAAGGAAGAACAATCCTGTAGGACGTTTTTCGTCTTTAAATGTTACATCATATTGAATTCTAAATTCATCTATAAATTCAGCTAAATTCTCATCATCAAGTGGTACAACATAAAATAATTTACCACCACGATTTTCCTTGCTTATGTTTACATTTTTATACTCTTGGTCAGTTCCATATTTATTAGATCTCACCTTAATTGAAACATCTAAAGTATCTTCGAATCCTGGAACCTCTATTAAAAGTTTCGGATTTTTAAGATACTGTCTTTGACCTAAGGCTCTTAGATTATTTTTTAGCTCTTCTTTATCTTTTACATAAAGATTGAAATAAACATCTATATTCATGCGAACAGTATCACCTGTATTGGCAACTACTTTTTTGTTTTTGTCTACAAACTCATCGCTATCCTTTAATTTATGGGCATAACTAGGGTGTTGGTCCATATTAACCCGACCTAATAGAGCTTGGATTACCAATTCAGACATATCCGACGTCTTAAAGTCACTAGAATATTTTACATATCTATCAACTCTTTCTTCTTTACTTGTATTTGTATAGAAGTATCCAGCTATAGCTATATTTAATTTTCTATCTGTTAATTTAGTCTTTCCGTATTGGATGTCATATTTATCAACTTTATCAGCTTGTTTCCAATTCTTATAGTTATCGTAGTTATCATAATCTTGGGAGAATACCTTTGTTGTAAGGTTCATTGTTAAAGATTCACCTTGAGGAATTGTTATCGCCTTACTAAATACAACTTCTGGCCTTACATATTTCTCTGGTTCAAAAGTAACTTCTTCATGTAAGGCTTTAGTTCCAAGATCAACAACTTTACCACTATCTACATCCATTGCAGTAAGCTTATATGTGATATCTCCATCTAACTCGCTTAACTTACTTGTATCAAAACTTAGCTTTGTAAGATAGAAGTTTTTTTCCATTTGGAAATTATCAATATTACCTAAATATAAATTCAATTCTGGTTTTTTGCTGTAATTATTATCATTTTTTATTTCTAAAGTCCAATTTGTTTCTTTTTCTTTATTGTTGTTATAGTAATAATCTCCAGAATTCTTTAGTGTAACTTTAGATCTCAAATCGAGTTTATTATCTGGACGTGGTGGTCTTTCTTTTTCTATATAGTAGCTAGCAGAATAAGTAACTGTTTTTGATTGAGTTTCTGCTATTTCTTTGTCACTTTCATCTACCAAAACTACTGATACATCAAATACATCATGACTCTTAGCAACCTCATATCCTGGTAGCTTAATGCTAACACTTGTATTAGCGTCTACGTATTCAGTTGTACTTTGATTTTTAATTGTAGGTACTACGTATTTATAATAAGAACCATCACCAGCTTTTGTCCATGATGAATCTGTTATCTTAACCTCACCTTGATCAAGAGTTTTAGGAGTCAATTTTACCTTGACTTTATCTGGTAAATAAACTCCTGTATCTGTATGAGATCTTGCTTGCCAGAAATAAGTATCTCTAACATTTATATAGTAAGTTAGATCTTTTATTATATTCTCATCTTCAACAAGATTTTTCTTGTCCGCCTTTAATTGAGTATCACCTTCTTTTAGATATCTACTATAGGAGTAATTATTTGATCTAGCTATATAATTTGATTTTGCATGAATCTTCAAGCCATAAACTTCATCAGAAATTTTTTGATTGTTTTCGTCATACAAAATACCCTTTACATCTATAGTAGATCCATGTTTAATTTTTGGATTTACTAATTGATCATTAACATAATGAGGTAACTTAACTTTTACTCTAACTTGAAAAGCTAATATTGATCCGACCTCAAGTTCATCACTTGATACTTTGAGATAAATATTGTCTTTATCTGCTTTGTCATCTATTGTTAAATTGTTACCACCTAATATTTGATAACCCTTTTTAGAGAAATAATCTTCTTCTAAATATTTTCTTGGAATTGTAATATCAGCATGCAGACCCTTTATTACATCATCATCTTTTGCATTTCCCTTGTTAGATGCCTGCAACTTAATGTTGATATCAGCAATAGCACCTGTAGGAATCCAGCCTTCTTCAGCTTTATTTTCAGGCTTATTGGATTGATCAACTATGCTTGAATTAATAGCAAGTGAACCTTCAACATCCTCACTTGACATATTCACGGCCTGTCTCAACTGATTATTTTGAACATTTGAAACCTCATCCGTGCTAGCCTCAATTTGTTGATTTTGCTTATTATCGTCTGACTTTTCTTCTCCAGTAAAGTCTTCACTCGATTGCTGAACATCAGTACGTTGATTAACTTCATTGAGATTATTTGCAAATACTAGATTTAGTGGATAAAAGCTTGGTGCGATTAAACCTAGCAGCACAAATACTAATAAAGTAAACGTTAGCAATTTGCGTCGTTTCATCTTAGCCCCCTTAACTTGTCAAATAATAAAGATTATCACTCTATTATTTCAAGATGATTAAATATTAATACTCATTTTCCCATGAGTACCATATTCAAAGACTAGCACTTTCAACAAGCAAGGTCAAAACTTAAAGGGATTAAAGTGATTTTTCCAGGAAATTTACATAGCCTTCCTGGTAAATCTCCTCTCTTTTTGCTTCATTGTCAACAAGAATGAACATACCAGTAATTGCGGCAAACTTATCAAAAAAGTTTCCCGCACTTGCTTCAATCATGAATTGTCTTTGCTTTTCTGGATCTGTTTCTGTCAGTGCGAGATTAAGCTTTTCAAAATTGCGTTCATAATGCTCTTCTCTATACTCTTGATAATTTGCTTTTAAAATATCATCAACACTTAAATAGTGGGCAAAACCTTCATCAAATACAAGTTGTAAAAGCTCATTTCGATAGGACTTATTAGCATCTATATCAGCTATGTCAGCTTTATTCTCCTCCGCAACTTGCTTATCACTAAAATCTTTCGCATATAGCGCATGGAAAAGTTCATGTGTCACTAGTCGTCGAATGCTCATAATTAAATTATCTGGATCAGAACTATTGATTCTATTAAGGTCAAAAATTATAACTTGCTCACCATCTTTTATCCTTGTCATCGCATCAAATGGATACGGACAACCCACAATTAACCTAATATTCAGATCATTCTCGAAAGTTTTTCTCCAATCTGGGAAAACATCATCAAAAAACTCTTGATTAAGAGGTTGGAAATTTAACAGATTAGCTTTTACCAGCTCATTAAGATCCATGAGTTCATATCTAGAAAGCTCAGGCTCTTCGAACCTATACTCTCCTGGAACTAAATTATAGAAAATCCAATCCTGAGAAATATCTTGCTCACCCAGGTAATCCAAAATTAAACTATCATCTATACGCATATTGAAACTTTTTTTATTCTTTCTACTTTATTCTTTCAGCTTTTATATTTCATTTTTAATTAAACCTTAATTTATACTAAAAATGATCTCAAGTTGAGAACAATTATTAATTCAAGTCAGGATTAAACGGAGCCCATAAATATGGTGATGCATCAATTTCTGTCAAAGTCTGTGCAACTTCAGATAGAGATTTCCCCGCATCTTGTAAAGCTCGGAGAGTATTTCCATCTTTCTTCACTAGACTATTTACTATTTCTAATAATAATCCAAAGTCTTTATCAAATTTCTCAATTGCTTCTGCTGATTTTTCTGCTACTTTAGTTCTATACTCATTTAAATAGATATAAAATTCATAACTTGAATAATCACCTTCTGCTATTAAGTTTAAATAATCTGATGCCACACTAACTTGCTTCAAGCTAGAGCCAGCAGTACCGTGTTCCAGTTGCTCAATTTCAGAGAACAATCTGTCTGAAATTCTCTTATAATCCTCTTCACTATTAGGAATATCTTGTGCTTTCCAGTTCTTCATTGTACTGTTAAGGATTTTATAATCTTCTTTGGTCATTTCTACTGATAGAGACGATTTGCTATCCGTAGCCACATAGTTGATTAGCCACTTTTCTTGTTTTTCTAAAATTACATAGTAGCTGTATTTAAAATTCTCTTTCCTTACTTCAGGTAAACTTGCTTGCAAAATTTTTTCTTCTAAGGTTTTTGCTCCTACTATATCTGAATTTGATGTTGATTCAGTAGATTTAGTCTCTGAACTTGAATTACTCTCATTATTTACTTGCGTAGTTGTAGATTCTGCCGTACTTTCATCTTTGTTTCCACAAGCTACTAGGTTCGCTCCCATTAGAAACGCTAGACTTAGAGCAATAATGCGTTTTGACTTTTTCATAGCTTATCTTTTACCTTACTTTCTCCTATTTAATTTAGAAATCTGTTTGACCTAGTGGTATATTTAATTATCCCCTCTGTTAAAATAATCTACTGGGAACTTTTGCGAAATCCAAGCAAAAATTGCTTGTCTTACCTCTGGACTCCAGAAATTATTCTCATGAACTGCGTCATCAACGTAGTAAGCTTTTACATCGGCATTAGCTTCTTTGAGGGTGAGATACATTTTCTCCATATGCTCAGCTGGGACTATAGGGTCGATCGTACCGTTCAAAAGCAAGAAAGGAATCTGACTATTATCTTGGGTCACTAAATTCACTGGGCTTATAGCTTTTAACTGCTCAATCCATGTTCTCTCGTCTTCTCCAAGAGCCATTTTCAACATTTCTGCAGCTTCCACGTCTCCAGCTAAGTTATCAAATATATTAGTCATATCTGTTGGACCAAAACACTCCGCTACAGCATTGACTGCATCACTTTGCTCAGGATATTCTTCAGTTTTGTATCTCTCGTCATTAGCAGTTAGACCGACTAGAAGAGCGGTATTACCTCCTGATGAAGTACCATATATCATTATTCTTTCGGGATCAATATGATATTGCTCTGCATTAGCACGCAAGAATCTGATGGCACACTTAACATCTTTGAGGAAAGTTGGCAGCTTATAACCATCTTGATAGCTTCTATGTGATACTGTCGCAACTATATATCCAGCCTCCGCATACTTAGATAGCATTGGTATCTCAAAATTCAAGTTAGGAGTGGTCCATCCGCTTCCTTGTACAAATACAATAACTGGTCTCGGACTAATATGATCACGATCTTGATTAACTGCCCAAGGCACTAATAATGATAAAAACTGTCCGGATTTACTATATTGAATATTAGGGAATAACTCTGCTTGCCCTTGTAAAGTTGGATTATTTGGTAAGTGCTCTATTTCTGAAAACATAAGATTCTCCTTTTCTGTGAAAACATTTGTATTCTGTTCCTATTCCGGCATATTAGCTCGGATAAACTCCATTACTTTTACCCAGTAGGCTGAAGTATCTGCATAGATAGAATCAGCATGCCCTGCAGTCTCAGAAACGAATTTATCTTTGGCTCCTTCTGTCTTTGCATTATACAGCTCATCTAGCATATAGAAAGGTACAAAATCATCTTCCATACCATGAACGAATAATATTGGCTTAGTTGACTTTTTAACTTGCTTAAACACATCAGCATCCTTGAAACTGTAACCCGCTTTTAACTTCGCTATTCCACTACCTAAATTTAGTATTGGAAAACTTGGTAAATTGAAACGCAATTTAGATTCGTTAGCAAAGATATCCCAAGCGCTTGTATAACCACAATCTTCTATAAACAGTTTAACATTTTCTCTTGTCTCATCACCTGAAAGCATCATAGTTGCAGCTGCTCCCATAGACACTCCATGAACAATAATATTCGCAGAAGGCTGACGCTCAATTATCCAGTCAATCCATAGTTTGGCATCCTCTTTTTCCAACCAACCCATACCTACATAATCACCCTCAGAATTACCATTTGCTCTTAATTCAGGGAGAAGCACGTTGTAACCTGCATCATAATAAAGCTTAGCGAAGTCATCCATTGACTCATGTTTTGCCCTATAACCATGAATCAGTAGTACCCAGTCAGCATTCGCCGAATTCTCCAGGTAAAATCCTTCTAATTTCAAATTGTCATTAGACTTGATGTAAGTTGTTTTATATGGATTAGCCTTAAAAAAAGCATTCGTTTTTTGTCTCAGAATTTCTTTTTGCTGATTTATTTTTCGTAATTCTGCTGAGCTAATTTGACTTAATTCGCTGTCATCAACATTTCTCTCGCCGCCAGCTCCACCTCTACCAATTGCATACTCTACCAAGTGGTTAGCAGTTAATCCAAGAGCTATTACTAGTATTAATACAACAATCACAACTACAATTATCGCTATTAGTTCTGCTTTTGTCATAGTAAAATATGCCTTCTTACGTACTTACCTAAAACTTCAAATTTCAAAAACTATACTGCTTTTTTATCATATAAACTTTCGCCCAGCTCATTCAATCTCTTTTCCCATTCTTCTTCGGATAAATTGTGTTGAATTACGTAGCGATTTCTCTTGTCACGTCTACACTCAGGGCTACAAGACCTTAGATATTTCTCCTCGTTAGCTTCGCTCATGAAAGTCTGTCGATTACAGTCCGGGTTGGCACAGTTGATATAGCGATCGCAAGGAGTTCCATCGAAGTGGTCTCTACCAGTAATAGTTGGGTTAACGTGATTAATTGGTACGGAAACTCTGCTATCGAATACGTACATGCTACCTTCCCAGTACTCACCTTGAACCTCTGGATCTTTACCATAAGTATCGATTCCACCGTGTAATTGTCCAACTTGGTCTGAAATGCCTTCTCTCAACATCCAGCCGGAGAACTTCTCACAACGGACACCACCAGTACAGTACATGGCGACTTTTTTGTCCTTGAATAACTCCTCATTATCCTTGATCCATTGAGGTAATTCCTTGAAAGTCTTGATATCTGGTCTAATCGCACCACGGAAGTGACCTAGGTCATATTCATAATCGTTTCTAGTATCTAAAATTACAGTATTCTCATCAAGAATTGCTTCCTTAAATTCTTGTGGGCTCAAGTATTGTCCTGTTGTCTCAGTTGGAGAAAAGTCATTCTCCAAGTGCAATGTAACAATCTCATCTCTGAACTTAACTGACATTCTCGGGTGGGTAAATCCATCTGCCTCATCAACCTTGAACCAGACATCTTCGAAACCTTCTAGGCTGTGCAAGAAATCTTTGTACTGATCTGTTTGCTCTACAGTACCTGAAACGGTACCATTAATGCCTTCGTAGCCTACGATGATACGGCCTTTTAGTCCAATACTGTTGCAAAACTCTAAGTGCTCATCTCTGAATTTCTCTGGATCTTCTATGTGTGTGTATTTGTAATATAGTAAAACTCTGTAATCTTTTGCCATGTGGTTCTCCTTTGGTTTGGTTGTTTATTGTATTTGTTAAAGATTTTTGTTTTTTCTTATCCTTATTGCTGCTAATTATAAGACAGAAAAGAGGATTTTTAAAGGATTGTGCTTTCTCAACTCTGCAAAATTTCTACTCTTCTGTTAGCTTTTTATATAATTTTATTAACTCAGCTACAATATCTGCTTCAGTCATATTTTTCCAATCAAATCCATAAGCTTCCATTACTGCTCTGTCGTTCTCTTGATGAGCTTTTCTTAATTCTGGTGGCATGGCTAGTTCATTATATAAATCTGCATAGGATGAATCTGGATATAGTTTTCTTGCTTCAAGTATTTCATTTGCCGTTTCTTTAATCTTTTGTTTTTGTTTTTCGCTTGGGTTAGGCCAAGGGAAATTATTATAAACAATATCTTTTGAATACCTGTAATCACTTTTAAGTCTACCAGCCACAGCCCTCATCCATCCATTATGAACATTAGATGTAAGTACACCAAATTCATAAATTGTTGCCTCTGGAATAATTAAAGCGGCATTACTTGCTACCACATCTCCTGGCAAAAATCCAATTGGTATATATTTTCTTCTTTCAGATGAAACACCTGGAAATAGTAAATAATCACATTCAGGTTGCCTTACTTCACCAAAAGAATATGGTATCTCAGCTAATTTTTGAGTTGCACTTCTCTTACTAGATAATCTGTAAGCTCGAACAGCTTCAATCCTTTCTTTAATTGGTTTTATTTTAACCGCTTTCATTGCATCTTCTGAATTAATCCATAAACAATACCTATCAATCTTATTTATAAATTCTCTTGAACCAATAAAATCTTTGATCAAACCTAAAGAGTCTGGATAGTCTTCGATTAATTTATTTTTTTCATACTTATCTAATATTAAATTTCCGTCATCATTAGGCATGCTTCCAAAAACCATGTTAGGTACATTTGATATTGGTTCTTTTCTTGATATTACAAATACATCAGGTCCTTCCAATAAATATGAATTAATGTTATTAGCCTTTTTTAACATATTATCCGAAGTATAAATATATTTATCACTTCTCTCAATTTGCGAGAAGCCTACAATAATACAATGTACTTTAGCTTTATCACTTGCATCACTGTCCCATACAAAACTTTGATGGGCAAAGTTGATATATATCTTATAGTCCTCAAATAATGGCTTCCATAATATAGAAACTTGTTCTCCTTGCGATATAGAATTAGTAGAAACAAATGCACATTCAACCTTTGATCCATCAATATAGTCACAAGCTTTTTTATACCAAGCAGTAACATAATCCAGGTTTCCAACGCCTCTTGCTTTTTCAAAAATATAATTAATATCATCTTTTTGTTCAGAGCTCATCAACCTTGCTCCTAAGAATGGCGGATTCCCCATAATATAATCCAACTCATCTTTAGGAACTACATCCTCCCAATCAATCCTCAAAGCATTCGCTTCAACGATGTTTGAATAAGTTTTTAATGGCAAAAAATCTAAGTTCATATTAACTATGTCTTCAGTTTCTTTCATCATTTGCGAATCAGCTATCCACAATGCTGTTCTTGCTACAGATACTGCAAAGTCATTAATTTCAATACCATAGAATTGTGAGATTGATACTTTAATAGGGTTGTGAATATCCCCCATAATTATTTGAGAACCTAACAACTCTTTAAGAATTTTATTCTCTAACTTCCTTAATGAGATATAAGTTTCAGTCAAAAAGTTTCCACTTCCAGCAGCTGGGTCTAGGAATTTCAGAGATGCAATCTTATCATGCAATTCTTCTAATTTTCTTCTTTTTAGATTTATGGTCTTTAAAGAAATTGCTTCATTAAATTCTTCATTAAGAGCATCCATGAATAATGGATCAATAACTTTATGAATGTTCTCTATGGAAGTATAGTGCATACCACCAGAACGCCTTGTTTCAGGGTTCAAGGTAGATTCAAACACCCCACCAAATATAGTTGGACTAATTTTTGACCAATCAAAGTTGGCAGAGGCTTTGTTCAAAATGATATCAATAATTTCTTCATTAACTCTTGGAACTACCAAGTTTTCATTCTCGAACAATCCACCATTAACATATGGGAAAGCCAGAATCTCATCTGACAAATAGGGATCTCTTTCGTGCTCTTCTTGGTCCAAAACCTTAAATAATTTTATTAGAGCATCTCTAAAGCTCGAAGGATTGTTACTATATGTTTTTAGGTAGTCATGGAACATGTTATGCCTACCAAATAGACCAGCATCTTCTGCATAGAAACAGAAAACTAAACGAACACATAAGATATTTAGATCTCTTAGGGTATTTTCATCTTGAGGGTTATTATATTGTTTCAATAATGCATCATATAATGTCCCTACCAGTTCACCTGCTTGGATAGATACTTCAACTGATCTCTTAATGTACTCATCTTCTTCATCAACTAAAAAATTAAGTCTATAGTAATCTTCCTCTAAATCCTTCAAATAAACAATTTCTGGATCTGACTGTGGTTTGTTCATATCATAAATATGAAATTCTTTAAAGTTACTTAAAACTATCCATCTTGGCCTGTCATCATAAGAAAGCTCTATTGAGTATCTTTTTGCTTGTTGAAAAGGAGAAAGATAAGAACCATCTGACTGTCTTATTTCTTTACTTAGATCTTTATCCATTGATTTTTGCTCAATTAAGACATGAGTAGAAGGGATAAATCCATCAATAAAACTAGTATGATCCAGCATAACTCTATCTTCAAAACGAATATATTCAGCTGGTCTGTTAACTCCGTATACTTCATTTAAAAGAGACATCCAGAATCTAGCTGAATCTCCCTTTTCGTATCCTACACCATCCCATTTTTCAGCAAACTCTCTTGCTGCTTTTCTTATCTCTCGTTGTGTTCGCATTTATTTACCTCATGAAATATCTAAATTTTCATAGCTTGATTTAATTTCGCACTGAACAATTAAAATTCCATAACAATTCAAATATTTTTTCAGAATGCAAAAAATATTTACAGATATCCTTCCAAATAGTGCAAAAATATACTTATATCAATTCTACCATTATCTTGTCTAAAATCTCTAAATCTAATGACAGATATAAATCACAGATATAAATTACTGGTATAAAAATGTTAAGAGCTATTTTTCCGAGAAACTTATTCGCACACAAAAACCTCGTTTTCTCAAATGAGATCACGAGGTCTTTGAGTTTTTATTTTAGCTTTACTCTTACTTGCTGACTTTAAGCTTGAATTGGAAATTGCTTAATAAAGTCTTACTATCTCTCATCATCCAACTTGGTTTTGTAACCAGCATTTCTGTCAGGTCTGTATGCGTTCGGATATTGTTGGTCAGTTGTAACATCAAGAGCATTTTTCTTAATTACTTTAAACAATTCATATGGCTTTTCAACTCCAATTAGCTTGAAACCACTTTTAACATAACTACTATCACCATCAGAATAGGTACGATCTGGTGTTAGAGAAATTGTACCTCTATTCATCATCTTGCCTAAAAGACCAACGTTAACATTTAAATCTTTTACGTCTTTGTACTCGATATTTTGAATATCCTTGCCTATTATGCCTGACTCAATATAAATTCTTAGGTCGGTCACGTAATATCTAATCTTGAACGACTCAATAATTTTCTTTATTGGTATGAATACAAAAATAATAAACACTACAAAAAGTATTATATATGGAATTAATGCATATATATCAAAGGAGCTGCCGAAAGGATTTGCTTCTGAAATTTTACCAATCTCTCTTGACATGAAGAAACTTTTACTTGATATAAAAAGCATCATACCTGCCCAAATAATCAAAAATATAACATTAAACAAATTAAATCCACTAAAGAAATACATCAGCTTGCTTGGTCTACCTTCCCAAAGGATTTTCTCGTTATCATCTATAAAATAAGGTCTCATAATTACCTCCTTAATATTATTTACCCCTCCGATACTCAGAATTATACAACAAAAAGTACAAGTAAATAGTATTAAATGGTATACTGATTTTATCCATTTAAAGAAAAATATCCTGCCTCGTCAAATCTTAGCTAAAAGCAAAAAAGTTCCAAAGGAGGTACTAATTCGTGAAAGATAATTCTTTAGCAATTGTAGGAATTGTATTTTTATTATTTGCAAATCTTCTAGGAAAAGGATTGATTCCCAATAATAATTGGAGTTCTTTCACTAGTAATAATATTCTGAGGTCTACTTTCCGAAGATGAAGATGCAAAGATAAAAAAGACAGAAAACATGAAAGATATTTGGGGCAAAGAATAGACGGAAAAGAAAAGAAGCAAGAACAATCTGTTGATAAGTAAAGTGAGGTGAATAACATGAAAATACTTAAACTTATGTTGACAATATTAGTCTCATTAGCTTTAGTTGCTTGTGGTACAGCCAACACAGAAGCATCAAAACCAGAAGCCAAAAAAGCAACAGAATCCACAACTGTACCAGTAGCAACAAGCAATAAATCTGCAAAAATTGCCGGAAGCTTCTCTGGAACTATCATAGATTTTTATCCAGACTATGTAACGGATGATGTAACTATAAAGAAGGTTCTAATCCAAATCCCTCAACAAGGATTATTTTTACTAAACATTGATGAGAATTTAAATTTAGAGCAAATTGAAAAGAATAAATTGTACAGATTTAGTATTAAAGAATACGACTTGAAGAATGATAATTTATTCCTTGTTTTGAACAGCAAATATTTCTTTTCAAAAGCTGGCGGAAGTACGTTGCTAAGCATGTTTGGCAAAGAGATTGTAATTGATGCTGTTGAAGAAAATGCTGATAATAGCTGGGGGAATAACTTGAAAATTTCGATTGAATAGATGTTTTTATATTATTCTAAAAAATAATGACACTGTTTACTATAAATAAGAGACGCGTTATCACAAAGCGTCTCTTGTTTTTTCTGATGTCAAGCTTACCTTACACTCGCACTAATTTAATTTTTCAGACAAGAAATTGGCACTACCATAACCCCATCTTTTCTTCTATACGCAAAAGGAGCTACCCCACATAAAACCATCAAAAATGAAGGTTCTTTCATCTTATCAAAATCAATCTTAGAAGCCAGGTCTAGTAATGTTTTTGCTCCAGCTTCTATATGAGAATTTCCACCTAGTTTTATCTCAATTAAGCCGTAACTTCCATTTCTTAAATGCACCACAATTCCTGTATTTGTGGAGTTTTTATTCCTGCATTTGTGGAAGTTCTGTTCCTGTGTTTGTGAAGTTTTTAGTTCCCATACTTGTGTGATTTCTTTCTTATATTTAAAAGGACGTGTTATTCATAACACGTCCTTTATATTTTGCTAACAAACTGACTTTGGATTATTCTTCGTCTCTCTTACGATTGACTATTAATGCTCCTGCCATAGCTAGACTTAATAGGCCTGCAACTAATGCCACGTAGCTTGTATCACCTGTCTTAGAAACTTCAGATCCTGTTGATTGGCTTGGTGCCGCTGGTTTAGGTTTTGATTCACCTTTACCTTTTATCTTGTCATCACCTTCTGTTCCTTTATTTACTTCTGGTGTCTTTGAGCTTTCTGGTGTTGGCGCTGGTTTTTCATTTACTGTTGCTTTAGCTGGATCTGATGGATCTTTTCCTTCTTC
>CAMYAM010000023.1 GCA_947253875.1 uncultured Fastidiosipila sp. | reverse complement strand
GTTACATGAATGAGGATAATAAATTAGCAAATGATATTTTCACAAGTATTGGTGTATATCTAGGTTACACATTAGCATACTACTCAGATTTCTATAATATCGAAGATGTTATATTAATGGGAAGAGTTGTTTCAGGTAAAGGTGGAGATAGGATCCTTGAAGTTTGCCAGGAAGTAATTAAAGCTGAATATCCTGAATTAGCAGATAAGTTAGATGTCATGCTTCCAAGCGAGAAATTGAGAAGAGTTGGACAAAGTGTTGCTGCAGCAAGTTTGCCAATTATTCCAAAATAAATTTTAATTAAAAATGATTAAAATATGGGAACCTGTCATTTTTGGCAGGTTTCTTTTTCCCTAAAAATTTCTTTGCTTACATAACAGCACATGTATGTTCAGACAACTAGCACAAGTTAAAAATTTTTTCTTGTTTTATTTAGTGCATTATGGTATAAATGTTCCTAATTATTCTAATGAGTTATAGGAAGATTATTTCCCATTGAAGTTAGAACAATAAAAGAAAGAGGGTATTTAAATGAGGAAAAAGGTTTGTATGAGGGTCATAACCTCTGTATTCGTGTGTGCCTTGATATTGGCAGCTACATTGTTTAATGCAAATGTTTCAGTTAGCTCAATGGAGAGCATGAATACAGAGAGTTTGACTAGTGTAAAAGGCTTACAGTTGCCTATTAATGGTGGTTACTACAGATCCTGGCATGACAAAGCTCATGATCCAAGTAGACCAAATTCAATGCTAGATGTTCCAAAAGAAGTAAATTTAGTATTTGTTTTCCCTGGTGGTGAGGAGTCACCAGAATTTTGGCGTGCTTTAAAAGAAGATTATGTTCCGACTATGAATGCAAGAGGTCAAAAGGTTGTAAGAACTATAAATCTTGGAATGGTGTTAAAGGGAGACAAAACTGGCGATGTTATAAATTATGATTTAGATAAATCAACATATGAAAAACGTGCACAACAGATTTATGACGTGTATGTTGCTCAACATGGTGTAAATGGGTTAGATATTGACTATGAGAAACACCATACTCTAAGTGCTGACGGTAGAGAACTTCTGAGTGATAAAGATATTGATGATGCTACTGGTATTATTAAAGAATTAAAGAAAATATTAGACAAGAATAATAAGCTATTTATTCTAGACACTACTATGAAAGCAACTCAGCTAGATAGAATTAACTATGAAAGAGTTAATAAGTTGTTCCCAAGGATTAGTGATTGCTTTGATTTTGTCTTGATGCAAGCATATGGACAAAAAGAAGCAGACTTTAATGAGTTCTGGGAAACATATAAACCATATATCAAACCTGAGCAATATTTAATTGGATTTTCTTGGTACGAAGAGAATTCTCCAAAGGGCAATCAATGGTTCGATGTACCAGGTTTTGGAGAAGAGTTTTTGAATAGTAGAGCAGTAAAAGAACATGTCAAATGGCAACCAAACAATGGTGTCAAAGCAGGTGTATTTTCTTATGCTATCGAGAGAGATGGCGTAGCTCATGGCGATAATAATATCGTAAAGAGTGATTTCTCAAATAGTGCTAAGTTAAAAGAATTAATGGAAAATTCTAGAGATTATGACTTGCTTACTGAGCAACATATTCCAGACAAACATTTATTAGAAGAAATTAAATCAAAGGTAGGTCCATACCTAAGAAAATTCAGATTATTTGATGGTGATTTAGAAATTAATAACCCTGAGATTGAAAGTCTCCAAGGTTTAGAATTAATGCAAAATGTAAAAAGTCTAAGTCTAAATGGACTAAACAAGATCAAAGAAATTAATAAAGGCTTGTTGCCTCATAATATTGCTAATGCAATTCCAAAGAGCAAAAATGAGAAGGTGCTTAATAAACTTAAATTAAGTGGTCTTAAATCTTTAGAGAAGCTTGATTTATCAGGATTGAATATTGAAACATTGGAGCTATCTGGAGTAGAAGAGTGGACTTCACTACTCGAATTTAATTTAAGTAATAACTTATTAGACTTTCATGAAGGCAGTAAGAATAGAGAAGTTTTAGATACTCTAATAGAAAAAGTTAAGAACAACACTGCTGGAGATGTTTCTTCTTTAACATTATTTGGAAATCAGAGACCAAGATCTTACTTTAATCCAGCACTATTGGCGAAAAAGGTTGAAGTTGACAAAGATTCAGAGGCAAATAGTGTATTTAAATATCTTGAAATTCAAGAAACCTCTGCAGGTAGAGTTATTGGAAATGAAGAAGATTTCAATGCTCTAAAGAAAGAAAGTGTTAATGGAACTGAATTTTTAGCAAAAGATTTGACTTTTGACCAGTTCAAGTTCGATGTATCGAACTACAATGCCGTAATTACTACTCATGATAATCAAATGTACTCTGACACTAGAAATTCTGGTACTCCAATAATTGCTAATACAGAAGAAGAGACATACAAGGTAGTCTATTTTGACGATAACAATAAAGTAGTTCATGAACTAAAATATATCGTTGGTGCAGAAAAGGAGATTATGCTTAACTTAGCTGAAAATGCGAAAGTATTAGGTGCATCTCCAATGCATAGTGATATTTTAAGAGAGTATGCTCCTCACTTGTTTGATAATAAATTAAATGATTATGGCGATGGTATATTTACTTATGATGCGAAAAAAATAGAAGAACACCCATTCTGGATTGCTTTTGATTTAGGAGAAGGCGCTCAAGTTAAAAAACTTGAAATTTGGAATGCTACTAAAGCTAATGAGTATATGTTAAAAGATATGAATGCTAAATCAGGAGAACTCTTGGCCTTAAAAGAAGCTAATCCTGACGCAAGTAAACTTTCAAACCGTGAGTATCTAGAAAATGACGATAATTGGGAAAAAATTTATAGTTTTACTGATTCAGGACATCTAAAAGAAATTACAAAAATGTTTGACCAGGTGCATGAAAATAGAATTTGGAAGTTGAAGATCAACGGAGTTGTATCAAACGATTTCTATAGATCACTTGCTCTCTCTGAAATACGTTTGTTAGGACAACGTGATACCACAGTAGATAAGTCAGAGTTACAGGCATTGATTAAAACTGCAAAAACTGAAACAGAAGATGTTAAGTGGACTGATGCTAGTAAGGCAGAGTTGCTGGCAGTTTTAGAAGACGCTGAGAAAATTTTCTCCGATGAAAGTGCAACAAAGAGTCAAGTAAGTGATATTCAGGAAAAGTTACAAAAGGCTATAGAGGATTTAGTAGAAAAGACTGAAGCTGACAAGGAAAAGTTAAGCTATCTAGTTGCTATGCTGGATACTTTGGATCTAAGTGATAAAACTGAACAGTCAATAGCAGATTTAAAGGCTGCAGAGACAAAAGCTAAAGAATTATTAGCTGAAAAATATGCATCTCAAGAAGATGTAAATCAAGCAGAGGAAAACCTACAAAAGGCTATAAATAATCTTAAACTAAAATCTGCAGATGATGCCGATAAAGTTGATAAAGAAGGTTTACAAAAAGCTATTAAAGAAGCAGAAGAAATAGATCTAAGCAAAGCCAAAGAAGATGAGAACTTAAATGAATTTAAAAATAAATTGGCAGAAGCTAAGACGTTAAATGAGTTAGACGGCTTGACACAAGAACAAATTGAGAAAGCAACATCAGAACTTAATGAAGCAAGAAAATCCCTTAATTTTAAAGATTTAGGTTCTGGCCCTGAAATAAAACCTGGTGAAGATGACTCAGAAGATAAAAAACCAGATGAGAAACCTGAAGATAAGAACCCAGATAAAGAACCTGATATGAATAAACCTGGCAAGCCAGAAAGCCCAGAAACACAAAATCCAGGTTCGCAAGGTCCAAAAGAAATGGATAGTAAACCTGCAACAAAACCTCTAAGGATTAATGAAAATTCACCATTCAAAGATATATTAATTTTGAATGATGAGGCAAAACATAATGGTTATACTATATGGGCAGAGAAGCTAGAATCTTCTGATAAAGCAGAAGTATTTAATATTAAATTGCTTGATGAAAATGGCAAAGCTGTTCAACCAAGAGCTAAACTTAGATTTGAAATAACAATAGGATTTGATATTGATAAAAACGAGAAGTTAAGTTTGACACACGTCAAAGATAACGGTATGAGTGAAAATCTAGAAGCTAAAGTTAAAGGTAGACAAGTTGAATTTGAAACTGATGGTTTTTCTAAGTTTATATTCGCAGCAGAAAAGATTGCATCTGGTAACACTACTGCGAGTACAAGCAACACAACTAAAGCAACAAGCAAATCTGTACCTACTACAAGCCCTGCAAAGACTGGTGTTAATGCATACTATATTCCTTTAGCTGTAGTAACTTTAGGATTAGCAAGCGTGATGACAGTTGTGCGTAAGAGGTCAGAAAAATAATAGTTAACTGACTGAGAATTAGATTAAATTAATAGAAGTGCTCCAATAAATGTGGTAATTACACAAAATGGAGCACTTTCTTTTTGTAAAAAAATCAAAAGAATATCTCATGTTGGGCTATAATATCTAAAAGACAATTTTAATTAATAAAAGTAATCATGAAAAGAGGAGTTATTGATGTTACAACAAGAACTTGAAAGTTTATTGAAAGAGGCAGTTGCAGCAATTAATGAAGCTCAGACTAATTCTAAGTTGCAAGAGCTTAAACAGAAATTTCTTGGTAAAAAAGGAACATTAAGTGTAATTTTGAAATCTATTGGAAAAGCTTCAGCCGAAGAGCGCCCTTTGCTTGGTAAACTAGGAAATGAAGTTAAAGATAGTATTCAAGCTAGTTTAGATTCTAAAGAAGTCGAAATTTTGGAGAATAGTTCATACATTGAAACCGACTTTGACGTATCTTTGCCAGGATCTCAAATACAAGCAGCAAGTTTACATCCAATTACACAGATGGCATATGACTTAAATGATGCATTTTTATCTTTGAATTTTGAGTTATTTTCTGAAGATGATATTACAAGTGAACAATATGCTTTTGATAATTTGAACTTCCCTCAAGAGCATCCAGCGAGAGAATCTATGGATACATATTGGCTTAAGCCAGGTGCTACGTTAGAAGAATTGCAAGCAGAAGATTATGAAAAAGCAAGTAAACGGTTATGCTTAAGACCTCACTTAACTGGAGCTTCAGTGCGTTATTTACAAGCAAATGGCGCGCCTGCAAGATTTGTTTATCCTGGACAAGTGTTTAGAAATGAAACTACAGATGCAAGACATGAAAGAGCTTTCTTCCAGTATGAGGCTTTAATCGTTGATAAAAACTTCTCTTTTGCCTCTGGTAAATTATTAATCGAAACAATTTTAGAGAAAGTTTTTGGACATCACGTACCAGTTAGAATGAGAGCCGGATATTTCCCATTCGTTGAACCAGGCTTTGAGATTGATATGCAATGTCAAGTTTGTGTAGGTAAGGGATGCTCTGTGTGCAACCAAGTTGGTTGGTTAGAAGTCATGCCTGGTGGTGTTCCTCATCCAAATGTATTACGAGCAGCAGGTCTTGATCCAGAAGAGTGGTCAGGTTTTTACATTAATATCGGTTTAGATAGATTAGTTATGATGAGATACGGTATTGATGATGTCAGACTATTCCACAGTACAGATTTAAGATTCTTAGAACAATATAAATAGTAAGAGAAGAGGTGAATCATGAAAGTATCATTGAATTGGTTAAAAGACTATGTAGAGTTACCAGAAGATTTGAGCATTGAAGACTTAGCCTACGATCTTACTATGCGTACTGTAGAAGTTGAAGATGTCGAGAGCCTTAGAGACAGATTTTCTGGAATTGTAGTAGGTGAAATTCTAAGTATTGAGAAACATGAAAATGCTGATACTTTATGGGTATGTAAAGTTAACGTTGGTGGAGAAAGAGATCTTCAAATAGTTTGTGGTGGACAAAATTTATTTGTTGGACAAAAAGTAGCTGTTTCTGTACCAGGAGCTATGGTACGTTGGCATGGCCAGGGTGAAGCTGTAGAGATTAAAAGTACCAAACTAAGAGGTGTCTTAAGTGAAGGTATGATCTGTGGAGCTAATGAACTTGACTTAGAAGTACTATTCCCAGCTGCTGAACACGATATTATGGATTTATCTGATCTTGAAAAAGCACAACCGGGCGTTAATATTGCCGATGCAATTGGTCTAGATGACTACATAATTGAAATTGATAATAAATCAATGACCCATAGACCAGATCTTTGGGGACACTATGGTATAGCAAGAGAATTAGCTGCTATTTATAGTACTAAGTTAAAAGATTTAGAAACTTTTAAGTTTGCAGATGATTTGGATAATTACCCTGTAGAAATAAGTACCAAAAATTGCAATGCATATTCAGCTTACGTAATTGATAAAGTTAAAGTAGAAAAATCTCCTCTAGATATGAGAATTAGACTTTGGTCAGTAGATGTAAATCCAAAGAATAATTTAGTAGATATAACTAACTATGTAATGCTAACTACTGGTCAACCAACTCACGGCTTTGATTATAAGCATGTTGAGTCAGGGATACTTGTAAGAGATGCTAACTCAGGTGAAAAACTTGAGTTGTTAGATGGAACTATTCTTGATTTAGATCCAGAAGATGTGATAATTAGTGACGGTAAGAAACCTTTAGCCCTTGGTGGAGTAATGGGTGGTAAGCAAGACTCAATTTTAGCAGATACAAATAGCATGCTTTTAGAAATTGCTTCATTTAGCCCATTGGCAGTTAGAAGAACTTCTAAGAGACATAATGTTAGAACAGATTCATCTAGTCGATATGAGAAAAATATTGATACTGCTAGAATGGAAGATGCTAAGAATCTTGCCTTTAATTTGTTAAATAAACTTTTGCCAGAGGCAAAAGTTATTGCCAAAGGTCAAGCAAAACAACATGAGACTGAACGTAATGAGATCACAGTTAAATATGATTATCTCAACGTAAGAATTGGTCGTGAAATTACTAGTCAGGAAATTCATCTTAGTCTTGAACCTTTAGGATTTGAAATTATTCATGAAAATGAGAGCGAGTTTACAGTATTAGCACCAGTTTGGAGATCCACAGGTGATATCCAAATGCCAGCTGATATTCTCGAAGAAATAGCTAGAATGATTGGTTACGAGAACTTTAGCTTAATTGCACCAAGCATTAAATTAGAAGCAGCAGTTAACCAAAGAGAAGTTAATCTAAATCATAACTTGCATAAGTATTTTGCTATACGTTGTGGTTTCCAAGAAGTCTATACATATCCATGGGTAGATAGTCACTATATAGAAGCAGCAGGTATAGATGCAGGTGAATGGTTAGAGTTACAAGATGCACCAAGTCCTACTCAATCTAAATTAAGAGGAAGTTTAGTCCCAGGATTACTAGAAGCTGCTGTTAAAAACCTAAGATATAAATCAGAATTTAAGATTTTTGAACAAGCTCAAGTGTTTGCCAAAGGTTATAGTACACCGTCCAGTCCAGAAGAAGTACTTCCTGAACAGAAGAACTACTTAGGATTATTAGCAGCTGGAGATTCTCCAGAGCTATTGTTCCGTGATGTTAAAGGTAGTTTAGAATTAATGGCTAGATATAATCACTGTAGTGGAATTACATTCGCTCAAGAAGAGAAACCTACTTGGGCAGATCCAAAAGTTTGGTTAAATATCTTGGACAAAGATGGAGAAATTATTGGTGACTTAGGTATGATTTCTCCAAAGACAGCGAAAAATAGTGGAGTTAAGAATCATTATGTTGTAATTGCTGAGTTTGATCTTGATCATATTGAGAGCTTGGATTCTAGAACTAATTCATATGAAAGTTTGAACCAATATCAAGTGGTAACTCAAGACTTAAATATCTGGGTAAAAGATGAAGTTAAGTGGTCTGAAATTGCTGAATTGGTGGAGCCACTAGTTCAAGGTTTAGAATTTTTAGAGATTTATCGTAGTGCAGAAATGGCAAAAGATGAGAAGAGTATTTTATTAAGATACGAATTATCTGCTCCAGATCATACTTTAAGTAGTGATGAAATTGAGGCTAAGAATGCAGAGATTCTTGAGATATTGGTTAAAAATTTAGGTGCTAAGCAAAATTAGGATTGCTGGCGAAAGTAGAAAATATATTTTGATTTTATTAAGGGAGCAAATCATCAATAAGATAGCTCCCTTTTTTACATAAACATAAAATAAAACCCCGAGCAAAGGAGCAAATCGGGGCTTTACTATACATTTTGGAGGACTGTATATCAAAAAAACTACAATTAAATAATAATCCAGCAATGTGAAGTAAGTATGAAATGATATAAAATATATTTAGTAACAGGAGGAATTTTTGGTATGACGATAGGAAATATAAAAAGAAAAAAAGTTCTTTTACTGGCAACAGGAGGCACTATAGCATCAGTGCAGTCAGAAAATGGCTTGAAACCGGGGATAGACCCAAAAGAATTAATCCAATATATTCCTGAAGTGCAAGACTATGCTGATTTAGATTTCCAGCAATTGTTAGATCTAGATAGTACAAATATTGGCCCAAAACATTGGCAAATTATTGCTGAGTATATTAAAAAGGTTTATGCGAAATATGATGCTTTTGTAATAACTCATGGTACAGATACTATGGCTTATACAGCTGCAGCCTTATCTTACATGATCCAAAATTCTAGGAAACCTATTGTTATTACAGGGTCCCAAAAACCTATTAATTTAGATGTAACAGATGCAAAAGCTAATTTAAGAGACAGTATTATTTATGCAGTTGATGATGAATCAGAAGGAGTAACTATAGTATTTGCTTCGATGGTAATCGCAGGCACTAGAGCTAAGAAAACAAGATCAAAGAGTTATAATGCTTTTTCTAGTATAAATTTCCCTTATCTAGCTTTAATTCAGGATAATAAAATAATGAGATACATCAAAGCTGAAAAACATGAGGGTGAGGTTAAGTTTTATACAAATCTTGATACAAATGTTTATTTACTTAAGTTAACGCCAGGAATTAGTCCAGATATATTGAAATATCTTTTTGAGAAGTATGATGGTTTGATTTTTGAAAGCTTCGGTGTTGGTGGTATTCCAGAAAGTATTAATGATGAATTTATTGAGCTTTGTCAGAGATATCCAGATAAATTAATTATTATGGCTACTCAAGTTGCAAAAGAAGGAAGCAATATGAGCATTTATGAGGTTGGTAATAAGATAAAATCTCAGACAAATTTTTTAGAGTCATATGATATGACACCTGAAGCAGTTTTTGCCAAAGCTATGTGGGTTTTAGGCAATAAGAATAGCAGCAGAGAGGAATTAGAAAAGAATTTTTATGCTCCTATTAATTACGATACTATTTGGTTCTAGTGCTAATCATTAAGATTTTATTTAGAAAATCTCTTCAAAATAGAAGAGATTTTTTCTTGTCACTTTGCTGTAAGTTTGACTTGCTAGAATAGCCATATAAATAGTAAATAAAAAAGAGGTATTGCAATGGAAATTTTATCAGTTAAGAATTTGAATAAAACATATGGTAAGAATGAGAATGCAGTTAAAGCATGTAATAATATTAGTTTCTCCGTCGAGAAAGGAGAGTTTCTGGCAATAGTAGGTGCGTCAGGATCTGGTAAATCTACTTTACTACATTTGTTAGGTGGTGTAGATAGAGCCGATAGCGGAGAAATTATTGTTGATGGTCAGAATATTTCTAATTTATCCAGTGATCAGTTAGCTGTATATAGACGTAGACAAGTAGGGTTGGTATATCAATTTTATAATTTAATTCCAACATTGACGGTAGAAGAGAATATTAGTATATCAAAAAGATTAGACGGTCAAAAAGTAGCAAAAGAAGATATGAATGAAATTTTGAGGATTTTGGGTCTATCAGAAAGAAGAAATCATTTGCCTAACCAGCTTTCAGGTGGTGAGCAACAAAGAACTTCCATAGGTAGAGCTTTAATTAATAGACCAAGTATTTTATTAGCAGATGAACCAACAGGTAACTTAGATAGTCAAGCAAGTGAAGAGATAGTTAATTTGCTAAAACAATACAATAAAGTGTATAAGCAAACAATAATTTTAATAACACATAACCTTGAGGTAGCCAATGTTGCCGATAGAATTATTGAAATTGAAGACGGGCAAATTAAATCTGATTTTAGAAAATAGTTATAGTGTTTTAAAAGATTAGATAATTAAATAATATTGAAAATTCTAGGTGGATTTATGAAATTATTAAATGAATTAACAATTAAAAATATTAGATTGAATAAGAAAAAATCAGTAGCAACTATAATAGGAATTTGCTTATCAGTAGCTTTGATGTTCACAGTTTTGACCATGCTTTTTTCTGTTAGAAAAACAGTAGAAGATATAGTTAAAGATATGAGCGGTAAGTATCATTTAGTGAACATATTGGGGGAAGAATATCAAGATAAATTGGAAGCTAATGTCGATGTAGATGAGCTGCTAGTTAACAAAATTCTAGGATACTCAAAGATTAATTCCAAAAATGAATATATGCCGTATATAAGGGTAATAGCTACAAGTAAAGCTGGATTAGCTGATAATAATTTGAAATTAATCAGTGGTAGACTTCCAGAAAATTCTAATGAGATCGTTTTGTCGAAAGAATTAATCAATAACTACAAAGATGATTTAGAAGAATTAAAACCAGGCAAAACTATTAACTTAGACTTAGGAAATAGAAGATTATCTCAGGAAGACCTAAGCCAGATAGACACTCAAGATCTTAAAAAATTAGAGCTATTAGAACAGATACAATTGAAACGTGTTTATAATGAGACAGAACATATTGAAGACGTAAAAACTAAGACGTTCAAGATTGTAGGTATCATTCAAAGACCAAATACTATGACAGAGTCTTTTTCTGAACCAGGTTACAGTGCGTTCACTATAGATTCACCTGAATTAGGTGATATGGTACGCAGTACAGAGCTTTTATATAGCTTAAAAGATCCCCAAAATATTGATGCACATATAAAAAACACATACAAAAATGCATCCTTAGAGCCTTCTTTATTCTTAGAAAGAAATAATGACTTACTAGCAATTTCAGGGTCTGGTTTGAAATTTAATCAATACAGATCAATAGTTATTATAGCTTCTGTAGTTTTAGGAATTATTATAATAAGTTCAATATCTATTATTAAAAATAGTTTCTCTATCTTGATAGTAGAAAAAACTAAGCAATATGGAATACTTAAGAGCTTAGGTGCGACAGATAAACAAGTTAAAAAGAATATTTTATTTGAAGGTTTTGTACTAGGAGGGATGGGCTTCGGATTAGGTGTACTACTTGGAATAATAGCATCATTTATACTCTCAAAGGTAGTAGATGTCTTGACAATGGATGCTCTAGGAGCTGAAGCTGCTGATGTGAGTTTTGCATTTGTATTATCTTGGCAAGCTATAGCTATAACCTTAGTCTTAACAGTAATAACAATTTATTTATCTACAATACTAATTGCTAGAAGATCAATTAAACTAAGTCCTATAGAAGCTATTCGTTCTGTAAAAGATGTAAAGCTAAATGCTAAGAAAGTAAAAACTTCAAAATTAACTGATAAACTTCTAGGCGTGAGTGGTTCAATTGCCAAGAAAAATATAAAAAGAAACAAGAAAAAATATAGAGCTACAGTAATATCCTTGTCGTTAAGTGTGGCAGTCTTTATAGTTATAAATTACTTTGTTAGTTCAATTATTTACGGGGTGAATACTTTTGAAGGAGAGACAAATTATAACTTGTCTCACTATGCTGGAGCACATAAAACCGATCCCGAACTTGATGAAAAGAAACTTTATCAAGAGGATCTAGATGTAACAAAACGAATAATTAATGATGTTCTGGAAAACGAAAAATATGCCATATATGAAATTTCAGATTGGGTAATTAGTAGCAAATATTTAAATGAAGATTTCAAAAAAAGAATTGGGATAAGAATTGATACAAATGTAAATGTTAAAGTTCATGAAGTCAATTCTGAGAGTTTTGATAAATTGTTAGAAGAGAATGAGCTTAGTAAAAATGTTAATTTTGTCTTCACTAATAGAGCGCAATATAAAACGGAAGATAATAAAATACTAATGCTTGATCAACTGGCAGAGAGCAAAGTGAAAATTGCTCAGAATACTAATCCGAATTTAATTTCTGAGAAGGAGATAGAACTACATAAAGTTGATAAATTAATTCCAGGTATAGATGCATATACTAAAGGTTCTACAATAGATATATATACTAGAAAAGGAAGTCTCGGGGATAATGTAGAATACTCTTACTATACATTTGCGATTGACACAGACAATAATGAGCAAACCTTTGATAATATAAATAATTTCTTAAGTGAAAATAATATTAATGATTATAGAATTGATAATATAGGTGCAAGAGAAAAGATGATTAACAACTTGCTCCTGCTCATTCAGATATTTGCTTATGGATTCATGATAGTGATGACTTTAATAGCATTGACTAATGTGTTTAATGCAATTAGCAGTAATGTTTACTCAAGACAAACCGAGTTTGCATCTTTAATCTCTCTGGGAATGAGCAGTAAACAACTGAACTTAATGAGCTTCTATGAAAGCTTGATACTTGGTATAAAAGCCTTGTTCTGGGGAATCTCTATAGGTCTTGCTTCAAACTATATAATATTCATTGGAATGAAAAGTAGCATAGAGGCTATGAGCTACCGCGTACCGTGGCTTGCCGTTATAATAAGCATACTAATAACCTTCATTATCATATTCTTGATCATGAATTACTCCGTAGGTAAGATTAAATCTCAGAATATAATTGCAACAATTAGAAATGAGAATATATAATAAAAATATGAGAAAGATACTAATTGTAGAAGATCAAAAGTTAATAATAAAAAGCCTGGAGTTAAATCTTGGCAAGAATTATGAAGTTAGCAGTTTGAGCTCCTTTGCTCAGGCTGCTAACTTTAATGTTTCAAAGTATGATTTAGCCCTAATAGATATATCTTTAGGTGATGGTTCAGGACTAGAATTATACGAAATATTTAAAGAGTACAAAGATATACCTATAATTTTCCTTACCGCCAACGATGAAGAGGAGACTATAGTAAAAGCTCTTGATATGGGCGCTGATGACTACATAACTAAACCTTTTACCTTGGGAGAGTTAAACGCCAGGATTAGGAAAGTTTTACCAGATTCTTTAAGTTTCAAAAATATTACGATTAATACTAAAGAGCATGTAGTTTTGCAAGATGCTATACCTGTGGACTTATCTATACGAGAGTATCAGTTGCTTGAGATTTTTATAAAAAATAAAAATAAAGTTTTGGAAAGAACTCGCTTACTAGAATTATGGGAAGCAGACGAAGAATTTGTCAATGATAATACTTTGTCAGTTACTATAAGTCGATTGAGAAATAAGCTGGATTTAAAAGAATTAAAAACAATTAAACATGTAGGTTATGTATTAAATGAGGAATAATAAAGTTTTAGCATTATTAATAGTTGTCTTAATACTAGTTCTCTCAATTTTTACTGTAAGAGAGATAAAGTTCAGCTTCCAGGACGAAGCCAACCAAGCTATGCACAAAGTTCTTAGTGAAGTCAAAAAGACAAATCCAGATGTAAATATTGGTCAACTAATAAAAGCTGCAAATACCCAAGAGAAAATAGATTTAAGTGAATATGGGATAGTTGGATCTGATGGTATATTAGATTTTAGTAATTCAAGAGAACAAGCTAAGATAATTATGATTCTCTTTGTTGTAGGAGTAACAACATTACTTGGGCTATATCTTATTTTTATCTCTATAAGTCAGAAAAAACAAATTCAACGTTTTATTACACAGATGGAAAAGATAAACCAAGGTATTTATGACATTAGACTAAGTACTAAGGAAGAAGATTTTGCCATACTCGAGAATGAACTATATAAGCTGACAGTAAAACTGAGAGAAGAGGCAGAAAATGCTAAGACCAGCCAAAGATTTCTTAAGAAGACTCTAGAAGATATATCGCATCAGATTAAAACCCCTATCACTTCTATGCAATTAATTATTGATAATCTTAAAGACCCAGAGATAGGTAAAAGTGCAAAAAATGAACTAATAGATTACTTACAAACTGAAATAGCTGCAATTACAAATTTGGTCCTCATGCTTTTGAATATTGCTGCACTTGAATCCGGTACAGTTGAGTTTAAGAATGAAGAAATTAAGCTTGAGAAATTGCTGAGTGAAGTTAAAACACTTTTAGCTCCTATTAGCAAAGCAAGAAATATAGATATCGATATAAATGTAGGTAATACAACTTATACTGGAGATCCTAAATGGGAAAAAGAGCTTTACATTAATTTGGTTAAAAATGCCTTAGAAAATTCAACTGGGCCTAAAGTGCAGATTATAGCCAAAGATAGTCCAACATATCTGGAGGTAGCAGTAGTCAATGAGTCTGAAGAGATACCTGCTTATGCTAAAGATAAGATTTTCGAAAGATTCTATAAAATATCCTCAGCAGATTCAAGCTATGGTCTAGGTCTGAATATCTGCAAAATGATAGCTGAAGCAAATAATGCCAGGATATTTTTACACAGCAAAGCTCGAGAGACCAATTTTACTGTAAGGTACTATAAAGTAGAATATTAAAGATAACTGGGACTAAATTTACCTAGATAAACTAATCATCTACATGTGAAAATTCATCAGCTCTACGGCGAAGGTTAGCACCAACATCAATAGCTTTTCTTTCGTAACGTTGGTTAAGGTATGGAGAGCTGAAGACAAAATCAGCGGTAGTCCTATTAGCTGCAATAACACAATCATGTAAGACAGCTAAACGTTGTAGTGTTTTGATATCAGGATCATGTGGTTGCATTTCTATTGGATCCCAGAAGAATATTAAGATATCAATATATCCTTCTGCAATATCAACTCCAATTTGTTGATCACTGCCAACAGGACCACTCATATAACTATTTATTTCTAATTAGATAGAATGGTATTAACTCTAATCTTTCATATTATTATTTTGATTATACTATAATGATATCAGTGATTATTAAAGCTAGATTTGGACATCTTTTAAGATAAGTAGATTTAGAAATAAGATGAATTTAGGAATTAAAATAGTTCTTGCTTAAAGATTTAACTCAGGAGAGAAAGATATTTTGTCAAAGAAAAAAGATTTTTACAGTAAAGATTATCAAAATAATAAATTTGTTTTGAACTCAGAGTTTAAACCAACAGGTGATCAGCCAGAAGCAATTAACCGTTTGGTTGAGGGGATTAATAGAGGAGACCACGAGCAAACCCTTATGGGAGTTACTGGCTCTGGTAAGACTTTTACCATGGCTAATGTAATTGAACGTGTGCAAAAACCTACTCTAGTAATTGCACAGAATAAGACTTTAGCAGGACAATTGACAGAAGAGTTTAGAACATTTTTCCCGAACAATGCAGTAGAGTATTTCGTCAGTTACTACGATTATTATCAACCAGAAGCTTATATCCCAGGAACTGACACTTATATAGAAAAAGATTCATCCATCAATGACGAGATAGATAGAATGCGACATTCAGCAACAGCTTCTTTGCTCGAACGTAGAGACGTTATTGTAGTCGCTTCAGTATCCTGTATATATGGTTTGGGTAATCCAGAGGATTATAGCGAACTTATGTTGCATTTACGTTCGGGAATGCGAATTGATAGGGATGAGCTTATTGCAGAATTAGTAAGACTACAATATTCACGTAATGATTATGAGCTGCTCCGTGGTACTTTTAGAGTAAAAGGAGATACAGTAGACATTCACCCAGTTAACTACGAAAACACTTTCTTAAGAGTTTCTTTCTTTGGTGATGAGATTGACCAAATGTTAGAAATGGATAGATTAAGTAATAAAGTGCTATTGGCGAGACATTATGAATCTATTACACCAGCAAGTCACTATGCTACCACAGAAGCAACAACACAGAAAGCAATTAAGCGTATTGAGGCTGAATTGGAAGACAGACTTACAGAGCTAAGAGATGAAGGTAAAATTGTTGAGGCATATAGGTTAGAGCAAAGAACTCGTTATGATATTGAAATGTTAGAGGAGACTGGATTTGTCAAAGGTATAGAAAACTATTCTAGACACTTTAGTGAAAGAAAAGCTGGAGATCCGCCAAATACTTTAATTGACTTTTTCCCTGATGATTTCTTGTTAATGATTGATGAGTCACATGTTACAATTCCTCAGATTGGTGGAATGGCTGCAGGAGATAGAAGTCGTAAGAATTCTTTGGTGGATTTTGGTTTCAGGCTACCTTCAGCCTATGATAATAGACCATTAACTGCAGATGAATTTTTCCCAAAAATTAATCAAGCAATTTATGTTAGTGCGACTCCTGGGAAATATGAGAGAGCTCATTCAAGTCAGATGGTTGAGCAAATTATTAGACCTACAGGGCTCGTTGATCCAGAAATTTCTATTAGGCCAATTTCTGGACAGATTGAAGATCTCTTAGGAGAAATTAAAGCTACAATTGCTCGAGGAGAGCGAGCCTTGATTATGACTTTAACTAAGAGAATGGCAGAAGACTTTACAGATTTCTTGCAAGAAAATGGTATTAAGGTTCAATATCTACATTCGGATGTTGTAAATGATGAGCGTTTAGAAATTCTTAGAAATTTACGTAGCGGTAAAATAGATGTTATTGTAGGAATTAATCTCTTGCGTGAGGGGCTTGACTTACCTGAAGTATCGCTTATTGCAATCCTTGATGCAGATAAAGAAGGTTTCTTAAGATCTACAACATCGCTTATTCAGATTATCGGAAGAGCAGCTCGTAACGTCAATGGTAAAGTTATTATGTATGGTGACAAAATTACAGACTCCATGTTTGCTGCTGTACAAGAGACGAACAGAAGAAGAGAGATTCAAGAAGCTTATAATAAGGAACACAATATCACTCCTCAGACTATTAAGAAAGAAATTAAGAATACCTTAGATACATTTGAGGAAATTGTTAATACTGAAGACTTATCTATAGATCTTGAAATTGGTAAAGATTCAGATAGTATGCAGGCTAAAATTGATAAAATGTCATATGCTGATTTGCAAAAACTTATTGAGCGTTTAGAAGATGAGATGCGTCAAGCTGCAGCTGCTTTGGAATTTGAAAATGCAGCAGAGTTGAGAGACTTATTAATTTATGCTCGTGGAGCGATGGCAAAAAAATAAACACAGTATTGTCGAGAAAATATAAGAAAAATGAAAATCT
>CAMYAM010000022.1 GCA_947253875.1 uncultured Fastidiosipila sp. | reverse complement strand
CTGTGACTTCTTTTGTTTCAACAATTTTGCCATTTGCCAGAAGATTTATCTTAATACTTTCTGGTCTTAGGCCGTCTTGGTTGTTGTTATCAACCCAGGTCTTAGTTCCTTTAATTTCAATAGTTTCTGGCGTAATATATGTGTTCGTAAGCTCTACAAGTATCGTTTCTTTTATATGAATTCCCTTAGCATACTTAATAATGTAACTACCATCATTTTCTTTTTCTAATTTAATGAATGAATCCAAATTTTTTGAATTAAATTCTATATCTTTATTTTCTAATTCAAAAATTTCATAACGATAATTACCTTCTTTTAAGACCTTTGTCAATTCTTCATTTTTGTCTTTAGGGTAATCAAGAGTGATATCTTTACCTCTTACATCCTTGCCTGTAAGTCTGAAACCAATTTCTCCGATCTTAATATTACTGTCGAAATTATCTATTTTCTCTTCTTTAACGGAATATGCCTTTTTCTTAAGATTCCCTTTTATATTAGTTAGAACTTTTTTCCAACCATCTTCTTTGGTAAGTTTAATTTTTTCAGACTTACCTTCATTATCAGGCAATACAACTGTAATTTCTTCAGGAATGTTGTTTTCTCCGCCTACCCATTTTTTTGCAATTTCAATCTCGCGACTTGGCCTATAGTGGTTTGATACTTTTATTTGATAATCTTCATCGTATGTCAAAGGATTTATCAAATTAGTTCTTTCGTGAGAATCGTATGGTGGGTTAGGCTCAAGCTTTTCGGCTATGAATAAATCCGCATAAGGAACACCATCAATAACCAAACGTGGGAGATAGAGAGCATATGCCCCATTTCCATCTTGCTTTATATAGAAATTATATTCATCAAGTCCAGGCTCATTCGTAAACAAATCATAGTATTTGACTGGTAGTGGCTTGCCATGATTATTAAGCTTAACACTATCAAATTCTACATTATCTATTAGGTCCGCCAAAGTCCGACCTTCGAATTCACTAACATTAAACTTGAATCCTTTTTGATCAACAAGCTTACCTTCGAGATATAGGTTCATCTTAATATCTCTATAGCTACCATCATCATTCTTATAAATATAGTGTCTAAAGTGTCCACTAGTAGATGTTACAAAATTTTCATCTTGACCTTCCTCATGGAAGTTGTCTTCATAGCCTATACGTATCTTGTATTCATTTGACTTAGCAATGAATTCTGGAACAAACATACCGGATTCTTCTTCTATAGTGTATCTGCCAGCATTTATGAGTTTATTGTTTAAGTCATTAAATTGTCCTTGCCAATTATTATCCTCATTGAGAGTAAGTTTTTTATAAATAGGCTTACCAGTTTGGTCAAATTTTTCAACAATTCGTTTTCCATCTAAACGTAGGTATAAATCAATAGATTTTGGTACATCTTCGTCTTTAATATTTTCCCACGCCTTTTTAACTTTTAAACTTCCATGTTCGGAGTTTGTAAGGGTAAAGCTATGTTTCTTTTCTTCCCTAGTTATTTCTTTGATTTCACTTAATTTATGAGCAGTAAAACCAACTCCTTCACCATAGCCTGAAACCCATAAATAAGGGATTTCTAGAGTAAGTGTTCCATCTTCGTTTTCTGTTAGGATAAAGGCGTAGCCGCGGCTCTTGTTATGATAACCTCTAACACTGCCCCATCCTTCATACTCGGTAAACTTACGATCCTCTCCGTAATATTTTATTTCTGAAATGTCTTTTAATAGAATTGGGTGATAAATCTCAGCCTTTCCTCCAGTAGATTCACCAATTTTTGTTTGGCCTATCCGAGTTAGAGTCTTTTTATCTGGATTGTATGTATATAAATACAAGTTTTTTTCTCCACGGGCGATTTCATCATCATATTTTTCATGATATGTTCTTTCGATTTCTAAACCGCCTGCTTTGACTGTATTTTTACTTTGACCTTTAGTTTCGACCATGTCTACTACAAAGTCTTCACCTTGTTCCACAGCTAAATATTTATATCCTTTTTCTTCTAATTCTTCAGCTGTAAATGGCAAGCCTTTATCTATACTATAGGCACCTTCTGGTAAACCTATATCGGAAAGGTCTTTTATTTTAAGTTTCTCTAAGAGTTCTTGTTTATCTGCACCATTGAAGTAATTGGTGTCAAATTTACTATGCCAATTATTTTCTTCCCCTAGGGTAATCTCTCCATATTTAAATAAGTTCTTATCTTTACCATAGTTAGCTTTTACATAATCATAATCTTTATCTAGAGGCACAATAAATAGGTTTACCTTTATATTTCTTGGGATTTTTTTCTTAGGTATTTTTGAATCCCACTTTTTATTTAATTCAATCTCATAGTCACCCTTATCTTTTGGAGTAACTATATTTGCATTGGATCCTAATCCTCCACCATTTAAAGCTTGGTTTCCTAAAACGAAGGTTTTAGAATTTTTCCACGCTTCTTTGATAAGAGCTTCACTATAATAAGTTTTTAAATCACTATAGAGAGAATGGTAGGAAAGGCGCTCTGGTATTTCTACTCCATCTTCTTTTACCTTTCCATCTTCTATAAATTTAATGATGTTTTTGTCCTTAGTAACTGGTGAGATGTGAGAATAAAATTCATCTTTTATATTGGTCCCATTTAGTTCAAAAAACCAAGTCTTTTCAGAAAAAGAAATATCTTTTCCATAGCTAGCAGCATCATTGTTGTAGACATAAACACTATGACCATCACCTATGTGAACAAAGCCTGTTGGACAATTCCAAAGCCCACCACCGTTACTTCCTCTCAACAAACTAGAAGAATAGCCACCTTTTGCTAAGTTTTCAGTAATAAGGATATCTTCTAATTTTTGGGTGATAGGTGGGAAAGCAATATAAATACCACCACCCCATTCGCCAGACTTATTATCTAAAATCATAGTTCTATCAAATTTTACATCATTGCTATCTACATAAAGCCCACCACCAGCTGCCATTGCTCTATTTTTATAAATTAGTCCACCATCTATGTGAGCTTCTGCTTTATTTGTTTTGATGAAATTCTTATAATTTGTATTTACAGTCGCCTTTTCAGAACCTACAGTATTTACTGGATTTCCTATATATTGAGATGATACTCCTATACCTCCACCAGCACCAAACGATTTATTTCCAGCTATAATACCATCAGTCATGGTAATTTTTGATTTAGGAAAACCATTTAATCCTCCACCCATTTGGTATCTGGTTGCTGATAGGTTGTTGGCAATGATACCACCATTTATATTAACTTCAGCAGGGTTTTCACTAGAACCAAAAAGATCACCAGCAAAAATTCCTCCTGTTAAGCCACCGTGGTTGTTATCTATCAAACCATTTTTCATTGTAAAGCTTCCACCTGGTTTGACATAAACCGCTCCAGCAGCTGTCGGACGACTATAATCTTGATCTATTTGCTCGAAGGAAGTATTTTTAGAAATCCTACCACCTTCCATGATGAACTTAGCACCTGAATTTACTTTAACAGGTCCAGTATATCCATGCTTGTTATAGGAATGCATGATTACAGCATTTTTCATGGTTACTTGACCATCGATAGTTATCACAGATCCTTGACTAGAAAACTCTGTCCTAACTTCATCTCCATTACCGTCTATATAAATAGCCGAATCTTCTGTACCTAGAGTTAATTTACCATTGACAATAAATAAGCTATTATCAGCAAAAGTGCTAGCTCTTTTTATAATCTTATCTCCACTATCCGCTGTATCTGCTGATGGAAGTGGATTATTTGCTAAATCAGCTTTTTCTAAAGCTTCTTGTCCTCTAGCTCTAGCTTCTTCTATGATTTCTCTTTGCTTAGCTTCCCCTTGGTCTGCGTAGTCAGCAGGTCTTTTTATAGGCTTCCAAGCATCTTCTTTTCTTTCGTTATCTGCAGTCAAGATAATGTCTTGACCTTCGGCTATCGTCAAACTTTCAGTAAAATCAAAACTCTTCATGATTCTAATGGTGGTTTGTTTATTGCCAGCCTGTGTGATGGCTTCCTTAAGCTCTTCAAAAGAAGATACTTCTAAAACTCCATTGACATTCTTTATTGCTAGTTGTTGTTCAGGTTCTTCTTCAGCACTTATTTCTAGACCGTCAGTAGATTCTTGTTGAGATTCTTCCTGTTTTTTCTGTTCTTCATCTTTTTTCTGTTCTTCTTCTTTTCTCTGTTCTTGATCTTTCTGCTCTGTTTCTTTCTGCTCTTGATCTTTCTGCTCTGTTTCTTCCGCTTCTGATTCATCATCTACTTGAGCTACAATCTCTTTTTCAGGATTATTATCTGCATTTTTTGAAGGTGCTGCCCCAGAATTATTTTCTAACCCTTCTACAGTTTCTTCAGAGTCACTTTCTAAAAGCTCAGAAGATTCATCAATAGAATTACTCCTTAACTCCTCTAAAGACTCAACTTCTAAGCCATTTGAAGATTCAGCTCTTAATATAATCGGATAATTAAATACCAAAGCTACAATCAGTACAAAAGCCGTAAAATTCTTCTTATACTCACTAAATTTAGATCCACTATTCTGTCTTTGTTTTGAATTCATACTAACCTCTCATTAGGAAACGATATATTTATATTTTTTACTTGACAGTATGTTATCACAACAACACTAAACTTTCTGTTTAAAGTGCTGCCACTTTAATATTGATATTTCTAATTCTTTTCTAATTCTATTTCTAATTCTATAAATAGCACTAATATAATATTCTTAAAGATATGGTTTATAGTTTTCAGAAATATTTTAGCTATATTAAGAGACTATTTTTACGCTAGTAGGCAAAAGCTTTTTCTCTAGAGCAGGAGGTAGTACTTTGCTAAGCATGTTTGGCAAAGAGATCGTGATTGATTCAATAGATGCAATAGATGAAGAAGCTGAAATCAACATGGGAAATAACGTGAAAATTAGGATTGAGTAAATAAGGTTTATTTTTGGTTAAAAATAATGGTCGCTGTTTATTAAAAATAGGAGACGCTTTAAAACAAAGCGTCTCTTGTTTTTTCTTATGTCAAGCTTACCTTATACTCTCACTAAATACTCGCACTAATTTAATTTTTCAGACAAGAAATTATCACTACCATAACCCCATCTTTTTTCTATACGCAAAAGGAGCTACCCCATATAAAACCAGCAAAAATGAAGGCTCTTCTATCTTATTAAGATCAATTTTAGAAGCAAGATCTAGTAATGTTTTTGCTCCAGTATTTGCAGGATTTTCATTCCTGTATTTGCGGAGTTTTCATTCCTGTATTTGTGAGGTTTTTTGTTCCTGTGATTGTGTAATTTTCATTTTTATATCAAAAAAGGACGTGATGTTCATAACACGTCCCTTGAATACACTTAATTTTTTAACCGAATTTACTTTATTTATAAAATTATATCATCTTCACCATCAATATCATTTGTAAGGTAAACATTATTATAATAATCTCTGACTTCATCATATTGTGCGTCTGCCATTAACTCTAGTACATTATTATAAGCTTTTTCGTACATACCAAATCCATTTGCTAATTCGTTCTCATAGCCAATTTTTGCATATAAGAGGAATTGATAGGATAAAGGCGTGTTATTAAACATGTTGCCATCATTACCAAGCTCTCTGGCTAAAGCAAAACACAAGCTAGGGAAGTTTTGCAACTCATCATTGTAATATAAGCTATCTTTTGTTTGCCATCCTGAACCGATAATATATTCTACTGCTAAGCTATAGTAATAAAGAGAAAGTTCTTTATCCTCTAGACCCCATTTATCCTTACTATAAATATCACCTAACTTATATGCTGCATCTGGATTTTTCTTTTCGCAGGCAATCTTGAAATATGCAACAGCCAATGCTGTATTTTGTGGAATATCTCGCCCATATAGGTAGCAATAACCTAAGTTTGAAATGGAATCAGAGTTTCCCATAGCTGCACCTAAGTGGTAGTATTCTACTGCCTGAGCATATGATTGTTCTCCATATAAATTTGCACCTTTGGCATTGATGTAGGTATCGTCTTTGCGTTCAATTGCGAGTTCGTCTGTCTTAGTCAATGAGTTTTTGTTTGGTTCCATAATCGTTCCTTCTCTTTCTGCTGCGAAAGCATATTAAATGCATTTATACTGTTAAATAAAATATTTGCAACACTATTTATGAGTTTATTATAGCAAAGTGGGCATTGGGTTGGGAAAGCTTAATAAAAAACAAAGACCGTATGCACTCAATACGGTCTCTAATTCTGTCTTAAATTAATTTTTTAATAAGATTTGTTATGCAGATTACTTATAAATTCAGTCATTTTTCCATTGTATTAAGTAATACTTATCAACTGATATCTCTCAAATCTATGCGACCTCGTGAATATCCACTGCTTAATTTCTTATTCGGAATATATTTAACTTCTATGTTACCAAAAGAATCATCTTCAACCATATATTCATTTTTGACCAGATTATCAAAATACACATAAATTTCATCATCAGACAAATTTGGATCAATTACTTTGACTACATCATGAAACACCTCACGCATTCCAACAAGACCCTCTTCAAATGCAGCGGCTGTTGCATTAATCTTTACTAAGATTTTCTTTGTATCAGCCGCATTTAAAAGCTCAAGTGAATAACCATAACTTGATGCAAAATATTTTGTGCGAATATTACCTTTCTCAATATTTTTAAGCGGACTTTTAGATATTTTATTGTATTCTGTAATAAATTTATTTACTACTTCATCAGATGCATACATAAATTCAGTCTCTTTTTTATCGCTTTCCTTTTCTGACTCAGTTATCATTGTAGATGCCTCTTGCTGTGATTTCTCTGTTTTATTCTGCTTATCATTTGGTTTAGGTGCTGAAGCAATCATGGCTATAAAAACAAGCCAAGCAAGGGAAATTATAACGCCTTTAATCCACTTATTTAATTTTTGATTCCTTAATAATAAAATTGTGACTGGAACAGGGAAAATTATTAACCATCCTAGAACCCATAGCCAAGTTTTTCTATCTTTCTCAGGTTCAGATCTTCTCGCTATATATACCTCAGTTATTGAATCGGAATTCTTAGTGTAACCACAATCTGGGCACGCTACAGAATAATACTCTGCATCACAATTAGGGCATTTTTTAGCTCTAACTCCAGCTTTGACACCACATTTCGAGCAAAAATTACCCTCCTCAAAAATCGTACCGCAATTACTGCACTTATTTTTGAACTCATAGCCTCCGCATGAAGAACAAGTTTTTACAGATGCTTGATTCTCTGTACCGCAAAATTTACAAATTTTCATAACTACTGACTCTCCCGACAATCATCTTTGTCAAAAATAAAATCTGCAATCTTCTTTGCTTCCATATTAGTTCTTTCTTCAATATCTTTAATCGTCCAAAGCGGACTTTCTTGATCTTTGAAACCTGAAACAATCTGCTTTGTTAACATGAAGGAACTATCTTTATATCCTTTTTTCTGTTTGACTGAATTTTGTATTTTGCTTCTAAACCAAGCATTACCTATTGAGCGATTTATATCCTCTTCAAGCAAAACTTTATTTCCAAGTTTGTTAATAATATCTAGGAACTCTTCTTTATCTGAAATACCAGCATCTTCTCTTATTTGGTCAATGTTTTTACCACTTCTTGGCATAATATGTTCAATTTCATATTTTTCAGGAATTATAAATTTTTGTCCATTTTCGTTGCACGCAATATATTCATTTAAAAACACTAGTGGATTCTTTGTATAATTTCTAGCTGCTATCTCAATATCATATTTATTCCACTCTTTATTTATGTGACGATTTATATCTTCTTTTATTTCAGATAGTTCTATATTATCATCCACTAACTTAATATTTAATCCAAATAGAAAAGTTTTAAACTTAGAGCTCGAGTAACCCATATCAACTAACTCTAAAATAGCAAACAGTCTTAATAAATCTTCTGCAAATTCTGTAACAATTTTTTCTGATAATTCATCTATCTCAAACCTAAACAAATAGGAAATTAAGTAAAGATTTAGATTCTCATTAAATTTAGAGCATAACTTAACAATAGAATAACTTTTTATTGCATCCCATATTTTAGCTACCTTTAATAGTTTAGCTGTAAGTTTTATCGGATCTTGAAGAAGCTCCTGATTAGTTTCTGTATAAAATCTTCTTAAGCCAGGAGTTGTAACATTTATGGATCCTTTTTCTGAAATGTATTCTTTATTCTGCGACCTATTAATATACATATATTGCTTCAAAACACTGTCAATATCTGTAACTTTACTTTCTTCTAAGTCCATAATTAACTTCTTAAGTTCAGACCATTTTATGTTAAAACCTTCTCTATCTTCGCCAGAATTAGAGTAAAGTTTAGCCGAAATAATATCTGAGTCTAAAAGCGGCATTCCATCAGAGTTTAAAGAATTAAACATAGTTATAGCCTGTTCAACATTCCAACTGCGTATTTCAATAATTTCTGATTTATCTAAAATATATTCTGCAAATACATTTACTTCTGAAGGCGATAAACCTTCAAGTTTTGTATAGAAAAATTTAAAGTTTCTAAAGAAGTTAGTATATTTATTATCTTTTTGCTTATATTTTATTTTTTCAACTCTTTGTTCTGCAATTTCAAAACTTGGACTCTTGATTATAATCTGGAGTTCATTTTTATAGAGTTCATTTATAGAATTGTTTTCCAAAATCAGTCCTGTAGGTGCAGTTTCAAGATCCTTTAACACCGATAAAATTTGACTATCACTTACTTTATAAAGAATTTGAATTAATCTATCTCTTTTCCTCGTCAATCCATAAGTAAGATCATCTGATTCTTCATCTTTTTTAGTTTCTTCTATTGCTTGAATTAATCTTAATAAAAGTGCTTTGAAAAGAAGAATAAAAGTTGATGTCCTTTGTTGGCCATCAATTAAACTTAATTTTGTATCATTCTCTTGACAATTAATAATTACTGTACCAAAGAAGTACGGATCAGTACCACCACTATCAATAAAATCCTCTATATCTTGCCATAATTTATCGCATTGCTTAATCTCCCAAGAATAAGCTCTTTGATATTCTGGAATTGAAAATATGGATTTTTCATCTAAATCTAAATAGCTACCAATCTTCTTTAATTCTGGATCAATATTCTTCGCCATATATGCCTCCTGTTAAATTAAACTTTTATTAAATCCATAACTTAATTCTGATATGTACCGTCTTTACTGGACACCCAGTAAGGAGGGTACATATCAATAGATTATGTCCGCTTTTTCTATCTTTTGATTAACCTCTTCTTTGTTTACTTTTACATTAGATAAATACAAGGTGTAAGTTTTGCATCCTAATCTCTCGTATAAATTATTGATGATCTCTATATAAGCCTCAGTATCTTTACTTGCTGTAGGAATGAATAGAAAATTTGGATTTTCTTTTCGCCACTCTTTTGCTCTTTTATTAAATAGTGCTACATTCAGCATATCCTCCTCACTTGCATATTTAAAAGAAAATTGATCATTAGTTAAATCTTTAAGCAAGTATTCTTTAATTGCGTCTGTATGAATTTTATAATTAATTTTTGATATTTCTCTATGCAGATTCCAAGTTAATGATAATTTTGAGTTTTCATCTTCTTTTAATCTCTTGTAATCTTGAATAATATATAGCTTAAATTCTGGAGAAAGCCAAGATGCAAATTCCATAGCTATATAATAATGAGCATACGTTCCTCCGTATCTGCCTGCTTTTGAAACTATACCTATAGCATCTGTAGATTCTATCCATTTATTCGGTGTCATCGTAAATCTATTTAAACCAGCTTCATTTCTAAACGTGTCGAATTGCACACGGTTAAAATTTGGATTATTTAAAACTTCCCACAATCCTATAAACTCAAGCGTGTTCCTATTTCTCATCCAGTTTTGGATTACAAATCTTGGATCATCTGTGTTTTTATATTTTGCTATATCAGTAAGACTTATATAATCATTCTTAAAATCTTCTGTGTAAACCTCAATATCAAAGCCTTTAGCAGAATTTCTTTCTTTTTTAATCTTAGACATTCATACCATCCTTAATTATTAATACATTTACTAGGTCATATACTCAACCAGCCATACTTATAAAATCTAATATCATTTCCGTAAAATCAAATATTCGTTTTCTTTATCACCAATATATTTTTCTGATTCTCTAATTTGTTCTAAAAAATATCCATCTATACCTTTTTTGTAAGAACAATAAAAAGTTTGGTTCAAGTCCTTCCCTAGCATCAAAATCATAAATTGCTTAATCCGGAACTCTCTCATTTCTTCGTAAATATATTGCATTATATTTACTTCTTAAATCTTTAAATATCCATTTAAAGTATTTACCAAATGCTTTTTATTAGATGTAATCTTTTTTCATCTTTTTATGTCCAATATATGAAACAACTAGCAATATAAATAAGCTGACTCCTATTGATGTCAATGTAATCTTAAGTACCTGAGAATAATTTGTCCAATCATTAAAATCTAAAATGTTTTGTAAATGGTATTTCGGCATCAAATACTTAATTATAGGGATTGAGGATCCTAATATTTGACCATAAAACAAAGCCACAGATATAACAATTGTTTGCAAGGTTCTGAAAAATAAGCCTAAAACCAAACTTAAATTCACAAATGCTACCAGTTCAAATACAATCGCTAGCATTGACATCGCCATGTAAAAACTATATTGGTCAAAGAATTTGCTGGTTATTATACCATCATCCTTTACAAGTAACTTTAATATAACAATCGCAATTACAATGAATGTCACTAAAGTTATTAACAAAGATTCAGTAACAACTCTTTGCTTTGTCCTCAACAACTTAGTTTTTGATTGTAATTTTGGAAAGTACATCATATAATATCCGCTTTCTAATTCATATGCCAAAGAGTTAGCAGCAATAACTGAATAAAATATATGAAATATACCGATACTTGAAGCCATACCTAAGCATACTGATACCATGGTAAATATCGAAATCCCTCCAGCTTTATTGTATTCCATTTGGGTAGGCATATCTGTGTAAACCATGCTATAAGCAAATATCAAAGGTACTAAAAGCGTCAAAAATGATAGGTAAAACTCGGTCCTATGATAATTTTTATATCTTTCTACTTTCAATAATCTCATTTTAACTCCTCATAAAACATATCTACCAATGATCTATCTTTTGTTTCTATCTCTATTATTTTCATATCATTGTTGATAATACACGAAAGAAAGTCATTTACCAGCTCATCTTCATCTAATAGGCATATTACATTATTGCCTTCAAATTGAATATTCTTATATCCTGAAAAAACATCTTTTTTTACCTTATCAAGAATCAGCCTAAACTCAATTCTCTTTTTCATAGGACCATCATAAGATACAGTACCATCTTTAATCAAAATAATATGGTCACATATTTCTGCAACATCATCTAAATCATGGCTAGAAAATATTATCGGAACCCCTTCTTTAGCCTTGTTTGAAATAGCCTTCTTTACTATATCTTTTCCTATTGGATCTAGTCCAAGAAAAGGTTCATCAAGAACGGTAAAAGTTTTTGAAGTTAATAAAGCTTGGGCAAGTCCAAGTCTCTGTTTCATACCGTATGAATAGTCCTTAACTTTCTTCTTTTTAGCATCTTTTAATTCTACTGTTTCTAATATTCTATCTATTTCTTCATCAAGTTTTTCATTTTCGATTTTTTCATCCAATTGAAGCAATAATTTTAGGTTTTCATATCCTGTCAAATAGTTTAAAAAATTACTCTCTATTAATACTCCAAAATCTTTTACAAGTTCATAATTTGACTTTAATTCTTTTCCATTGATCTCAATAGTTCCTTGCTCATAAGGGTGTATACCAGTTATTGCCTTCAATAAAGTTGATTTACCAGCACCATTTTTACCAAGTAATCCTATTATTTCTCCTTCTTTAATTTCAAAATTTACATCAGACAATACTTTCTTGTCACCATAGCTCTTACCAAAATCTATAGCCTTTAAAAAAATAGATTTATCCATATCCTTCTCCTAATTTCCATTTCTATTTTTATTAGAAATATAGGTCCACAAACACCTAGGTTGATTTTTGCACCTAATATCTCGATTTAATTACCTAACATAACCCATAATATCTTCAACCTTACACTCAAGAACATAACAAATCTTTGCTATAGTATCTAAATCAATTCTTTTAACTTTATTATTACAATAAGAATTAAGCTGCGTTCTTTGAAGATTTGCTTCTTTTTCTAATTTGTTTTTGCTTATATTTTTTCTTCTAAAACCTGGTCTATTTTAAAAATAATTTTGCCATAGTTTTGCATAAATTTCTCTCCCTTGTTATTTTAAAAACTTCTTACAGGTCTAAGATTTGTTTTATATGAATTCTATTTAGTTTTTATTAATAATAGGGAATGTATATCCCAAATTTCTTTTGATAATTTTTCTATTTGTTTATTCATTGATTCAATTTCATTTTTGTAAATAACACCAGTTGTATTAGTTGCTTTTGCAATCTGGTTTATATTATTTGTTGCATTTGAAAGTGACCATTGGATATGTCAAAATAAATTAATCCTCGTAATATGTACACAAAAAGACCGCAGCTTCAAACTACGGTCTTATTTTTTCTCCTCATGTAAACCACTTGGAACTATTATTTTAATTATTTTTTACTTCCAGTACCATTTGAGTACCAGCAGCCATTTTTCATTCTCTATATAGCTTGTAATTAAGCCATTTTAGAAAATTTTGCGATTACTCCCATTCTTCTTTTCCAAACGTACGATTTATCTCAAACCATTCAAAATACCATATTCTATTTTTTCTAATACCACTAAATCCACCTAATTATAGAACATTTTCAAATTTTTAGTCCCGTCCCAGTCCCAGTACCGGATAAATGAATAAACTTTATATACCAAATTTGTTTACTCAACCTTAGCCATTAAATCCATTACTCTAGCCTTTATATTTTCTAATTCAATTGATAATTGCTTTTTAGCTGTTGGTGTTATAATTGAAGTATGACCAACTGCATCTCTAACAGGTTTATATATGTCAGATGAGCGACTCAACGCAGGATCTCTATTTTTATCTGATGCCTTATCAATAAAATTTGACAAATATTTCATATCAAGATAGTAAATATCATCCATTGATTCTCTTATATCATAACTAATATTTGCTATTCCTTTATTCTCTTTTTCTCTTTTCTTCCATTTACTAGCTTCTTCGGTTGCTTCATTGGATAACTCCATTTTATTATGAACTATATATTTTCTTAAGAGATTCTCAGCTATAAAACATTCTACATACGATGGAATATTATACTCCGATTCAACAGATAAAGATTTAATCCAATCTTCAACAAGTTGATTTTTCTTAACTTTTTTATATTGAATATTTTGATTAGGAGTTTCTTTCATTTCCTTGATAGTTGTATTAAATAATTCCTGAGCTTTTCTCTTCTTAGGTGTAATCTTCATATTATCGGGGTCGCCATCATCGCCTTTTTCACGCCTTAAATCATCCCAATCATCAATTATGTTTTTAAATAATCTTTCAACTTCATTAAGGAGTAGTTTATAATTTTGATTATCAGAAATAATTCCTTCTCTACTGCTTGTAAATATATCTTTTGTATCACCTGAATCCAAATCATCAAAATGAATTTGACCATATACATAATTTTCAACAATTCTAGAAGTTGGAATGTGTCTCAATATATCTTTTTCCCTTAATCTTCCATTTACAAAAAGATCAATTGTTGCCTTTTCTTGTGTTCCACGAATTTTAAGTTTTGATGGTTTGTTAACCGATGCAATATAACCTTTAATATTAATCTTTGATTTTAATAATTTTTCCTCAACATCTGAAGATAATTGATTAATAAATGGATCTTCTATATTATTTATTATCCAAATAAACTGGGTATCTTCTGCTAAGTTTTTTAACATTTCTTCATCAATTTTTTCCTCATTAACATATATATTAAAATTTTCATCTAATAACGAAAATCTAAAATATAACGCTACTGACTTTTTAATATAATCAACAGTATTAGTTATTCCTTCATTAACACTTTCGAAAAAAATATAAGTTCCTTTTTCTAATTTATTTAGTGATATTAAATCATCAGATGTAAGATTATCAAGTACATATTCCTGCGAATTTAAATCATCGTTAATTGCTTCATCTAACCTAGAATTATCAATAATACCTCCTACAATATCTGTTTCCTTTGTTTTAGATGCTACGTGAATTCTCTGAGCACAAGATAATAAAGCCAACTTTCCTATACCTTTTCTTCCTATAAAAGGTCTCCCATTTTCTGTCTTATACTCACCATTTTTCCTTTTTGAATAGCCAATTTTCAAAAATTTATTTTGAAAATCTTCGTATGTCATGCCAATACCATCATCTATAATTTCCATAGAATTATTATTTTTATCGATATTTATCCACACATTTTTAGCATCTGCATCCCATGAATTTGATATGGCTTCACCTAAAATTGTTATAATATTTCTATATAAATTTCTACCTAAATGATTTAATACACTTAATGAAATGTTAAAAGTAAAATTATTCTCCATTTAATTTTCTCACTTTCTTTTTTCATAACTTGATCTTATACTCAAGCCTATAATTTCTCCTAATCTGGGTGGAACAGCGTTCCCTATGTGTCTAGCTATATTTTTTAATATAACCTTACTATCTTTGGGAACAAATGAATATGAATTAGGAAAAGTTTGTAATATTGATCCTTCTCTAAGTGTTAATGCTCTATCTTGCTCTGGATGACCAAATCTTCCAGTGCCATATCCTATAAATTGTGTTGTAATAGTCGGTGATACTTCATCCCATTTCATCCTACCATAAACGGAAGAATAAGAACGACCGGTTTCTTTTTTATGGCAATTCAATATTAAATTTTGAGGCCAATCTCTCCAAGTTCCACCAGGAATAGAGTGTTGAATTCTTTGTAGATTTTTTTCGGATAGGGCTGATGTTACGTGTAAATTATCAGCATTGTTAATTTCACCGGCTCCAATTTTAGGTAGATTATATATTGCATCTCTAACTGTAACAGGAATTTTATGAGTAGGTTCAATAAATTTAATCTTCATCCTTCTTGAAGCTATAAGCAATAATCTTTTTCTTCGTTGAGGAACACCATAATCTGCAGCGTTAACAATTTTATAATCAATATTATAATTACAATTTTTTAATGTATCTATAAAGTCATTAAAGACTTCTTCTTTTAGTAATTCGGGCACATTTTCCATAGAAACTATATCAGGGTTAACTTCATTAATTAAACGGCCAAATTGATAAAGTAAGCTCCAATCCTTATGTTTTTTTCTATTACTTTTATCTTTTTGATGCATAGAAAAAGGCTGACACGGAGCACATCCAGCTAATATTTTTATATCATATCCAAAAAATAATTCTTCTATCTCTTTTGCAGTTATATCTTCTATGTTCTTATTAATAAATTTTGCGTTATTATTATGTGTATATGAATATTCACATGTTTTATCTAGATCAAATCCAGCAATTACATTAATACCAGATTTTTCAAGACCGCATGTCAATCCTCCTATACCACAAAATAAATCAATAGCGCCATATCTCATAAATACCTCCTTATTTTTAAAAACACACTTATATTTATAGTATTTAATAAGGAATTATTACTTCCACTTACAATCTATAGAAATGATAGTAGTAGGCATACCTATTATTTGTATATCAAACTTCAGACTTGTTTCTACTTTAGTTGCTGCATTGTGTATTCTAAAGCTAAATTGCCAACCTCTATCAAGGTATAATTCCAAAGTGTTCTTGCTTCCCGGTCTAAATTCAAGACTAACAATTCTTGTAGGTAGCGAAGCTATCGGCAACTTGACACTTCTTTTGCGTTTTATACCTTCTTTATTCAAAGTACCTCTTAGGTTGTAGCTTTGAACTTGTGTCATTTGTTTGCTGTCAATACCAATTACCTTATAAAAATCGAACTCTCCAAGAAGATACTCAACCATTAATTTTGGAATATCTTTACCATAAACATTATTTTGCCTATCTATTTCATCCTTAAAAGCATTTAAAAGTGGTAAATAAATATCATCTTCTTTGCTAGGAAGATCTCTCCATTTGGATCCTTTTGCCTTTTCATCTTCTAAATAATCAAAAATAGGCTTTATATCTTCCCAATATTTATTAGAACATTTTATTCCATACCATTTTTCTCCAAAGTCTAATCCTTTAGATAATCTACTGTGCTTAACCGCAAAATGATTATGCTTTACACTTAGACCGATCTCCCATTCTATGTCTTTTCTAATGATTAAAACATCCCTTACATCTCCGTCTTTGCCCTTATCATCAGTCTGAATTTTTAATTCTAACTCATCATCTCCATCATCTAAAATTAAAGGTTCTAATTCTAAAATAGCGTTAGTTCCTGCCAAAGCACTTACCTTATACATATCTTTTTCAGATTCTTCTAAAGTATTCCACGCCTTTTCAGCAGCTTTGTAGCTTGAGTTTTTTTCAATTTTTGAGACCCTATATTTTGATATTTCTTCATGTAGAGTATTCAAATATGCAAATTCATAAGCTCTGCCTTGGTTATTACTTTTGTTACTCATAACACACCTCTAAATCATTTGTAATTGTTTAGGATAAGAAAATATACTAGGTTTACTAAGTGCTAAGTCAATGGCTTTAGCCATTTCATAAGCAAGGTTTACTGGAACTGCATTGCCTATCATCTTATAGGCATCATTTAGATTTGTATAATAGAATTTAAAATCATCTGGAAATCCTTGTATCCTTGCACATTCTCTAACAGATAATCTTCTATATAACTCTTCCTTACCTGGTTCAAATATTTGCTTATTCTTATCTTTTTTAATCATTTTAGGAGCTTGAGGATGTAATTGACATTGTCTACCAGAAGCCTGAACAGTAAACGCTTGCTCGTCCCAATCACGCACTCTATTCCTACTCATAAATATTGGAGAGTATGCTCCTATAAAATATTCGTGATTTGAAAAATTGCAATTATCACCATTAGTTTTATTCTTTTCTAAAGCTGGGATTGCGTTATCTTTTAAGTCGTAAATGGCGTCTCTAAATGTCAACTTATAATCGTATTGTTTAGGAGGTAAATCAAAACTAATATTCAAATCTTTTCTAAATCCTACATAAAAGACTCTTTTTCTATCTTGTGGTACTCCATAGTCACTTGCATTTAATAAATGGATAAATACGTCATATCCAGCCTCTTTAAACTGTGAAACTATATTTTCTACTGCAGAGTTGTGTCTTTTTGCCATCATTCCTTTTACATTTTCAGCAAGGAAAAATTTAGGTTTTTTATCTTTTAAAATTCTGATATATTGATAAAATAGTTGTCCTCTAGGATCATTAATTCCTTTAAGGGAGCCTGCTTCACTCCATGATTGACAAGGTGGTCCACCTATTATTCCATCACATTCTGGAAATTCATCTGATGGTATTTTACATATATCGCCTTTTATCAATTTTGCTTCATGGTTTTTTTCATATGTTTCCCAAATAGTTTTATCAAATTCATTGGCTGCTACTATCTCATAACCAGCCTTTTGAAATCCTAAGTCAAGTCCACCTGCTCCTGAAAACAAACTAATCAATTTCATCTTTTATCTCCTCTGTTTCAAACTCTATGCATTCCATAACATCTGATATATCACAATTCAATGTATTACAAATTCTTAAAAGCACATCTGTAGTAATATTTTGTCCATTTTTTATTTTATAAAATGTACTTTTACTTATTTGTGCTTCATCCATAAGTTCAGTACTTTTCATTTCTAAATCTATAAGTTTTTTAAACAATTTTTTATAACTAAATTTCAGCATGAGATATTCAAAACAACTCCAGACATTTATCTATACTTTCTTGATTATACCATCAAAATCATTCCTTTAATAAGCTTTTATTCTCTTATCTCGAACTGATCTTACAATTATTTTCTTAATAACAGGGATTATATATTCCGTAATTTTTCTTCATATCCTAAATATAATTTTCTTGATTTTTGGACTTATTAATAAAGAGAAGCTTCTAAAATGCAAAAAGACCGCAGCTTGAAGTTACGGTCTTATTTTTTGTCCTCGTGTAAACCACTTGGAACTATTATTTAGTTTATTATTTTTAGCTTCCAGTACCATTTGAGTACCAGTAGCCATTTTTCATTCTCTTTATAGCTTGTAATTAAGCCATTTTAGAAAATTTTGCGACTATTCCCATTC
>CAMYAM010000021.1 GCA_947253875.1 uncultured Fastidiosipila sp. | reverse complement strand
ATACAACTCGATTGCGGTAATAAAAACCGTATAACACACATTAATGTAAACAAAAGGAGTTACACAAAATGATTATTGGTGTACCAAAAGAGATTAAGGCACAAGAAGGTCGTGTTTCAGCAACACCAGCAGTTGTTCATCAACTAGTAGGTGCTGGCCACACAGTTTTAGTAGAAAAAGATGCAGGTCTTCTTTCAACATTTACAAATGAAGAATATAAAGAAGCAGGTGCAGAAGTTTTAGACTCAGCTGCAGAAGTTTGGGAAAAAGCAGACTTAATTTACAAGGTTAAAGAACCACTAGAAGAAGAATTCAAATATTTCCGTGAAGGTTTATTAATTTATACATACCTACACTTAGCATCAGCTCCAGAGCTAACAAAAGCATTGGTAGATAATAAAGTGACAGGTATCGCATACGAAACAGTACAAATCGGTCGTGCTACTCCATTACTAAAACCAATGAGTGAAGTTGCTGGTCGTATGGCAATTCAAGAAGGTGCTTTACACTTGAAACAAACACAAGGTGGTTTAGGTATCTTACTAGGTGGTGTCCCAGGTGTTACTCCAGCTAACGTAGTAGTAGTTGGTGGTGGTGTCGTTGGTACAGCAGCTGTTAGAATTGCAGTTGGTATGGGTGCTAGAGTTACAGTATTAGATAACAATCTACCACGTTTGGCAGAGCTAGTAGACATCTTCGGTAACAGAATTGAAACATTATACTCAAACAGCTTGAACTTAGCTAATGCTACAAAAGATGCTGATATGGTAGTTTCAACAGTATTGATCCCAGGACACAAAGCTCCACAATTGATTACAGAAGAAATGGTTAAGAACATGAAAGAAGGTTCAGTAATCGTTGACGTTGCTATTGACCAGGGTGGTTCAACAGACTTGACAGCAAAACATGGTCCAACAACTCACCAAGATCCAGTGTTTGTAGAACATGGTGTAATCAACTATGCCGTTGCTAATATCCCAGGCGCAGTTCCAAGAACATCAACACAAGCATTGTCAAATGCTACAAGTGGTTACTTGCTACAAATTGCTAACAAGGGTCTAGAAGCAGCTACTGAAAGATTCCCAGAATTAGCACTAGGTGTAAATACAATCAACGGTAAAGTAACAAACAAAGCTGTTGCAAATGACCTAGGTTATGACTACGTAGAATATAAAGATGCAAAATAATTAAATATTGCGGATGAAACTATTGAGGAGAGTCTCAAATGAGACTCTCCTCTTTTGTTTAAAGAAATATAGCTGATTTACTGATTTTGACTAATTTTTAATATCTAGGAAAATTAAGTATAATGTCTTTTGAAGGTTCATTAATTAATGCAAAACTAAGGAGAGAAAATGCAAGTTAAATTTGAGAGAATTACTCAGAACGAATTAGCAAATTTTTTGCAAGAGTGCAATACAAGATATTTCTATTCTCAATCTGATAAATATATAAATGTATGTGATGCCATGGATAGATCCTATGACATCCTAGCTTTGAAAAATGGACAAGAGATTTTGGCAACAGGCATAGTATTTAAATATAGATTTAAGAAAATATTTCAAAAATCTGAGCTAGTGTTTGGTCCAGTAGTAAGAGATACAAATACAGATTATTTTATTGAGTTTATGAAACAACTAGTATTGTTTTATAGAAGAAATTTACGCGTTATTTCACTAGAAGTTGTGCCACTAATTCTAGACAGATTTTTTGATGATGTAGAAGTAATTGGTGAAAATGCTGAGGCGAAGCTAATTAAACGAGAACTAGCAGAAATGGGCTTCAAGCATATAAACAGAGACTTTTCCGAAGCACCGTATAATACTCAAGTTAAATATATTTATGTCAAAGATATTAAAGATAAAGATTTCAAAGAAATAGAAAAAACATTTGTAGCTGAGTTACGTAGGAGAATGAAAAAGGCAAAAGAGCTAGACGTTAAGGTTCGATTCCTAAAACCTGATGAATTAGACATTATGGAAGAAATATTTGCTGAAACATCGGATAGGGTCCATTATCAAGTGAATTTAAAAACTACTAAGTACATTGCTGAAAATTATGATGAAGCATATTACCCAGTTGCATATATTGATGTTCTCGAAAGTTTAAAAAGTCTAAATGAAAGCCTAGAAGCTACTGAAGCAGAGATTGAAAAAATTAATAAGAATAATGAAGAGTTTGGCGAAAATAAAAAACGCATAAATAGATTAAATAATGCTAATAATTTAAAGAAAAACATAATTGAAAAAATCGCAGATGTAAAAGCTCTAGGAGAGAAGTATGGCAATATAATTTATATGTCTTCCGGATCTTTTTATGTAACTCCGTCTGATATGGTATATCTTCAAGGGGGTATGAGAAGAGAGTTTGAAGATTATTATCCAAACCATGCTTTGTTAGAAAGCATGATTCAACTAGCAATTGACAAAAATTGTAAATATTTTAACTTTTTTGGAATTTCAGCTGCTAGCCTAGTAGATGAAAATGCTAGTGATTATGGAGTTCTGCAATTTAAGCGTAATTTTGTTGGAGAAGTCCAAGAACTTATTGGGACGTATGAGTATAATTATTTACCTTTTTTGTAATATTTACTAAATAAAGAGACGAAAAATATAAGGGAAATGAGATTAGAAAGGCAAGTTAATGAAATTTGAGTTTAAGTCTATAAATAAAACCGAGTATGCTAATTTTCTGAAAAATTGTAACGCTAGGTATTTTTATTCACAATCTGCTGAGTATACAAAAGTGTGTGAAGCTATGGGAAGAGCATATGAAATCTTGGCTCTACTTGATGCAGGAGAAGTAGTGGCAGCAGCTATTGTGTTTAAGTTTAGACACCGTAAAATATTTCAAAAAGCAGAAATTATTTATGGACCTATAGTAAAAGATGAAAATATTGAATATTTTAAAGAGTATATTAGAGCAGTAAAAGCTCATTTCCAGAAAGAACTTAGGGTGGTTAGCTTACAAATAAGCCCTCTAATACAGGATCAGTATTTTGACGATGTAGAAATTGTTGGAGAAAATCCTAACGCACAAATTGCAAAAAAAGCTCTAAATGATGCTGGATATAAATTGATAGACAAAGATTTTACCGAAGATAATTCTATACAAATTCAACATGTTTATGTCAAAAATATAGATAATCAAAAATTTGAAGAATTGCAAAAAAGTTTTACCTATAATTTAAGAAATGAGTTCAAGAAAGCAAGAGAATTGGGTATTAAAGTTAGGTTTTTACGAGCTGACGAGATGCATATTTTTGATGATATTATTGCAAACACTTCAGAACGTCTGGAACACGATATCAGCTTGGTAAACACCAAATATATTGCAGAGAATTTTTCAGAAGCTTATTATCCAGTATCATATATTGATGTAAATTATAGCCTAAAAGTTTTAAGTGAAAGTTTAGAGAGTGCACAAGAACAAGTACAAAAACTTGAGGATGATATAGAAAAATTCGGAGAAAACAAGAAGCGTTTAAATAGGTTAAACGACGCTAATATAATTCTACGAAAAGCAAAAGAAAAGCTTGAAACTATATCTAATTTGGCTAAAAAATATGGCGACGTTATCTACATGTCAACAGGATCATTTTATTGTTCGCCATCAGACATGGTGTATTTACAAGGTGGTATGAAAAGAGAGTTTGAAGCTTTTTATCCTAATCATGCTTTGCTGGAGAAGATGATCAAGATGGCTATAGAAAAAGAATGTAAATTCTTCAATTTTTTTGGTGTTTCAGCGGCGAGTTTAGTTGACGAAAATGCTCAAGATTATGGAGTTTTGCAATTTAAGCGAAATTTCGCTGGAAAAATACAAGAGTTTTTAGGGACATATAAGCATACCTACATACCTTTTATTTAATTTAGACAATGGAGTAATTATTAGATGAGTGAAATTAAAGAGAAAAAATGGTTTAAAACTATTCAAGGAATAGTTAATAGATTTTCAGAGTTTGAGATACCTACAGCTGCTGCAGCATCTAGTTATTATTTCTTGTTTTCGATTTTCCCATTGATTCTTTTTACTATTAGTTTGTTTAATTTAATTAATCCTGAATTGCCTGAGTTGGTAAAAAAATCTCTTCCAGATATGAATCTAATTATCCCAGACCCTGTTATGAATATTTTGATTAATTTTGTTGAAACTGCTGGTATGACTAGTAGAGTTTCAGTTTTATCTTTCGCAGGTATTGGTTTGTTGTGGTCTGCTTCTGGAGCAATAGGTAATACTATAAGCACATTGAATACTATATATAGAAGAGAAAGCACAAGTTTAAATGCAGTTTTAACTAGAGCGCTAGGTATGTTGTTTGGTTTGCTTTTTGGAATATTGCTTGTATTGATCTTATTAATTTTGAGTTTTAGCCAAGCAGTAATAAACTTCATAGAAACATTCTTGCCCTTACCAAATTTCTTTAAAGCTGGTGGATTTAATCTTTCTGCGTATTTTATTTCATTTTTCGTTTTGGTATTAGTTTTTCTGCTTATTTATGGAGTAATGTCCAAAAATAAGGGTGGATTTTTGGTGACTCTTATTTCAGCTACGTTCACATCTTTAGCTTGGTTGACTATATCTTTTTCCATGTCGAATATTATGGTAAATAGTAGTCGTTATGACCTAATTTATGGAAGTCTATCAAGTATAATTTTCTTAATGTTATGGATGTATTTGGCAGTTATTTCGGCCTTGATTGGAGCCTTTGTTCATACTGAGCTAATTAGGTATCGTCAGATTAGGAGAATGCGAAGAGAAACTGTTAAATCTGGTGAAAGTAATGATAAGAATACTGATGTGAACAGTGACGATAATGACGATAAAACTGATAAAGAGGTTACTGAAGAAACTGTTCTAGAATAAGAGGAATACTATAGTGCAAGATATAGATAATAAAAATACAAATGCAAATGCAAATATAAATACAAATGCAGAACTACATAAATTAGAAAATGATCCTCGTAGATTTTTTGCTATGGTCAAAAGTGAAGTAAAAGAATTAGATCAAGAGGAGAATTTACTGAATTTGACAAGGTACGATTTGATGCAAGCTGCGTTAGAACAAGAGATTGCCGACTATCGAGAGAATTCTTTGAAGTGGCGTGCAAAGAGTTATGGATTTTTGTTTGAGATTTTGCTTATTTTTTTGCTTTTGGCAATTATTGTTTTGTTTATTTACTTTAATATTAAGTTGATTGCCATAATTTTTGCGGTGATATTACTAGCTTTTCTAATAATTGCAAATATAAGTAGTATGCGCAAAAATTCAATGCAAGAGAAGATTGGTTTTATTCTTTTAGCAAAGTTTAAAAATCCTGATGAAATAAAGTTTAAAGATGAAGAGTTAGTCAAGGAACTTGAAAATATTAAAGATAAACAAAAGAGTTTAAGAATAGACTTCTCTGAGATAATGGAAAAAAGTGAATATTTGAAATATATTCCAGAAGAATTTCTGAACCTATACAGTATTAATAGTTTATATAATATAGCAAGAGCTAAAGAAGCAGATACTGTGACTGATGTATACAAAAAACTTCGTGCACAAATTGAGAGTGAAGAAAGGTCTGAATAAAATATGTTTTGGTTAGAAGTAATTGGTTTTTTACTGTTAATTTTTCTCGTATTTGCTGTAGTGTTATATCTGTTAGCTTTTCTTTTATATAAATTTGCATTTAAACGTTTCGAGAGCGGACCAGATGTGAATAAATATTATGATGCTATTATAAAAAACTATAAGACAGAGAAATTTAAAGTTCAATCAAATGATAATACTCTACAAGGTTATATATATAATAAACTTGATGGAAACACTGAGAAAAAACAAGGTTTAGTAATTTTTGTTCATGGTTTATGGGCTGAGCATAAGTCATATATTAATGAAGTATTATATTTAGTAGAGGCTGGTTGGGAAGTCTTAACTTATGATGCTACCGGTTGTGGTGAGAGTTCAGGTGGATCTACAGTTGGTTTGGTTCAATCTGCTTTGGACTTGAAGTCAGTCTTAGAATATGTTGATAGTCAAGAGAGATTTGCTGATGCTGATATAGTACTTGTTGGACATAGCTGGGGTGGATATGCAGTTGCTAGTTCAATGAAGTTTTCTGACAAGATTAAAGCAGTAGTTTCTATTTCTGGTTATGCCTACCCAGTAAAAATGTTAGTTGAAGTTATATCTAAAGAGATGGGATCGCTCTCATATTTGCTATATCCATTTGTTTATTTTGAGAACTATAGACACTTCAAAGAATGGCATAAACTGAATGCAATTGACGTGATTAATTCAACTGATATACCAACATTAATTTTGCATGGAGAAAATGACAAAATAATATCCATTAAAGGTGCAGCTATTTACGCTTATAAAGAAAGAATTAAAAGAGATAAAGTTTATTTTGTAAAGTGGAGAGAGGCTGGCCATATAGGTATTTTAGGCAAAAATGATGTTGAAGGAGATTTAATTAATGTCGCCCGAGAAACAGTTAGAGCCAATTTGCACGATATAGTTGAAGACTTGATATCAGGGGACAATAATCAAGATGATAATAAAAAATCAAATGATGATATAATCGAATTTGAGCAAAATTCTTATAGCAAAGATGTAAGTGATATGTACAAAAATATCAATGAAGATCTGATGATTATCGTTGATAAATTTATAGATATATATCTAAATAGTCAAAATAACGATGAAAGTTTAAGTGCTGAGAGCTCAAACAAAAAGAGTTTAGACGGAAAGAGTTTAAACAGAGAAAGTTCAAGCGAGAAGAAAGAGATTTATGGAGAAGATTGAAAAGTTTAAAGGTATTTTCCCTGCATTTTATGCATGCTACGAAGATAATGGGAAAATTAGTACAGAGAGAAGTAAAGCGCTTTTAGAGTATCTAATTGAAGCTGGAGTTCATGGTGTATATGTTGGTGGATCTTCAGGTGAATGTATTTATCAAAGTGTAGAAGAAAGAAAAGCAGTTTTAGAAGCTGTCATGGAGCAAAATGCTGGAAGAATTAAGGTGATTGCTCATGTTGCATGTAACAACACAGCAGATAGTCAAGAACTAGCTGCACATGCAGAGAGTCTAGGAGTTGATGCTATAGCCGCAATTCCGCCTATTTATTTCAAACTTCCTGAGGCAGCTATTGGACAATATTGGAATGATATAAGTGCAGCGGCTCCAAATACAGATTTTATTATTTACAATATTCCACAATTAGCAGGTGTTGCTTTAACAATTCCTTTATTTAACGAAATGCTGAAAAACGAAAGAGTTATTGGTGTAAAAAACTCCTCAATGCCTGTTCAAGATATTCAAATGTTTAGAACTTGTACAAATTATGCTGAAACAAGGTCTGAAGCGCCAATTGTATTCAATGGACCAGATGAACAGCTATTTAGTGGATTAGTTGCAGGAGCTTGTGGAGGTATTGGAGGAACTTATGCCTTAATGCCTGAATTATATCTAGCAATATATGAGGCATATCAAAATGGTGATACTGCACGTGGCCTAGCTCTACAAGATAAAGCTTGTGAGATTATTTATTTAATTACTAGTAGTAAGGGAAATATGTATGCCATTATCAAGGCAATATTGGCTAAAACTGGTTTGAATTTAGGATCTGTAAGAAAGCCACTTGTTGCAGTTAGCGATATTGATACAAGCGTTATTGAAGAAGCTTATAAATTAGTGCAAAATGTTAAGAAAGAACTAAAATAAATTAGGGGAGTTATGAGGAAAGAGGAACGTATGAGTAGAATTTATGAAATTTACCCATTACCACAAAATCTTAAGTACAGAAATGAAAGTGTTTCAGTGCCCAAAAAGATTAAATTGGAAACAAATTTTGACTTAGAATCAGCAAGTCTAGCGAGATTAAATGAAACTTTGGCAACTCAAGGTAGTAGTTTAGTTGAAGTCGCTGATTTTGTATTGAGCATCTCTCTAGATGAGAGCTTGAGTGATAAGTTTGATTATTACACACTAGAAATTTTAAAGTCAGAGATTAGAATTCAGGCAAATTCAAGAAGTTCAGTTTTTTATGGAATAACAACTTTGTATCATATTTTCAAACAAGCCGATAAAGAATTGGAACTGTTGAAGATTGAAGATTATTCAGAAATGAAACTTCGTGGAATGATAGAAGGCTATTATGGTATTCCATATACAAATGCTAAACGTAAATCTATCATGGAGTTTGGCTCATACTTTAAGATGAATGTTTATGCTTTTGCACCAAAAGATGATCCATATCATAGAGATTTATGGTGGGAACTCTATCCTGAATCAGAATTGAATGAGATTGCTGATTTAGCTAAGTTTGGCGAAGAGCATTACAATCACTATACTTGGACAATTGCTCCATTTAAACCGGACTCGAATCCAATTACAAGTGAAAATCGCGAGGAAGGTTTAGAGAAGATTATTAAGAAGTTCGAACAACTTTATAAGGTTGGAGTGCGTCAATTTGGTGTCTTGGGTGATGACGTTGGTGACTTACCATACGAAACAGTAGTTTATGTAATGAATAAATTAAATGCTTGGCGTAAAGCAAAAGGCGATATTAATGATTTGATTTTCTGCCCTCAAGGCTACAATATGGACGATTGGGCTTTTAGAGATGGTACAGAAGCCAATATTATTGATGATGGTTTTGATCCTGATATTCATATTTTCTACACTGGAACAACTACATGTAATGTTGTAAGTAGAGAAGCGATAGATAGGTGGAAGACAGAGAAGGTAGATAGAGAAGGTCGTGTTCGTCGTGATCCATTATTCTGGATGAACTGGCCGGTTAATGATATAGACCGTGACGAGTGGCGTAGAGTTTTCCTTGGTAAAGGTGAAGTCTATGAACAAGGCGTGAGCGATATGATCGGTGTTTTGACAAATCCAATGGATGAAGCTGAAGCTTCAAAAGTCGCTTTGTTTGCAACCCTAGACTACGGGTGGAATCCAAATGCTTTCGATGCAGATAAATCATGGACAGTTTCTTTCAAGTACATTGAGCCAGATGCAGCAGCAGAATTGCACGAAATTGCGAAACATATGTCTAACATTAGAAATGGTGCCAAGGCTGATGCAGAAGAGTCAGTTGAATTAAGTGAAAAAGTAGAAACATTTAAGGAAGCTGTCGACTCGGGAGTAAATGAAGTGATACTAGTTGCTGCAAATAATTTGCATGAGGCTTATGTAAATATTATTAATGCAGTAGATGGTTTCACAAATAAGAGTAAGAACGATCAGCTTTTAGACGAATTAAAAGCTTACAATGCTAGTTTAAGAGATAAAGCGCAAGCAGCCACATTATATTTAGATGTTTATATTACATATATCAAAGCTTTGTTACATAAAGGTGTTGAAGCCGCTGAGCAAGAGAAAGTAGCTGCAGCAGACAAACTGAATGAAGCGAAAAAATTAACTGATAATTTGAAACAACACATTGTTGTTACTAGAACTGCGGAATTCCCTACAAGAGAATTAGTAGCAACAGCAGGTCAAGTTGTAATTGAACCAAATATTGAATATCTTGAGGAATTGCTTAAATAATTTCCAAAGGAGTATATTATGGATACGAGTGTAGGAGCGGTAAAAAAATATTACAAACTACGTTTGAGCATTTTGGCTATAGTGTCATTAGTGTTAGGAGTGGTGCTATTAATCAATCCAAAATCCAGTTTGAATATATTAGCAATTGTTATTGCGATAATTTTGTTTGCACTTGCGGCAGCTGCAATCCTACAATTTTTCCTTGGTGATGAATCAAGAAAAATTTATGAACATCAGTTTGTACTGGCTGCCTTGGCTATAGCATCTGCAGTTTTTTTGTTGAAAAATATGGGTTTAATGTGGTCGCTACTGGGAATATTAAATGCAGGTATATTTATGGCTATGGCTGGATATCAGATACAAATTACTTTTGTACAGTTAAAGAAGTCATTCCAAAACTGGTGGTTGGCTTTAATATTTGCTTTACTATTTATCGGATTTGGGATTTACACATTGACATTGCCGGGTGAAGCAAGTCGAGATTATGTCCATATATATGGAACATTATTGATCATTGCAGCGGTAATTAATGCAGGTAGCTTTTTTACTTTTAACGCTACAAGTGAAGGGGAATAGCTGGTAAAATATAAATAAGGTAAGTGAAGTTTAATGCAAAAAGAAGATAAAAAAGACATTGATGTAATAGATAAAAATAGTTCAGAAAAAGTAGATAGTCCCAATGCTGCTAATCTGGGCATTGAATATGCTAATTTGACTAATTTAACATTAGAGCAACGCTATGATGAAATTTTAGAAGAGGAAGTTAGTCATGAGACTGATATGCAGGCTTTAGCTGAAAGAATGTTTGCTTTATATGGTGAAGCTTTTGCTGCTTGGCATAAAGAGAAACATGATCTTTTCAATGGACAGAATTTAGCTCGATTTTTGCAAAGTTTATCCAATGAAGATTTATTGGACTTTACCTTTGCGTTTGTAAGAAAATCTGACTTTGATCTGCCTGAACAATTGAAACAAAGTTTAAAAAATCTGGATATAAGTGATAGAGATAAAGTTTTGCAAGAATTATTGGAAACTTCTATTGAAAAGAAGGACTTTGCAAATGTAGATGAAGAGATAGCATTAAGATATGGTACAGCTAGGTTATTAAATATTTTAGCTCAATGGGAAAACCCTAAATATTCTGAATCAATTTTGAAATGGTTGTTGAATAGCAAAAATCCAGATGAGAGATTACAAGATGATGTTGTTGTTTATTTTGAGAAAAATGCTGAACATAGTTTTGACCTATTGAAAGAAGCTTTGGAAGAGGAACTTGATTCTACTGAAAACAAGCAGGATAAGAAACTTAATTCCATAACAGATATTTTGATACTAGCACTTACAAAAATTGGTCAAAAAAATGAAAAGTTTAAAGATGAAGCATATAAAGTACTGCGAAAGGTGTTTAAAGAAGTTAAGGACAAAACATTAGTAGTTATGAATCTAGGTGATCTAGGATCAGCTAGAGCGATACCTTTGTTGAGATCTTATATAGAGGATAATTATGATGAAATGCCAGAAGAACTTTATGCTGATTTTTATGTTGCTATCAAAAAGTTAGGTGGAAACACTGACGATCTTCCAACTATTAGCAAAAAAGGTTGGAACTGGGAATTCTGATAGTGAGGATAAGGAGTAGATATGGCTTCTGTAACATTAAGAGATATAATAGATGAATTTAGTTTAGAAGAGTTGACATCTTTTGGTAATACCGAAGATATTTTGATAACAGTAGCAGATGTTACTAGACCAGGTTTGCAATTATCAGGTTCTTATGAACATTTCGGATCTGATCGTATTCAGCTATTGGGTAATATGGAGATGGCTTATTTAGCAGCTGAATCAGCAGAGTCTAGAATGCAAAAACTTGATGCTCTTATGTCAACAGGAATTCCTTGCTTAGTTATTTCTAGACATCATCAGCCTTTCCCGGAAATGATTGAATGTTCCAATAGATATTCAGTGCCACTGCTGAGAACTCCAGAGGTAACTTCTGTTTTTATGAGTTCTTTAGTTAAATATCTAAACGTAGAATTAGCTCCGGAGACTACTTTGCACGGTGTTTTGGTTGAGATTTATGGTGAAGGTATGTTAATTATTGGTGAAAGTGGTGTTGGTAAATCTGAAACCGCTATGGAGCTGGTAAATAGAGGACACAGACTTATTGCTGATGACTTAGTTGAAGTTAGAAGAGTTTCAGATACAACATTATTAGGTAGAGCGCCAGAAATTATCCGCCACTTGATTGAAATAAGAGGTTTGGGAATAATGGACGTTAAAGAATTATTTGGTGTTCAATCTGTTAAGCAAGAAGAATCTATAGATTTTGCCATTAATTTAGAACTTTGGGATGACAGGAAATCTTATGAAAGACTAGGAATTGCTGAAGAAACAACAGATATTCTTGGTATTCAAATTCCTTCAATTACTATTCCTGTTAGACCAGGTAGAAACTTAGCTATTATAGTTGAGGTTGCTGCGATTAACTTTAGACAAAGACGAATGGGTTATAATGCTGCACAAGCTCTAACGGAAAGATTGTTTGGCAAAAATGAGTAGAATTTTACACAGTCTCTTTATCTATAAAGAGACTTTTAGTTTGGAGATATCATGGAAAATATAGAAGAGAAAATTATTCTTAACAATGAGAATGCTAATAAAGATCCAAAAGCAGCTCTAAGTTCTCTAATAGAGAAGGGTATTAACATTCGACTAAATGAAGAGATGAGCCAACACTGCACTTATAAAGTAGGTGGTCCAGCAGATTTCTTTTATCTTGTAGATAATTTAGAAGATTTAAAGGAAGTTCTAGAATGGGCAAAAGAATTTGCAATTGAAGTGACTGTCATTGGCTTGGGTTCAAATCTCTTAATTTCTGACAAGGGAATAAGAGGTTTAGTAATTGCATTTGCTGAAAACTTTAGCAAAATTGGGTTTTTGAGAGCTTTGCCAAGTCCTGATTTTGATGGACTAATTTCTGCTGAAGCAAACTTAATTGAAACTGCAGATGAGTTGGATTTAGATAATGATGATGTAGATGTGTACATTTATAGTGAAGCGGGTGCAGCTCTGAAAGAATTATCAAAGTTTGCTACTAATAATTCTATGACAGGACTTGAGTATAGCTGTGGAATTCCAGGCTCAGTAGGTGGCGGAGTTTATATGAATGCTGGTGCTTATGGTCGCATGACTGCAGATACTTGTGTGCAGACATATTATCTTTCTCCTGAGTTGAAACTTAAAGTTGCTAAAGGTGAAGAACAAGAATTTGCTTATAGAGAAAGTATATTCCATAAGGAACACGGTATTATTCTAGCTTCGATATTTAAAGTGAATAAAGGTGAACAAGAATTAATCAACTCTATGGTAGCTGACCTTACTAACCGAAGAAATGCTTCGCAACCTTTAGAATATCCAAGTTGTGGATCAGTATTTAAGAGACCAGAAGGTTACTTTGCAGGTAAATTAATTATGGATAGTAATCTTAAAGGTTTTAGAGTTGGTGGCGCAGAGGTTTCTGAGAAGCATGCAGGATTTATTATAAATGTAGACAACGCTAAAGCTGCTGACGTTTTAGCCGTTATCAGACACGTTCAAGAGACTGTAAAGAAAGATCATGGTGTTGATCTAGAAACTGAAGTCAGAATCATTGGAGAATGGGAATAAATGAGTAGGAGTGAAAGTTTTTCACAAAAAGTAAAAAAAGAATTGTGTGTAGTTGAGCAGGAAGATATCTCTGATAAAAGCTTGCATTTAGCTTTTTCCTTAGCCAGCTCAGCCAGCTTTCGCTCAAATAAAATTATTTTTAAATGTTATAACTCCAATTATATTGAATTAATAAAAAAATATATTGAAGAGGTTTTAGACGTTGATTATAAATTAGACGAGAAAAAGACTCAGAGTAATTTTGAATTTTCAAGTAAGTCGTCAGTAAACGCTATTTTTGACCTTTTAGAAGCTGAATTGAATTTCAATTGGGTAAGAGGACAGATAAATAGAGATATTACTGACTTTAATGAAAAAGAAAAAATTGATATATTGCGTTCTGCTTTCTTAATGAATGGATCAATGGCTTGCCCTGAACAAAGTTATCAACTAGAGTTAGCACTCAAAAGATTATCCGTAAAGAATTTCCTTAATGAACTATTGTTGGAAGAAGAGATAGAGGTATCTACCGGTAGTAATGCTTTCTTTTTATATCTACGAACAGGAGATGATATAGCAGAATTTCTTGGGTTAATTGGAGCCCATAGATCTTTGTTAGAATTCGAAAATATAAGAGTTAGAAAGAAAGTCAATGAAGATGTAAATAGAATTGTAAATTTTGATAATGCTAACTTGCAGAGAGTGGCAGACTCGACAGCTAGACAAATACTGGCTTTGAAAAAACTGAACGACATTGGCGCTTATCAAATGTTACCCGAAGATTTAAAAGAAGTTGCAAATTTAAGACTAAAGTTTCCGGGATATTCACTTAGTGATTTAGCAGCAGAGATGAAACCTAGTATCTCTAAAAGTGGAATGTACCATCGTTTAGCTAAATTAGAAAAATGGATAAATGATTATTTTAAATCAAATGCGGATTAATTAGCTTGGTGTTATAATTTGAAAATATAAGTAGATAAGCTTATTAGGAGGAATAATATGTTAGATATTCAATTAATTAGAGAAAATCCTGAATATGTACAAAAAGCTTTAGCGAAAAGGGGTTTGAACGTAGATTTCAAAGAACTTCTTGAAATTGATGTTAAAAGACGTGAGGCTATGACTGAGGTTGAAGCTCTTAAAGCCAAAAGAAATAAGGCTTCTGCAGAAGTTGGTCAATTGAAGAGAAATGGTGAAAATGCAGATCATGTTTTAGCGGAACTTAAAGAACTATCTGATGAAATTAAAGCGAAAGATGACCTAGTATCTGAATTAAATGCTAAACAAGAAGAGTTTTTGATAGGCTTGCCAAATATGCCAGCTGAAGAAGTAAGAGCAGGTGGCAAAGAAAATAATCAAGTTGAAAAGATGTATGGTGAACAACCTAAATTTAGTTTTGAACCAAAGAGTCATATCGAACTAGAAGAAAGCTTGGATTTAATTGATTACGAACGAGGTGCTAAGTTATCAGGAGCGGGATTCTGGCTCTATAAAGATGACGGTGCTCGTTTAGAGTGGGCGTTGTTAAATTATTTTGTAGACGCTCATATAGCTGACGAATATAAGATGTTATTAGTACCACATATTCTAAACTCAGCTTCCGGATTTACAGCAGGACAATTCCCTAAATTTAAAGAAGATGTATTCTGGTTGGATTCAGACGAGAATGTACAAGAAGAAAATAGACAATTTTTATTACCTACAGCAGAAACAGCAGTAGTCAACTTGTTTAGAGATGAAATCTTGACCGAAGCTGATTTGCCTAAAAAATATTTTGCCTACTCACCTTGCTATAGAAAAGAAGCTGGTACATATGGATCAAGTGAAAGAGGCATGATCAGAGGCCACCAATTCAACAAGATCGAAATGTTCCAATTCACAAAACCAGAAGATTCAGACAAAGCTTTTGAAGAATTAGTTGAAAAAGCAAGTAAACTAGTAAGTGATTTGGGCTTGCATTTCAGAGTCAGTAGCTTAGCAGCAGGTGACTGTAGTGCTTCAATGGCAAAAACTTGGGATATTGAAGTTTGGATTCCAAGCATGAATGAGTATAAAGAAGTAAGTTCTGTATCTAATGCTAAAGATTACCAAGCTAGAAGAGGTAACATGCGTTATAGATCAGAAAGTGATAATAAAATTAAATATCTACATACATTAAATGGCTCAGGATTAGCAACATCAAGATTATTCCCTGCAATCTTAGAGCAAAATCAACAAGAAGATGGTTCAGTTTTAATTCCAGCCGTATTGACAAAATACATGGGTGGTCAACGCTATCTAAAACCAAGAGAGAAGTAATTATCTAAACTATCTTTTTGAAATTCCTTTGAATATGCTGATTGAGAAAGATTCAAAGAAACATTATTAATGTAAAAAGTTTCAGCATTAAACCCATTTATGGTGTATTATTCATCGTTGTGAAATTATTTTTGCCAAATCTTTGACTTGATGATATAATTTCTCGGTGCGAAAATGCACGAATGGGTTTATTGTATTTAATAAACTTAAATAAGAAAAAGGAGGTGTATTGATGCCAACAACCAATCAGTTGATTAGAAAAGGTCGCCAGACAAAGAAGGAGAAATCTAAATCACCAGCTTTGCATTACAATATGAATACAATTCATAAGAAGCCAAGCAAGGTAATTAGCCCACAAAAACGTGGTGTATGTACAGTAGTTAAAACTACAACTCCTAAGAAACCTAACTCAGCTATGCGTAAAGTCGCTCGTGTTCGTCTTAACTCAGGTATGGAAGTTACTGCATATATTCCAGGAATCGGTCATAACCTACAAGAGCACTCTGTTGTATTGATCAGAGGTGGTCGTGTTAAAGACTTGCCAGGTGTACGTTACCATATTGTTAGGGGTGCGTTAGATACTGCTGGTGTTAACGACAGAAAACAAGGTAGATCTAAATACGGTACCAAGAAACCAAAAGAAGCAAAAGTTAAAAAATAGATTAGGTTGAAATTGCTCAGTACATCTTGCCAATAATTAAAAGATTTTGATTTTAAAATGGCAAGGCGCTGACAGAACTTGAAAACAAGTATTGAGTACCTAATGATACAGGATTAAATTCCTAGTTTTATCATATAAAGGAGGGAAGCGAAAGTGCCAAGAAAAGGTCATGTCCCAAAAAGAGATATTCTCCCTGATCCACTATATAACGACAAAAAGGTAAGTAAATTAATTAATGTTGTTATGCTAGATGGTAAAAAGGGAGTTGCACAATCCATAGTTTATGGAGCATTTGATATTATCAAAGAAAAAACAGAGCTAGAAGGATTGGAAGTATTCGAAAAGGCATTGGAAAATGTAATGCCTTTACTAGAAGTTAAAGCACGTAGAGTCGGTGGTGCAAACTATCAAGTACCAGTTGAAGTTCGTCCAGACAGAAGACAGACTTTAGCATTGCGTTGGATCGTTGGTTTCTCAAGAAAGAGAAGCGAACGTACAATGAAAGAGCGTTTAGCTAATGAATTAATCGATGCAATGAATGAAACAGGTAGTTCATATCGTCGTAAAGAAGAGATGCATAAAGCTGCTGAATCTAACCGTGCATTTGCCCACTACAGATGGTAGTAGTATAAAAGGAGAAACGCATGCCAAGAGATTATTCATTACAAGATACTAGAAATATCGGTATTATGGCTCACATTGATGCTGGTAAAACAACAACAACTGAACGTATCCTTTACTATACTGGTAAGATTCACAAAATCGGTGAAACCCACGATGGTGGTGCAACCATGGACTACATGGAGCAAGAACAAGAACGTGGTATTACCATTACCTCTGCTGCTACTACAGCTGCATGGAAAGGTCACCGTATTAATATCATCGATACTCCGGGACACGTTGACTTCACAGTTGAAGTTGAGCGTTCATTGAGAGTTCTTGATGGTGCAGTTACAGTTCTAGATGCTAAGAGTGGTGTTGAACCTCAAACTGAAACAGTTTGGCGTCAAGCTGATAACTACGGAGTTCCTCGTATCGTTTACATCAACAAGATGGACGTTACAGGTGCCGACTTCTTACAATCAGTTGAAACAATTACAAAGAGATTAGGTGCTAATGCAGTACCTATCCAATTGCCAATCGGTGCAGAAGATAGCTTTGAAGGTATTATTGACTTGATGATCATGGAAGCTGAAATTTACAAAGATGACGCAACAGGTAAAACTTACTCATCTACAGAAATTCCAGCAGAATATATGGATCAAGCAAAAGAGTACCGTGCCAAAATGGTTGAAGCAATCTGCGAAACTGATGAAGAACTATTAGAAAAATTCTTAATGGAAGAAGAAATTCCTGTAGAAGATTTAGTAAAAGCTTTACGTAAAGCAACAATTAACTTGGATATTATTCCAGTTGTTTGTGGTTCTTCATATAAGAATAAAGGTGTTCAATTGTTATTAGACGCAGTTGTAGCATACTTACCATCACCATTGGATATACCAGCAATTAAAGGTACTAACCCAGATACTGGTGAAGAAGAAACAAGACCATCAGAAGATGAAGGTCCAGTTGCAGCTTTAGCATTTAAAGTTATCACAGACCCATTTGTAGGTAAATTATGTTTCTTCCGTATGTACTCAGGTATTTTACAATCAGGTACATACGTACAAAACACAAGTAAAGGTAAACGTGAAAGAGTTGGACGTATCCTATTGATGCACGCAAACCACCGTGAAGAAGTAGCTGAAGTATACTCAGGTGATATTGCAGCAGCAGTTGGTTTGAAAGATACATCAACAGGTGACACACTTTGTGATGCTGATGCACCAATTATCTTGGAGTCAATGGAATTCCCAGATCCAGTTATTAGTGTTGCTATCGAGCCAAAAACAAAAGCATCACAAGATAAAATGCTTATTGCATTACAAAAACTTGCTGAAGAAGATCCAACCTTCAGAACTCACACAGATGAAGACACAGGTCAAACAATTATTTCAGGTATGGGTGAGCTACACTTGGATATTATTGTTGATCGTCTCTTGAGAGAATTTAAGGTTGAGGCTAACGTAGGTAACCCACAAGTTGCTTACAAGGAAACAATCACAGCAGCTGCTACAGCAGAAGGAAAATTCGTACGTCAGTCAGGTGGTCGTGGTCAATATGGTCACGTTGTCATTAACGTAGAACCTCTAGATCCAAACGCTGAAACTGAATATGAGTTCAACAACAAAACTGTTGGTGGTTCAGTTCCTAAAGAATTCGTTGAACCTACAAACAAAGGTATTCAAGAAGCTATGGAAAGCGGTATTTTAGCTGGATATAAAGTTGTAGGTGTAAAAGTTGACTTGATCGATGGTTCTAGCCACGAAGTTGACTCTTCTGAAATGGCCTTCCAAATTGCTGGTTCTATGGCTTTCAAGGAAGCTATGCGTAAAGCATCACCAGTATTGCTAGAGCCAATAATGCAAGTAGACGTAATTACTCCAGAAGACTATCTAGGTGACGTTATGGGTGATCTAAGTTCAAGACGTGGTACAATTGCAGGTATGGAAGCACAAGGTAACGCTCAAAAGATTGATGCAAAAGTTCCACTATCTGAAATGTTTGGTTACGCAACCACACTTAGATCAAGTACTCAAGGCCGTGGTACATTTACAATGCAACCATCACACTTTGAACCAGTACCTAAGAGTATTCAGGACGAAATTACATCAAAAGAATAATATAAAAGTAAAAAAATACTTTTATCTAAAAAGTAAATTATAAGTTGGCATCTTGCACTTTATCCTATTTAGTGTAAAATATTAGCAAGGTGTCAACCTAAATTAAGAAACTATAGCCCCCTACAGGGGATCCATAAGGAGGAAAATAATGGCTAAAAAACATTTTGAAAGAACCAAGCCACACGTAAATATTGGTACTTTAGGTCACGTTGACCACGGTAAAACAACAACAACAGCAGCTATTACTAAAGTTTTAGCACTTTTAGGTGATGCTGAATATTCATCATATGATAATATCGATAAAGCTCCAGAAGAGAGAGAGCGTGGTATTACAATTAATACTTCACACGTTGAGTATCAAACAGATAAACGTCACTACGCACACGTTGACTGCCCAGGACACGCTGACTATGTTCTGTCTCTTATACACATCTGACGCTGCCGACGAAACCTTATGGGTGTAG
>CAMYAM010000020.1 GCA_947253875.1 uncultured Fastidiosipila sp. | reverse complement strand
CCAAGTGCCACTTGCCACTTAACCCGACTCTATATCCATTCTCAGCCAACAAATCAGTATAAGTAGTCTGATCTTCTAGATATCGAATTGCATTTCTTTCACGTGCATAAAAACCAAAAGAATCCTCTATACCTTTTTCTTCAATATAAGTTTTATCAATATGACCACCATCTATCCAATCCAATACACCATGGCGTGATGGAATTTGTCCTGTCAATATAGAGGCTCTAGCAGGCGAGCACACAGGCGATGCGCAATAAAAATTAGTGAAAATTCGGCTCTCATCAGCAAGCTTATCCAAATTAGGAGTTTGTACCTCATTATTACCTGCATAACCAAGCGCCCAAGCACCCAAATCATCTGCTAAAATAAAAACTATATTTTTTCTTTTTGTATTAATGCTCATAACTTTATCTATAAACTTACCTTACTAGCTTTTTAATCAAGATATTAATTCAAACTTTGTTCGAATTTCTCCACTAAATTAAAGTAATCTATCAAATACTCAGCAAACAAGCTGTTCGACCAAGCAAACCAAGGTCTAGTAAATTCATCTGGATTATTTATATTAAATCCTTCATGCATCTGATAAGTTCCTGCATCAGTGCTCATAAGAGTTTCTAGGATTTTCTTTCTTTCAGCATCATCAACACTTGTTAAGCCTTGCATACTTAAAGCGATATGCCAGACATAATTTTCTGGAGTATGGTCACTACCAATTCCAGCTGCATATTTTCCACTATAATAAGTTCTATTTTCTGGACTTAAAATAAACTTTCTTGTATTTAAATATATAGGATCATCAGCTGCAATGGCTCCCAAATAAGGTAAACTCAAAAGACTTGGTACATTTGCGTCATCTAAGAACAGGTGATTACCCATTCCATCTACTTCATAGGCATAGATATCACCAAAATCTTTATAATCCACAATAGCAAATTCTGCTAATCCTTTTTCAATTTCTGCCTTTAACTTAAGAGCTCTTTCCTTTAGCTGAACATCCTCATAAACTAGTTCTGCAATTTCTGCTATTTGTTCTAGAGATACCTTAGCAAACATATTCGAAGGAACTAAATAACCGTATACACACATGTCATCGCTTGGTCTAAAGCCGGACCAGGTCATACCCGTATACGCAACCGGATTTCCTTTACCATTATTCGGAAGTACTCCAGCTTCTTCAATTCTGTCTACTCTTTCAAAAGTATATGAAGAGTTTTCATGTTTTTGCTCAACTGTCCACAAATCAATTATTGTATTAATAGCTTCTTTAAATTCAGGAGTAAAAATACTTGAATCTCTAGTTACTTGCCAATATTGATAAGCCAAGCGTATTGGGTAGCAAAGTGAATCTATCTCATACTTTCTCTCCCATAATCTAGGATGCATCTCTGTAATATCAGTATGATGACCTGCACCACTATCAGTTTTATTAAAAGCATTAGCATAAGGATCTATGAGGATACACTCAACTTGAGTTTTTGAAAGGCCTTTAACCAGTTCCTTTACCTCATCTGAATAGGGAGCAAACGCCAACAAGTGCTGAACTTGGGCTGAAGAATCACGCAACCATAGCGCAGGAATATCTCCAGTTATAACAAAATATTTATCATCATCTAGCTTCTCGGTTGTAGTCTCCCAAGTACTCAAAAAGCAGGGTTCAAAAAATTTTTTCGCTTTTTCGTCTGGTATCAATTCTGTTATTTTTTTTGCTAAGTCTTTTATTTTCACAAACAAACACTCCTAATTGATTCTTGCTTATTTATTGATTTAAACATCTTAGATTTAAAGATATTCATCGTCTTTTTCATCATCCGAGTCTAAATCACCATAATCTTTCTCTTCTTCATCAAAGTTATATTCATCTGAATAGATATCTTCATCAGATTTATATAAATCTGCCGCATCTTCATCATCTACATCAATCTCAGCATCTACATTCTCATTTTCATCAGATTTAAGAACAACTGCATATGTTAAGACGTCATCATTTACGACTCTCATTAAATGAACTCCTGATGCATATCGACCTAAATTAGGTATTTCTGCACTAGGTATTCTAATTATTAATCCAGCTTGATTCATTATAATAACATTTAAGAAATCATACAGTTCACTAGCTTTAACAAGTCCACCTGTACGTTCACTAGCCTTGTAACAGATTAGACCTTTACCACCTCTGCTTTGAGCTCTAAACTCTTGTGCAAAGGTCTTCTTACCGAAACCTTTTTCTGTTACGAATAGCAATTCAACATGATCATTTCTTAATGGAACAATTGCTATAACTTCGTCATTATCATCTAGGTTTATACCTCGTACACCACGCGCGCTACGTCCCATAATTCTTACATCATTTTGATCAAATCTAATACCTTTACCATTCTTAGTAATGAGCATTACATCATGATCTTCTTCAGGTAGGTACTCAACATTTAGCAAGTGGTCATAATCTTCTAGTTTAATTGCGATAATACCTGTTTTGTTGATATTTCTAAAATCTTCAAGATTTGTACGTTTGACATATCCTCTTTCTGTAGCAAAGAATAAAGTACCGGCCATGTCATAGCTATCTTCATCAGCGACATCATTAGGTAGGTTAATAATCTTTTTAACTTTTTCATCAGCTTCTAGTTGCAAGATATTTACTATCGCTGTTCCTCTTGCTGTCCTTGATCCTTCAGGTATATCATATCCTTTCAATTTGAAAACACGTCCTTTATCAGTAAACACTAATAAAACATCGTGCGTAGACACAGCAAACATGTCTACAACTTGGTCTTCTTCTCTAGTCGAAAGTCCACTTACACCGATACCACCCCTATGTTGCACTTCGTAAGTAGATGTAGGAGTTCTCTTAACATATCCAAATTTTGTAAGAACAACTACTACGTCTTCTTTCTTAATCAAGGATTCATCGGCAATACCATCGATACCGTACATATCTATTACAGTTCTTCTCTCATCTGCATACGCGTCCTTGAACTCAGTTAATTCACCAATTCTTAATTCAGTTAGTTTTTCTTCGTTGCTTAACAGCTCTCTATATTCTGCAATACGATTGCTCAATTCTTCGTATTCAGCTTCTAATTTTTCTCTTTCTAATGCAGTCAAACGACCTAAACGCATATCAACAATGTGTTGTGCTTGACGCTCTGAAAAATCAAATCTTTCTTGAAGTCTTTCTTTTGCTTGAACTTCATTTGCTGAAGATCTGATGATTTTGATAACTTCATCAATGAAATCTATAGCAATACGTAAACCTTCAACAATATGTTGACGTGCTAAAGCTTTTTCCAGATCAAATTTAATTCTACGGGTTATAACATCACGGTTATGATTCAAGAAATACTGAAGTGCTGTTCTTAAAGTTAGCAATTCTGGTTTGTATGAACCATCCTGTCCTGGAACAAGAGCTAACATGTTGGCATTGAATGCTTCTTGCATCTTTGAATATTTATAAAGTTGATTTAAGGTTAGTTTGGCATTAGCATCACGTTTTAATTCAATAACAATTCTAACTTGTTCATCACGAGCTGAATCATCTCTAATGTTTGAAATTCCCTCAATTTTGCCTTCCTTAACATACTCAGCAATTTTCTCAATCAAACGTGCTTTATTTACAGCATACGGTAAGCTCTTTACAATAATCTCTTGTCTACCATTATCTTTTGCATGAATTTCAGCCTCTGCCCTGACTACAATTCTACCTTTACCAGTCTCATAGGTTTCCTTAATACCTTCTGTACCAAGAATTGTTCCTCCTGTAGGGAAATCTGGACCTTTAATATATTCCATAAGCTCACTAACGGAAGCCTCTGGATTTTTCATCAAACAAATTGCTGCATCAATAGTTTCACCTAAGTTATGTGCTGGAATATTTGTTGCCATACCTACAGCGATACCAGTTGATCCGTTAACCAAAAGATTAGGGAAGTTAGCTGGCAAGACAACAGGTTCCATATCATGCCCATCGAAATTAGGCTTGAAATCAACTGTATCTTTATTGATACTTTCCATCATGGCAACGCCAAGTTTTGTTAATCTTGCTTCTGTATAACGATAAGCAGCAGCTGGGTCACCATCTCTTGAACCGAAGTTACCATGTCCATCAACTAATGTATGACGCATTGAAAAGTCTTGAGCTAAACGAACCATTGCATCATAAACAGACGCGTCTCCATGAGGGTGGTAATGTCCTAAAACTTCACCAACAACGGTAGCAGATTTTCTATAAGGTTTATCCGGAGTCAGACTTTGAGTCTGCATTGAGTATAAAATTCTACGGTGAACGGGTTTAAGTCCATCTCTAACATCAGGTAAGGCTCTATCAGTAATAACTGACATAGCATAATCAATGAAAGCTTGTTTCATTTCGCCTTCCAAGTTAACAGGAATTACGTTATTTACATTACTTTCGAAAAGTTCATCTGCACTTATTCCTTGTGACTTGAAAGTGCTGATATTATCGTTTTTTGCCATGAGTTTCCTCCAATTTATAACTCCTTAAATTATAACATAATCTTTAGATCAAAGGGGCTTTGCTTGGAGTTCCTGCTTGTCTTGGATATTTCTTTGGTGTTGACTTATCTTTACGTATTTTGATTACAGTTCTCTCACCTGCATCAAAAGGTAAAATTAAATTTTTCTCAGACTCAACTCGCGCTCCAAGAATATTCAAAGCCTTCTCTGCAGTTTTTAATTCTGCTTCACTTGTTTTCATAGCTAAAAAAACTGAAGATCTTTTAACGTATGGCAACGTTAATTCCAGAAGTGTAGGTAATTTAGCAACAGCTCTTGCAGTTACTATATCAAACCCTTCTCTGTACTCTGGGAAATGGGCAAAATCTTCTGCTCTTCCATGTAAGAAACTTATGTCGTTTAAGTTTAATTCTCGTGCAACTGATTCTAAAAATTTAACTCTCTTATTTAGAGAATCTAATAAAACCATTTCAATTTCTGGTCTCATTATTTTTATAGGTATTCCTGGAAAACCTGCACCACTTCCTACATCGAGAAAAGTTATTTTTTTCTGATTGTTTTCACTAATAATTTCATCAACAAACTCAAGCAAAGCCAAGCTATCAATAATGTGCTTACTGTAAAAACCCTCTGCATCAGTAATACTAGTTAAGTTCAAATAACGGTTTTTTCTCAGAACCATTTCTGAGTAAATCAAAATATTTTTTTCTTGAAGAGCAGAAAATTTTTCATTCTTTTGCAAAAGTTTCTCTAAGCTCTCCAATTCAGCCTCTATCTCTGGTGTAAACTCTTCCGGCATATCTACTTTAGACTTATAAGCACCAGATTCAGCAACTTTATTAATTTCTTCATTAGCTTTCATTTGATCCTGCTTCACCATTTCTTCACTAGTCATAACTATCCTTTTTTAGCATTGTATTTTGCTTGTTTTTCTTTAGCTTCAAGATAAACCAACAACACTCCGATATCTGCCGGAGAAACTCCTGAAATCCTGCTGGCTTGTCCTATTGATTCAGGTCTCATTTTATCTAATTTTTCCTTAGCTTCATTACGCAAACCAGTAATTGCTTTATAGTCTATATCTTCTGGCAAGACTTTTTGTTCACGTTTCTTAAATTTATCAATTCTTCTTTGCTCAATTTCTATATAACCTGCATACTTGATTGCATTTTCAACACTATCAATTAAAACTTTATCTTCTGTATTAATCTCAGGATCAATCTCTGCTAAGTCTAGATACTTTATCTGAGGTCTTCTTAGAAGATCTGCCAAACTTGCGCCTGTATTCAGAGCACTAGTGCCTTTTGCTTCGAGGAATTTATTGACTTTTTCTGATGGAGTTACTCTAACGGCTTCAATTCTCGCAATTTCATTCTCTAAATCTAATCTTCTTTGTTTAAAACCTTCATATTGTTTTTCACTGACTAGACCAAGTTCGTAACCCAAATCAGTCAATCTTAAATCCGCATTATCTTGGCGTAAAATCAATCTATATTCTGCTCTAGAAGAAAGCATTCTGTAAGGTTCTTTGGTACCTTCAGTTACTAAGTCATCTATTAGAACACCTATGTATGCTTCTGATCTATCCAATACAAATTTATCCTTGCCCAAAACTTTTCTAGCTGCATTTATACCTGCAATCAAACCTTGACCTGCAGCCTCTTCGTAACCAGAAGTGCCATTAATTTGTCCTGCAGTATAAAGGTTTTCTACTGTTTTAACATTAAGATCTGCCCCTAGGCAATATGGATTAATGCATTCATATTCAATTGCATAACCTGTTCTTTGGACTACTGCATTTTCTAGTCCAGGAACACTCTTCAAAAATTTCAATTGAACTTCCTCTGGCAAGCTACTTGATAATCCTTGGATGTACATCTCTTCTGTATTAATTCCCATCGGCTCAACAAAAACCTGATGCCTATCTTTGTCTGGGAAACGTACAATTTTATCTTCAATACTCGGGCAGTATCTTGCTCCAACTCCATGGAACTCTCCTCCATAAAGTGGCGACCTATAGAGATTATTCTCTATGATACTTTGTGTACCTGAACTAGTCCATGTTATATAGCACGCTTCCTGATCTTTTCTAGCCTCTTTAAGTCTGTCATCACCATACAAAAATGAGAATGTCCAAGGATCTTCTTCACCTTCTTGAATCTCCATCTTAGAAAAGTCAATAGAATTCTTATTGACTCTAACAGGTGTTCCTGTCTTAAATCTTTGCAAAGGCAATTCAAGCTCGCTAAGAGACTGAACAATATCCATAGCAGGTCTTTGGTTATCTGGACCACTAGAATAATTTGTTTCTCCGATAATAATTCTTGCATCAAGATAAGTACCAGTAGTTAGAATAAAAGTCTTTGCTTTATAAATAGCATTGGTCATACTTACACAAGCTTCAATTTCGTATTTACCGTTATCATTTTTCTTTGATAAAAGCTCAACAATCTCTGCTTGTCTTAAATGAAGATTTTCTTCTTTTTCAAGAGTATGTTTCATTTCATCCATGTAAAGGCTACGGTCTACTTGTGCTCTCGGTGCTCTAACAGCTGGACCTTTTGATGAGTTTAACATTCTAAACTGAATACCAGCTTTATCTGCCACTCTAGCCATTTCTCCACCTAAAGCAGAAATCTCTCGAACAATCTGTCCTTTTGCTGATCCACCAATATTAGGGTTGCAAGGCAAGTTAGCAATTGTCTCCAATGACATGCTAAACAAAACTACTTTCAAACCCATTCTCGCAGCTGCCAAAGCAGCTTCACATCCCGCATGACCTGCACCAACAACAGCAAGATCATATTCTCCGGCTAAGTAGTACTTTTCTTCATTTAAAACTTCTTCAACACTTCTCATATATTTTACTTTCTAATCCCATTTCAAAATCAATCTACAATGCAAAATTTCCAATCAATATAAATTCTACTTCCTTTTAAAATTTATTTTCCTATGCAAATCTATTTTTCTATACAAATCTATTTTCCTATGCAAAATCTTGAGAAAATATCATCCAACATATTTTCTGAAACATTTTCACCAGTTATTTCACTTATCAACTCTAAACCTTGTCGTAATGCTGCCGCCAAAATATCATTTGGCAAGGTTGAACGATCATGGTCAATTGTCTTAAATACTTCAAAAGCAGATTCAATTAAATGCTGCTGTCTCTTGGATGTCAATACTAAATCATTTGCACCACTACCGGATAAGTTTTCATAATAATTAATTACTAAATCTTTTAAATCTTCAATAGCTTCCCCTGTATTTGCACTGACACTTAGATAACCTTTAAAATGTTTATCCTCTTCTTTTAATTTTTTTATATATTCCCAACTTTCCAAATTAGAATAATATTCACCAGATATATCCAACTTATTCAATACAATATAATAATCTCTATCTCCAGCAGAAAGTCTTAAAAACTTATAAATCTCTGCCTCTAGATCTGATTTATCTTTTGGTGTTAAAACTAAAAATAAAAGATCTGCTTTATTCAATAAATCCTTTGATCTCTCGACTCCTAACTTTTCAATCGGATCATCTGTCTCTCTTATTCCAGCTGTATCATAGAGAGTTAAAGGAATTCCTCCTAGATCGATTTTTAATTCTATACTATCTCTGGTTGTACCTGCTATATCTGTAACTATAGCCCTATCTTCTCCAGAAAGTGCATTCAAAATAGAAGATTTTCCTACATTTGGTTCACCAACCAGTACCAATTGTAAACCCTCTCGCAAAACTTCACCTTTTTTATTACTTTTAACGACATGATTTAAGGTTTGTAGCACAAAATCAAGATTTGTATTAATCAACTCTTCTTGTAATGCAAAATCTTCATATTCAGGATATTCAATATCTACTTCCAAGGCAGATAATAATTCGTAAACTCTCTCCTTTACTCCTTGCAACTTCTCTGCGGTTTCTCCCTGCAAATGTCTAAGAGCTGCTTGATGTTGTCTATATGTATCAGCTTCTATAATACCCATAACAGCCTCAGCTTGGCTTAAATCCATTTTCCCATTGATAAATGCCCATTTTGTAAACTCACCAGCTTCCGCCAAGCGTGCTCCTGCTCTTAAAACTAGGTCTAGGGTTTCTTTTCTCAAGGCTGCACCACCATGAAGTGATATCTCAACCTGTTCTTCCCCTGTATAAGATTTTCCCTCAATAAATTTTGTAATAACAACCTGATCTAAAGGTTTATTTATATCGTCAATTTCATGCAAATATCCAAATGCAGCTTGGTATCCTTTTAATTTTGCAATTTTTCTTTTGCTTCTTTTTGCTTGTTTCTCATTAAATTCAGGCAAAGAGCCAAAATTAAAAATTTTATCTACTAACTCTGCTGATCCTGGACCTGCAACACGTAAAACCTGTAAACCTGAACTTCCAACTGGTGTAGCAAATGCAGCAATAATTTCGTCTAACATATTTTCTCCTCGATAGTCCCCAATTTTTACCGTGCTTATTATATGCAAAAAGAAAGCTTCCTGCCGTAGCAAGAAGCCTAATATTTTTTTACCTCTAATAAGAAAATATTTCTACCATTCATAGAAACAACAACTAAATTAGTCGTTCAAGACTTCCTCTGTCTCTTCAAATTCTGAATTATCTTCATCTATATACTCTAGGTCAATAACTACATAACGTCTTGGTTCTTCACCTTCACTGTATGTAATAATTCCAGGGAAATCATTTAGAGCTGAGTGAACTACTCTTCTATCTGCTGCTGACATTGGGGTTAGCTCGAAAGCTTGACCTGTACTAATAGCTCTTTCAGCAGTTCTCTTTGCCAATTCTGCAACATTTTCTTTATGTCTTGCTTTATATCTACCAATATCTAGGACAAATCTTACTTTAGTTTTCGCTGTCTTATTAGCAACTAGTGAGGCTATATATTGAATTGCTCTTAATGTAACACCTTTTCTACCAATCAAGATTCCGCAATCATCACCTATTATCTCAGCAGAAATTTTATTTTCTTGAACTTCAACAGAAACTTTATTCTCGCCATCTAGCTCAAAATTATCTAATACTTCATTCAAGAAATCTTCAATTGCTTTTGCAGCCAATTCTATTCTTTCTTCAAAGCTGTGTTCATCTTCGTTAACTTCAGAGTACTCATCATCTTCATAGTCTTCTTCTACATCTTCAACTATCAGATCTAAATCATCATGACTTAATTCATTCACATCAGCACTATTTTCAGTTCCTAAAAGACTTACTTTGACTTTAGCATCTTTACTTCCTATACCAAAGAATCCTGCATTTTCCTCTTGTAGAACTTCGATCTCTACTTCATTTTCTGTAGCTCCTAATTGTAGCAATGCAGATTGGATCGCTTCGTTAACTGTTTTTCCCTCTACTGTAATTGACTTCATCGTCTCCTCCAAATTTATAATCTTTTATATCTCTTAATTTTTATGATCTTCTTGTACGTTTTTTCTTTTGGTTCTTTGCCTCAAGAGCTTCTATCTCAGCTTTTTCTTTCATTGCTCTAGCAGTTATTTTTTCTTCAAATTCTTTGTCTGCTTCAGCTTGTCTAGCAGCCATTGGTTCTGTGTAGATTTTATTGAATAGCCAAGTTTGGAATATCGCTAAAGCATTACCTGCTACCCAGTAAATCGACATAGCTGCTGGCATGCTAAAGGTAAATATTAATGTTAAGAATGGCATCATATACATCATTGTTTTAGCACTATTTGCAGCTGGATCTGTTTTGCTCTCGGCTTGCAAAGCTGGGTTTTTCTTAATTTTTTCTTTTTGAGCTTTTCTTTCTTCTTTACTTAAACCACCTACTTGGTTAACTTTTTGTGTATACCACATAACCAAAACACTAGTTGCAAAAGCTAAAATTGGCAAAACCAAAAGTGGTAAATAAGTTGATGACTGTTCGCCAAACAAGAGTCTAAAATTAATTGTTGGTGTTAGGCCGAGGTTCATTCCTAAAAAGTTCATATCTATCAGTTGTTCAACTGATAGTAAGCCTTTATTTACTACATCAGCTAAAATATTTGGATTATCGTTTAAAGCTTCAATTATAAAAATATTATTATGCATTAAATTCTGTTTCATAATTGCTTCTGGAACAATTCCTGCACTAACAAGTGTTTGAGCAATCTTGCTTAAACTTTCAGTTGAAACTTGCATAATAAAGTACAGTGGTCCTGAAATAATTCTATATATAGGCCACATAAGGAATAAAGAAAATAGAGATGGTAAACATCCACCTGTCAATGAAACTCCATGTTTTTTGTAAAGTTCCATTTGAGCTTGGGCATAACCTTCTCTATCTGACCCATAATATCTCTGCAAGTCAGCTAGTTCTGGTTGCAAAGCTTTTTGTTGAATACTTGATTTATGTTGTTTTACGTTAAAAGGTAATATTATCAATCTGATTAATACAGTAAAAATAATTACAGCAACACCGTAATTACCAAAGACTGAATAAATTAATTGCATTACCCAACCAAATAATGAGTAAAGCGGATCTAATATTGATAAAGATATTAATGGTAAACTCATATTATCTTAACTTTCTTTCTTTTTTCCAGAAATTACTGGATCATAACCTGTATTTTTATTAAAAGGGTTACAACGCAAAATTCTCCAAAAGGCAAACATTGTCCCCTTTAAAGCTCCATGTTGTGTTATTGATTCAATTGCATATTGTGAGCAAGTCGGTGAAAAACCGCATTTATTTGCACCTAAGCTAGGTGATATTGATTTCTGGTAAAAGTGAATGCACTTAATCAATAACTTACTCACTGCAAATCTCCGTAGTTTCTTCTAGCAGTTTTGCTCTAGTAAAAAGTTTTATCATATCATTTCTTACGCTATGATAATTACTAATTCTTTCACTATCTCTGCCCATGATTACGATATCGTAGCCATGCTTCAATTGGGGTTCTAAGTTCCTATATGCTTCTCTTAGCAAACGGCGTTCCCTGTTTCTCTGTACAGCATTGCCATACTTTTTGACCGTAGTAAAACCCAATCTATTATAAGACAATTTGTTCTTTACAAAATAAATTGAAATTTCTCTACCAAACTGGCGCTTACCAGATTTAAATACTTTGGAAAACTCATAATTTTTCTTTAATTTTTCCAAATTAATTCCCCAATTAATTTATTAAGCAGATAAAGATTTTCTACCTTTAGCACGTCTGCTCTTTAATACTTTTCTACCATTATTTGTAGCCATTCTTTTACGGAATCCGTGCTCCTTAGCGCGTTGACGTTTTTTTGGTTGAAATGTTCGTTTTGGCATAATTATCTCTCCTTCTTTTTACAATGCACATGATTATAAATTCAAAAGCCTGGTTCTGTCAATTAAAAATACCCTTAATCTTCTAAAACTTCTGAATCTTTTTCTTCTTCAGCCTCTGCTTTTTTAGCAGCTATTATTGCTTCATTTTCTTTTTTGATTGCTTTTTCTAATTTAGCATAATTTTCCTGAATTATCTCTGCAGCTTCTGGTTCAACTGCAACCTCAACTGTATCAGTCAAAATATCTATATAACTATAAGTAACTAGCTCAGGGTCATCTTGACTCTTCCTTATACATCTAACAGTAAAAACTTTTGGGTAGCAATTTTCTACAATTCCTTCTCTAACAATTGTTCTTTTTCTACCACCATTTGTTTTCAATCTTACTTTTTTACCTATGCAAGCTTCTATATCCTTCTTGCACATTTCCAAATCTTCTCTTTGAATCACTAGTTATAACGCCTCCGTCTATTTATAGCATGCAGTATTATATCATAAATGCATATTTTGTTCTTAAGTCATTAATCTTCTCTAATACTAAGCTAAAATCTTATTCTTTATTAAAATTGTTCTACAATTACAAATGCACAAATTATCATCTAATTTAAATTTTGACTCTCATTAATAAACTTTTTTCTATACTCGGATGGTGTTAATCCCAGTATTTTTTTGAATGCAGAATTAAATCTTTGTGAAGAAGTAAATCCAACTCTTCTGGAAATATTATTAATCTTAAGATCCGTCTTCTGCAAAAGCTCCTTACTCTTCTCAACCCTGAATTTAATAAGGTAGTTCATTGGACTAGTTCCTAATCTTTCCTTAAAAGCTCTTGTAAAATACCCTTCACTTAGAAAAACATGTTCAGCCATATCACCCACACTTATATTTAAGGTGTAGTTTTCATTGATAAAATCTTCAATAATATCTAAGAGTTCATCCACACTACCTTCCTTAATTCTTCGTTCTTGCTCCAATTGGTCTTGTAAAGCTCTATTCAACTGGACCGTAAGTTGTAATGCGAGGGCCTGAAGCATAGGAGATTTTCCAAACATTTGTTGCTTGTTTTCCGTAATTATATTTTCAACTATATTTGCGATTTGGTACTTACTTTGGCCTTTTAAAACCAGTTGACGAATCTCATATTTTGGCAATTTATAATCTTCTAGCTCAGAATTATTTTCGCTATCGTTTAAATCTGCAGAAATATTTTGTCCATAGCCATCATCAGTCTTTCGTAAGATACTTGAATTTTCTCCATCTATTTTCTCATCAGAAATAAGTCTATTCGAGTTGAAAACATCCTCTGAATTCATAGAAAAATAAACACATATAACTTCGCATTCTCCTAAGACTTCATAAGTATGATCAACACCAGGCCAAACAACGATAGTACTACCAGTTTTTAGATTTATTTTTTTGCCATCAATATAGTAATTAACCTCACCTGAACTAACATACGTCAATTCATAGGAATCATGATGATTAGGACTTTTAAAAGAGTTTCCTTCTGGGAAAAATAGCTCCATACTGGTTAAAATCAATGGCAATTTATTAAAATAATTTATATTATCTTTTTGCCTAATTTTCAAATCTGAATCTAAAATCATAATAGCCTTTCTATAACCATCAACAAGTTTTGAAACCTTAATTTTTTAAGTCATGAAGTTTGTTTTTCAATATTCTTTCTAGACCAAAAACTTTAAACCTTATCTGCTTTTCTATTGTAACTTTTGTGATAAATTATCTCAATTTTTCACATTCTTCTGAAAATTTAACTTCTACAATGAATTTAAAACAAATAAAGGAGAGTTTTATATGAAAACTACGGAAAACAATAGTAACGAAAAGGTCAGCTTCAACATTGTTGAAACGCTTGGTATATTGAGCACAAGTACAAACGGCTGGACTAAAGAAGTAAATGTTGTTTCTTGGAACGACAGACCTGCAAAATTAGATATAAGAGATTGGAATCCGGATCATAATAAGATGAGTCGAGGAATTGGACTTAATGCTACTGAGACAGCCGGTCTCTATGAGCTTTTACAAAGCACAGATATTTCATCTTTAGGAATCTAAAAATATTCTTACTAGATTATTAATGCACCTAGTAAACTAGGTGCATTTTTATTACCTACTAATAAACATAATAATCTTGTTATAGAGTTATAAACCGACGATATACAATCTAATTTTCATCTGTTCTTTCTTTTTCTGGAATTATCTCACCATTTTTAAGTATTATTTCCGGATAGACCTTTTCTTCAATGACACCTTCTGAGATAATTACTTTTTTTACATCTTCTCTAGAAGGTATGTCATACATCAAATCTAGCATTGCTTCTTCAAGAACAGCTCTCAACCCTCTTGCACCTGTCTTTCTTGCTAAGGCTTCTTTTGCTGTTCTTCTGACTGCATCATCTGTAAATTCAATATCAATATCATCAAAATCAAAGATTTTTATATATTGTTTAATAAGTGCATTCCTTGGTTCTGTCAGAATTCTAACCAAATCTTCTTCTTTTAGAGAGTTCAAACTTACAATCATTGGAATACGTCCTATTAACTCAGGAATTAGCCCAAATTTATGTAAATCTTCTGGACCAACTTTACTAATTATTTCATCATCCTGAGCATCCGAATCATCAATTCTAGCACCAAAGCCTATAGACTTAGCATCAACCCTACTTTGGATTATTTTTTCCAAGCCATCGAAACTTCCACCAAAAATAAAAAGGATATTAGTAGTGTCTACTTTAATGTACTCTTGACCTGGATGTTTTCGTCCTCCTTGAGGTGGAACATTTGCTACTGTTCCTTCAACTATCTTCAATAAAGCTTGTTGAACACCTTCACCAGAAACATCTCTCGTTATACTTGGGTTTTCAGACTTTCTGGTAATTTTATCTATTTCATCAACATAGATAATGCCTTTTTCAGCTGCGGCTATATCATAATCTGCATTCTGAACTAGTTTCAAGATAATATTCTCAACGTCCTCACCAACATAACCTGCTTCTGTAAGGACAGTAGCATCTGCAACAGCAAAAGGTACATCCAAAATTCTTGCCATAGTTTGAGCTAATAGCGTCTTACCTGAACCCGTAGGACCTATCAGCATAATATTACTTTTTGAAAGCTCCACGTCTTCATCATTTCTAGCATCATATCCGCCAAAAACTCTCTTATAATGGTTATATACAGCAACAGCTAGAGCTTTTTTGGCTCTATCTTGTCCAATTACATACTCATCCAATTGCTTCTTCAACTTGGCAGGAGTACCTAATCTATTCTTCTCAAACTCATTACTAGCTCTATCCACGTATTCTTTCTCTTTCAAAGAATCATTAACGACTTGGTAGCATAATTCTATACAATCAGTACAAATATACGTGTCATCAAGTCCAACTATCATTTGTTGAACTTCATCATTACCTCTTCCACAAAAAGAGCATCTCGCCATATTTTCGCTCATAGACTTCCCTTTATTTCAAATTAAATCTTTAGTAAAGAAAAAGGCCAGAATAGTTTTTGCTAGCCTTTTCCCTCTTTGTTTCTATTGTTTTTCTAACTTTATTATTCTACAAAAATTATTCTCTTGTGGTCATTATTTCATCAATAATTCCGTAGTCTTTAGCTTCTTCTGCTGTTAACCAGAAGTCACGTTCCATATCTAAAGCAACTTTTTCATATTTTTGACCAGTACTTTTTACCACAATATTATTTAGTTTTTCTCTAGTTAACTCAATATGCTTTGCAGAAATTAAAATATCACTTGCCATACCTTCTGCACCACCTGATGGCTGGTGAAGCATAACTTCAGCATTTGGCAAAGCAAATCTCTTACCTTTTGTACCACCCATTAAAAGTATAGAACCCATACTTGCTGCCATACCCATAGCAATTGTTTGAACATCAGGTTTGATATATTGCATCGTATCATAGATCATTAGTCCACTTGAAACTTCTCCACCAGGGCTGTTGATATATAATTGAATATCCTTTTCAGGATCCTCTGCCTCTAAGAATAGCAATTGAGCGGTTACAACACTAGCAGTAGATGAGTCTACCTGATCACTCAAAATTATTATTCTTTCTTTCAACAATCTTGAGAAGATATCAAAAGATCTTTCACCTCTATTTGTTTGCTCTATAACCGTTGGCACAAGGACATTTAATAAATCTTGTTTGTTCTTATCCATCACATTCTCCTTTTTCTTTGATTCGTATGTTAAATTATTCTATCGTATGTCAAACAAAGTCAAACTATATTATATATGCTTTTCTGAGACATTCAAGTACATAAGTTATTTATTCATAGAATATTAATGAAGGTATCTTGAACCATATCAAAATACCTTCACCTAAATTTTTTAATTAGACTATATATTTTTAACTAAACTTATTTTTAACAGCTCAATTAATAACATTCAATTATTCAGCGTCTTCAGCATTTTCTGAGTCTGCATCAATTTTAACATCTAAAAGTTCTTCTGCTTCTTCAGGGCTAATTGCTTCAGCATTATCTACTAAGAATTTAATAGCTTTATGTGTTAATGCATCTCTTTCAAAAGCTTTTTGTGTACTTGGATTCATATCAATACGTTCTTTAACTTGTTCAACAGTTAATTTTGTACTTTCAGCTAATGATTCTAACTCAGCTTCTAAGTCAGCATCTTCAACTTCTAGATTTTCTGCGTTAATCACTGCTTTCAATGCCAAACGAGTCTTAATTTGATCTTCAGCTACTGGAACAATACTCTTCTTAAAGTCTTCCATATCTTGACCCATAAATTGTAAGTAAAGTTCTAAAGAGATACCCTGTTGTTGTAGTTGTCTTTCTTGATATTCTAGGATGTGATTTACTTCATGATCTATCATTGATTGAGGTATTTCTACTTCAATATTATCTGCAACTTTTTTAAGAACATTATTTTCGAATTCTCTATCAGAATATTCTTTAACTTGCTTGGTTAACTCTTCGCTTACTGAATCTTTGTATTCAGCAAAAGTATCATATTCACTGATATCCATTGCAAAATCATCATCCAATTCAGGCAACTCTTTACGTTTAACACTGTTAACTTTAACTTCAAATACAGCATCTGCACCCGCTAAATTCTCAGCATGGTACTCTTCTGGGAAAGTAACATTTACTTTTACTTCATCTCCAGCTTTTGCACCAATTAATTGATCTTCAAATCCTGGGATAAAGCTATTTGAACCTAATTCTAGATCGTGACCTTCACCCTTACCACCATCAAATGCTTCGCCATCTTTGAAACCTTCGAAATCAATATTAACTGTATCGCCTTCTACTGCTCCTTCATCTTCAACAGGTACTAAACGAGCATTTCTATCTTGTACTCTCTTGATCTCATTTTCTACATCTTCTTCATCAACAGTATCCTTTGGTTTTACAGCTTTTACACCTTTGTATTCACCTAAAATTGCTTCTGGTTCTGTATCAAAACTTAGAACTACATCTAATCCTTCTTTTGAACCAATTTTTTCAATATTTAACTCTGGTTGTGAGACTGGATTAATATCTAATTCTTCAATTGCTTCAATATATGCTGGGTTTACTAAATAGCTAATAGCATCGTCATACAAAACGCCTTCACCGTAGTGAGCTAAAACAATTTGTTTAGGTGCTTTACCTTTTCTGAAGCCTTGAATTTCGAAGTTGGCAGCATTATGTTTAAAAGCTTCATCCAATGCTTTAGAAAACTCTTCTACTGTAAAGCTTAGACGTAATACTCCATTATTCTTCTCTTCTTGTTTAAAATCTCTTTCCATTATTTCCTCCTAAACTTACTCCCATTACTATCTTTCCATAACTATCACAAAAGTTCATCATGGTTCTTCTTAATTGAGAAGCAAGTAATTTAATAATTCTTAATTAAATGATGTGTTGCCAGTTTAACACACCTGGCTAAGGTGCATGACACTATTTGTACTCAATTCATATTAGTTTAAGTTGTTTCCAGATAATAATTCACTCACCTTTTTATCGTCAAAATTCTAGCACAGACCATTGTCCTTGTAAAGTTAATCGACTGTCAAGCTTGAGCAAATACGTCATTTTATCAGTTAATAGTTTAGAAATTTTGATTGACTATGAAAAAGAAAATAACTAATTGTGACTTTTTGGTAATAAATGTAGTAATTTGTAACAATAAGCAGTGTAGAATATTCTTATAATTTTAATTACGAGGTCGAAACTGTTATGAATAATAAATCTATAAACAATAAAAATTGGATAGAACATATGCACTCATATAAATATGTAAGTGGATTAAGTGAGAGTCCGAATCAAAAACGTGCGAGTTTTGTTGTTACCCAAGTTAATTCTGAAGAAAATTCTTATGAACAAAGTCTTTGGGAGCTAAGTAGCAATGGTATTAAACAACTAACTGATTACAGTCAGCCTAGAGCTTATATATGGGAAGATGATGATAATATAATTTTCGCAGACAATTTTTCTGATAAAAAAGGCAATGAACGAATTCTACCTGAAACAAGTTATAAACGTTTAAACCTAGGTGGTGGTGAAGCTTTACCTGCTTTTACAGTACCCCTTAAAGTTTCTATGATTTACCCAATAGCAAAGGATGAATATTTGTTTTTAAGTGAAGTTGAGCAGGAAGAAATTGATCTACTCTCTGGAAATGAGAAAGAACGCGAAAACTACTATAAATCCATTTCAGAAAAATCTTGGCGAAGAGTGTATGAGCGAATTCCATTCTATCTTAATGGTAATGGTTTTTTTGAGGAAAAGAGTAATCGCTTAATGTATTTCAACTCCAAAACTTCTGAAGTTAAAGCTTTAAGTCCTAAATCTCATAATATTAATGCTATTTATTTTAATAAAGATAAAAGTAAGGCATATTTTACTGGCAGCAAAGTTTCAACAAAACTTCATTTTACAGACGGTCTATGGGAATTAGATTTATCCACACTCAGGATAAAGCTATTAACTTTAGACAGTAAATTAAGCATTTCTCATATTTATCCAGTGGATGGGAAATTAATATTAATAGCTTCTGATATGAGAAGAATAGGCATTAATCAAAACTGTAATTTCTGGGAATGGAACTTTGAAGAAAGAAAATCTATTAAATTAGATAATACTGAACTAGATCTAGGCAATTCTGTCGGTAATGATGCGAATTACGGCCCACAAAAATATGTGGCCAATCGTGCTGATCACATGCAACTTGTGAGAACTATTGGAACAAAGTCTGTACTTGATCAGTTTGATTCTAAACTAAATAAAGTTGAAATAGTTAACAAGGAAGGGTCCTTATGTTCCTTTGCTAAGCTTAACGGAACCAATTACGTAATTGGTTTCTATGATATGAAATTGGCTGAAATCTACAAGGTAATTTCAAATTCTGAGCTCGAGCAAGTAAGCTTTTTCAATGACGCACTTTATGAAGATTTCCCTGTACAATTCCCAGAAACACTAGAATTCAAATCAAGTTCAGATGAAACTATTCTAGACGGCTTCGTTATTACTCCTCCAGAGTTTGATTTTACAAGTCCAGACTCATACCCGGCAATATTAGCAATCCATGGTGGACCGAAAACTGCCTATGGTGCAATCTACAATCACGAAATGCAAACCTGGGCTAATGCAGGTTACGTAGTATTTTATTGCAACCCTCATGGATCATCTGGTAAAGGTGATATTTTCTCAGATATAAGAGGCAAATACGGTGATATAGATTTTGCAGATATACTAGATTTTACAGAAGCTGTGCTTAAAAAATATCCAGCTATAGATAAAAACCGCTTAGGAGTAACGGGCGGAAGCTACGGCGGATTCATGACTAACTGGATTATCACTCATACAGACATGTTCAAAGCTGCAGCTACTCAACGCTCTATTTACAATTGGCTAAGTTTTTATGGAACTTCAGATATTGGTTACTATTTTGCGACTGACCAAAATAAAACAAAAATAGATGATCATGACTTCATTGAAACTTTATGGGACCATTCCCCTATGAAATATATTGACAACGCCAAAACTCCTACTCTAATAATTCATTCTGACGAAGATTATCGTTGTCCAGTTGAGCAGGCTTATCAACTTCATGTTGCACTAGTCGACCGTGAAGTTGATTCCAAACTAGTGCTTTTCCATGGTGAAAACCATGAATTATCTAGAAGTGGCAAGCCCAAAGCAAGAGAAGAACGTCTTGAACAAATTACTTCATGGATGAATAAATATCTTAAAGATCAGGATAATAGTTCTGACGAAATGGATGCCTGTGCAATCGGTTTCTGTTAGGAGAAGCAACTTATAGTTACTATAAAATTTTAAGGTCAGTTTTCAAATGCGCTTTTGAAAGCTGGCTAATTTAATATTTATTAATATTAAGAGATTACAAGAAATCGCATATACTAAAAGAGTATCTAAAATTAATGCTATTTTTTGGTAAATCAGCTTGACAAGCATTTTTACTACACGTATAATTCCACATGCTAATTAAATATCTTATGCACTCGTAGCTCAGCTGGATAGAGCGTCTGACTACGGATCAGAAGGCCGCGGGTTCGAATCCTACCGGGTGCACCATAATAGCCTGTAACCTCGATGGTTGCAGGCTTTTTAAT
>CAMYAM010000019.1 GCA_947253875.1 uncultured Fastidiosipila sp. | reverse complement strand
GATTAAAACAATTTCGAAAAATGGTAGAAAAACTATATTTGAAAGCAATTTTATAAAAGATATTTTGTATCCTGGTTTCCATAAAAAAAACAATAAAAATACCTGAATATAAATATAAAAAAGCAACAATCTTAAAAAGCCCATACACAAACTTTTCCAAATATTTTCTTCACTCTCCTTCTTACCGTCTTTCACTAAATTTATTACATTATCACATGTATAAACTGCTAAACAAGCCATAAAAGATAATTTTAATCCCAGACTTAATAAAGCATATGGATTAAAAATTGCCATTACAATAACTGAAAAACACAAATAATTAACAGGATTTATTTTCTTTTTTATATTCTTATTAAATATTTCTGTTACCTTCATAATTATTGCTCTAGTTATTGATATATCTCCTAAAGAAATAATTAAATAAAAAAACAGTAAAATTATATTTATTCTAGATCTAACTTTATAATGCTTGATAAACTTTGAATTTAATCCTTTGCTAGAAGCTAATACAATTGCAACATTAGATCCTGATGCAACCAGAACATGACTTAACCCTAAATCTCCAAATAAATCTTTGTTTTTTTTAGATAGAAAAGTAGAATCACCGTACAACATTGCTGCATTAAGACCTCCTGCTTCAGTACCACAGAACTCTACTAGCTTACTACTAATAAAGTAACGTATTTTATAGATATATCTTAAAAACCAATACTTTCCCTGTTCTAGATACAAAATCTCCCAATTCACACGAGGATTTAATTCTAAACGAAAATAGGTTGCAGATTGAGCAAGCCATTTTGACTCATCAAATCCTCCCGGTACAGTTTCAGGTCTAATAAATTCAGCTTTAGCAAATGCTTTTAAAACTGCACCAACTTCCAAATCGCATATTTCATTGATAGTAAAGTAAACATTTAAGTCTTTATAATTTCCTGCAACAATAGTTCCAAAACCTTTAATTCTATTATTTATTAAATCTAGCTCATATTTTTTTACCAAAATTTCATACTCATGATAATTTTTAAAAAGGTAAGTATCGTTACTTAAGTCTTCTAAAAGTTGAAATTGCATCTGCTTTGAAATGATTATATTAATGCACACAAAATTGTAAAGACAAAACGTTATAATTTTGAACTTTAAACTTTTATCCTTATTAAAATATAATGAAACTAAATTTATACATGCTACATAAAAAATATTGGTAGTTTTGTTTTGCAAGCTCAATTCTGCAATAATGATTAAATTAAAAACAATAAGCAATGTTGGGAATTTAGAATTTAAATTAAAAATACAATCAATTAACTGCTTAGCTAAATCCTTAGCTGTTATTATGACTTGAAAAATAAATTTATTTTTCAAGTACAAACTAGTAGCATCCATAAATTATCACCATCCTTCACGCTAAGCGTCAAATACTTTTTATTTAAAGTATTTAGATGTTGATAATTTATCAAATCTTATTTTTTTTAATTATTACAAATCTAGTTAAAATCAGACAAATATTCACTTATAAAATTTTTAAGGTCTTCTAGACCAGCTTTTTTTGTATTGGAAATAGTAAAAAGAGCACCTTCTTCACCAATATAAGATAACTTCCTAAACATCTGCTCTTGTTGGAATATTTGGTTTTTACTTAATTTATCAGCTTTTGTCAAAACAACTACGTACGGTTGTTCAATGTCATTCAAAAACTCAAACATCATTTCATCTTGTTTACTTGGTTTATGTCTTATATCTAGCAAAAACAAAACTAAAGCAAATCGCTTTTCACTTTGAAGATAGTTATCAGTTAAGGCATTAAAAGTTTCTACTGTAGATTTGTCTGCTTTCGCATAACCGTAACCAGGCAAGTCTGTCAAAATAAACTTACCATCCACATCAAAATATAAAATCAATCTGGTTTTCCCAGGACTAGAACTAACTCTCGCTAAACTTTTATTATTGGTTAGAGCATTAATCATACTAGATTTACCTACATTGGATCTTCCAGCCAAAACAATCTCTTCTTTGTCAAACTCAGGAACATCTTTAACCTTACCTACAGTTTTAATGTGTTTAGTATTTTGAAAATTTATTTTCATAAATGCTCACCTATCTTCTATTTAGTGTTAATTAAAAACAATTGTGTATATTTATAACTATTTTATTTTGTTTTATTTTATTATAAAACAAAAACATTAATTAATCTTTAACGCTTCTAGTCTTTAGGTTATAATGATTATAAGAATTTTATATGGAGGCGGCGTATGCAAAATTCAGGCTCAGAGTCAAGTTACTCAAGCTACTCAAGCTACCAGCACGAAGGTGATAACATCATGGGAGCTATAGGTCCACTAGGTATAGTAGAGACTGAGGGAGCTAAATCTTTTATTAATTTAGTAAATCAACACCTTATCAAAAGACGTAAATCATATTCACAGCAATTAGAAACAACTAGTCCTGGTTTTCTAAGAGATGATTACCGTATTGATGCTCATGTATCTAGACTCCCAACTGGAGAAGGGATTGCTAAATTTAATGATACTGTTCGTGGTCATGATATTTTTATTTTTATGGATGCTATGAACTATTCAGTTGGTTATAATTTTTATGGTAAATTTAAACCTATTACCCCAGATGAGCATTATCAAGATCTAAAACGTATGATATTAGCAACTAGTGGTAAAGCTAGACGTATTAATGTCATTATGCCTTTTCTTTATGAAGGTCGCCAACATAGACGTAGTTCTCGTGAGTCTTTAGATTGTGCTTATATGCTAGAAGAGCTAGAGAAATTAGGAGTCGCAAGCGTCATTACTTTTGATGCTCATGATCCTAGAGTTTCAAATTCAACACCGATCTCTGGTTTTGAAAATATTCCAATACATTTACAGCTAATTCAAGCAATTTATGAAAACGTTGAAGATATTGATCTATACGGTGATGATATTGTATTTATAGCTCCAGATGAAGGCGCGATTGATAGAGTTATGTACTTTTCAAACCTATTCCATGCACCATTAGGAACATTCTATAAATTAAGAGATTACACAAAAGTAGTTGATGGCAAAAATCCTATTTTAGCACATGACTATCTTGGTGATGATGTTTCAGGTAAAGATGTAATTATCATTGATGATATGATCTCAAGTGGTGGTTCAATGCTAGACGTAGCTAAAGAGATGAAAAAACGTGGTGCAAGACGTGTTCTATGTTGTGCTACATTTGGTTTATTTACCTCAGGGCTAGAAGCTTTTGATAATGCTTTTGATGAAGGATATATTGATTTTGTTTTTGGTAGTAATCTTATTTATCGTACAGAAGAACTTCTAAACAGACCTTGGTGGGTTGATGTTGATTGCTCGAAGTTTGTAGCATTGATTATTGATGCACTAAATCATGATGCTTCAATGTCCAACCTTATTGATCCAACTGAAAAAATCAAGGAATATCTAGATAAAGTAGAATCTGGGGAGGCTAAATAATGAATAATGATTTTTTATTAAATAATTCAAATTATAATCTTTATGATGCAAGTTCAAATCAACAAATGGAAACAAATGGTCCTGTTGGTCTTATAGCACTTCCGGGAACAGAGGATTTTGTTAATAAAGTTAACAATCATTTGTATAACATACGTATTAAGAAAGTTCAACAAAAGCCACAACTTCTTGCTGACGAAATTGGTTTTATGAGAAACACTTATATCATATCTAGTACAATCTCTCGCTTCTCTTCTGGTGAAGCTAAAGGCACATTAAATGATACAGTTCGTGGTCATGACTTATACATTTTCTGTGATATCACTAATCATAATGCCAGTTATGAAATGTTTGGTATGCAAGTGCCTATGTCTCCTGACGAACATTTCCAAAATCTTAAACGTATTATTTTAGCAGCAAATAATAAAGCTAGAAAAATTAACGTTGTCATGCCATATCTTTATCAAGGTTTGCAAGATGTTAGACATTCACGTGAATCTCTTGATTGTGCTAATATGCTAAAAGAACTAAACAACTTAGGTGTACATGTAATCATGACCTATGACCCACACGAACCACGTGTTGAAAATGCAATTCCTCTTTTTGGAATTGAAAATGTTCCTACTGCATATAATTTAATTCGTGCTTTAATTAGTGATTATCCTAGTGTTGACTTTGCTGATCCTGAACAGGCTGTTGTAATAAGTCCAGACGAGCGCGGTATGAAGCGAGCTACTTATTATGCTTCTGTTCTTGGATTACAAGTAGGTACATTTTTCAGACAAAAAGTTTATAAACACGATAAAAACTTTGACCCAGATATAAATTACAAGTATCTCGGTAAGGACCTCGAAGGTAAAACTGCTATTATTATTGATGATATTATTTTCTCTGGTTCTACAGTTACTCGAACAGCTAAAGCCTTAAAAGAGGATTATGGTGCAAGCAACATAATCATGTTATGTACATATCCTCTTATGACACAAGGAACAGCTCTTATTGATAAAGCATATGAAGATGGATATATTAGTAAAATTTATGGAACTAACCTAACAAACCATACAGAAGAATTATTAAATTCACCTTGGTATAGGGATGTTGATCTATCAAGCATGACTTCTCAATTAATTGATGCTTTAAACCATCAAGCTTCAATATCTGGAGTGCTTGACCAATCTCCACAGATTACTGAATTATTGCAAAAAAATAAAGAATTGCAATCATTTAATATATTTAATAATTAAATCACTTCCCAGCAAAAAATAAAAATAAAGCTCCGAGTTTTTGAAATAATTCAAAATCGGAGCTTTCACTTTTTATCCTAAAATTAATTTAGCTAGGAAATAACCTATAATAATAAATATAATGAAGAAAATTAACCAAGAAATAAATCTAAATAATCCATGTATAAATTTTTTTGATTGTCTAGGACTTTTATCCTGATTTGAGAAATCATAATAATCTACAATCTCAGTATCATCTGCATATTTAGAGTCATAGTATGCTTGTTTTCTTAAATGTTCAGCCCTCTTTGCTGCTTGCTCTCTTTTTTTACTGATTTTATTCTGCTTTAGGTTTTGCTGTAAACTACTATGATTTGAATCCTCTCCATTTACCTTTTCTTCATTACTACTCTTAATTGGTCTTTTATATGCTTCATTAGATTGAGTATTTTCATTAGACTTTTTGCCTGAAACGGGTTTAGCTTTACGCCTCAAAGCTTGCTCACGCGCCTTGTGATAATACTCTAGTTGTTCTCTAGTTAACGGTTGTGGCGGTCTTTTTTGACTTTTATCGCTATGTTCAATAGAGCTATCAATATTTGAATTATCTTCTACTTTCTTAATTTGAAAATTTTTATTTTCATTTGTTTTTTTCATTCTATTCTCCAGTGATTATAATAAGTACTCAGTCGCTGTTAACGTTTATTTGCCCCATATAAACTTATGTAAATCTGGAACTTGTAAATCATTATCCATTATCATATTCCAGTTATCATAATTTGTCTCATACATACCTTCTTGTGGGACGTTGTACTTTTGTATATTGTTTGCATACATTATAGCTCGAGTTCCATTTGATAATAGACTCATTTTATCTAAATTACTTGATAAGTCGTCTATTATACTTACTGCAAAAGATCCTTGTGAAATAACATTTTTCTTAGAGAACTCAACAATCATAGATTCTGCTAAAATTCTTTGTCTATTTGTTCTACCAAAATCTGAATCTATCGATCTAACTCTCCCCCAAGCTAAAGCTTGAATACCATTTAATTTTTGCTTTCCAGGTGTTTGCAAAGCATAGTCTTCGTAATTAAAATTTAAAATATTTGTCATTCCCTGCATAACTTGATTAGCTGCAGGGAGCTCTTCTTCAGATACATTTATCGTAACTCCACCTAAATCATCAATGAAACTTCTAGCACTCCAGAAATCAAACATCACAAATTCTTGAATATCAAGATCTAAATTATAATTAATTGTATTAATTAACATACCAACTCCGCCATAAGCATAAGATGCATTAACTTTAGCTCGCATACCATACTCATCGTTTAGGTTCATTTCTGTATCTCTTAATATACTTGTAAGTTTAATAGATTTATCATTTTGGTTAATAGTTAAAATCATTATTGTATCAGCTCTTGCATTAACCTCACCTCTAGAGTCGATACCAAATACCAAGATATTTTTAACATTCTCATCTTTTTGCTCTACGTAATTTATTGGATAGTTTGGATCAACATTAAGTTCAACATGTTTATAATCTCCATCAGCTCTTCTAGATATTTTTTTATATTCATCTAATTTTTCTGAATCTCCAGCTGCCTCGGAATTAGCATTTCCTTTAATACCTCTTAAATCAAAAAAGTTAATCTGATCTAAAGAATTCCACAAAAATAAACTTGCACCCAAAACAAGTCCCAAAACAGCTGTTAAAAATCTAATTAGATAGTAGGAAAATCCTTTTTTATTTCTATGCATAATAATCTTTCTTCTTAAAGAATTTATAAAGCATTAAATTCTTAATATTAAATATTGTTTTGATATTTTACCACTTTAATGACAGTAAATACATTGAATGATAAAATATTTACAGAAAATAAAGAGGTATTTAACATGAATAATATAACTACTTATCAAAACTTGGATCTTAAACCAGGTGATAAAATTCATTTTATTGGGATCGGTGGAATCAGTATGTCTGGTTTAGCCGAAATTGCTTTAAGTTTAAAATTTGCTGTTTCTGGATCTGACACTCGCAGTACCGAACACACTGAGCGTTTAGAAAATTCTGGAGCTAAAATTTTTCACTCACAAATTGCTAGAAACATTGAAGAAATCAAGCCAAATCTAGTAGTCTACTCTTCTGCTATTCCAGAAAACAATGAAGAGTTATTAAAAGCTAATAATCTAGGTATTCAATGTGTAACTCGTGCCCAATTTTTAGGCTGGCTTAACAGACGTTATGAAACGGTAATCAATATTTCCGGTACACACGGTAAGTCTACTACCACTTCAATGGCTGCTTTAATAATGATGGAAGCAGGTCTTGATCCTACCGTGCATTTAGGAGCTGATTTTGAATACTTTGGAGGAAGAACTATTCGCATTGGTAATGAAAATTTGTTTATTTCAGAAGCAGATGAATATAAACGTTCATTTTGGAATTTTTTCTCCACCACATCTATCATATTAAATATTGATGCCGATCATTTGGACGTTTATAAAGATATAGACGATATCATAGATTCTTTTGTGAGATTCGCAGGTAACTTAGCTGAAAATGGAATATTAATTATTCCTGAAAATGGCAAGCACAAAGAAGATTTTCTAGAAAGACTTAATGTTTTAAGAGAAAAAGAGCATACTGGTGCTTTAAGAATATATACTTTTGGAAAATTTAATCCAGAACTTTCTAAAGATAAACAAGCTGACTATTATTATGATGAATTAGAGCATATTAACGGAATTCCTCATTTTAAAGTATATAAAAATTCAGTACTTTATGGAGACTTCAAGCTAAAAATCCCTGGAGACCATAATGTAAGTAATGCGATCGCAGCAATAGCAGCATGTGACCTAAATGGAGCTACTCCTGAAGCAGCTCAAAGAGCTTTAGAGAAATTCCATGGTGCTGGTGGTAGATATGATATTTTTGGTACATTTGAAGATGCTACGGTTATTGCAGATTATGCTCATCACCCTACTGAATTACGAGCCACTTTACAAGCTGCTAATTCAATGCCACACCATAAGATTTGGCCAATCTGTCAAGTATTGAACTATTCAAGGGCTAGAGATTATCATGAAGATTATTTAGATATCTTCAAAGACTATGAGGATGTTGTTTATTACAAAATCTACTCCACTCGTGAATGGGATGATTTAGGAGAAAGTGTGGAAAGATTCGCTGAAGAATTTAATTCGCGCTACAAAAATAAAGCAATTGGATTAAATACAGTACCAGAGTTAATTGATTTCTATCACGGTAAAGTTCAAGAAGGCGATCTCATTCTCTTCTTAGGTCCTGATGGTGTTAGAGATGCTGCAATTGATGTCTGCAGATCTGAAAATGGAGTTTACTTTAAAGATGAAAAATAATATTCACTTTTAATCTTATTTATAAAAATATATAAATAAATGGTCTTAGTAAGATATTACTAAGACCATTATTATTTTCTATCGAATAATATAATTTAATTTAATCTAAATCCGACTCTGATTCACTTGGCGAAAATGAACTTTCTTCAGGTACAAATTCTGTTTTTTTCTTTCCAAAAGTATATTCTCTACCCTCATTTTTTGGATCTTTTAATCTTTGCTCTTCTGTTGTATTTTCCACATAAATTTGCTCAAAGACTTCAGCATCCATTTTTTCATTTTCCATTAAGTACTTAGCCATAGCATCCAATGCTTGACGTTTATCTCTTAATATATTTAATACATCAGCATAAGCGTTATTAATAATTTCACTAACTTCTTTATCAATTTGAGTAATTACTTCGCTTGAGTATGCTGTTGAGTTGCCATAACTTCCACCAATAAATACTTCATCAGAATCATCTGTAAATACTCTATTGTATAAAGTGCTACTCATTCCGTATCTAGTAATCATATCTCTTGCTGACTGGTTAGCTTTCTCAAGGTCATTTGATGCACCTGTACTTACTTCACCGAAGTAAATTTCCTCTGCTGCTCTACCACCAAGACATACTTTTATATCTGCAATTATTTGTGACTTTGTAGTAAAGTAAATGTCTTCAAATGGTTTATGCGCAGTATAACCACCAGCTCCACCTGCTGGAATAATAGAAACTCTCTCGACTTTCTCTGTTTCAGAAACACTTCTTAAAGTTAGTGCGTGTCCTGCCTCATGATAAGCAGTTAAGACTCTTTCTTTATCATTAATTAATCTACTCTCTTTTTCTGGTCCAAGAACAACCTTAAATACTGAAGCAGAAATATCTTCATAAGTAATCAAAGATTGACCTTTTCTTGCTGCTGCTAAAGCAGCCTCGTTAAGCAAGTTTGCTAGGTCAGCTCCAGTAAATCCTGGTGTTGTTTGAGCAATCTCCTTAAAATCAACATTATCAGCAATTGGTTTATTTCTTGCATGTACTTTAAGTATGGCTTCACGTTCATTTTGATCAGGTCTATTTACATGTACAGTTCTATCGAATCTACCTGGTCTCAATAATGCAGGGTCCAAGATATCAGATCTATTTGTAGCTGCGATAATTATTACATCTTCATTAGGGCCAAAACCATCCATCTCAACTAATAATTGGTTAAGTGTTTGTTCACGTTCATCATGTGAACCACCAAGTCCTGCGCCTCTTTTTCTACCAACTGCATCAATTTCATCTATAAAAATTATTGCTGGAGAATGTTTCTTAGCTGTTTCAAATAAATCTCTTACTCTAGAGGCACCAACACCAACGTACATCTCTACGAAGTCTGAACCACTAATTGAGTAAAATGGGACTTTTGCTTCACCTGCAACAGCTTTTGCTAATAAGGTTTTACCTGTTCCCGGAGGACCAACTAAGAGAACTCCTCTAGGAATTTTCGCACCTAACTTTTCAAATTTCTCTGGATTTTTTAGGAACTCAACGACTTCTTGCAATTCTTGTTTTTCTTCTTTGGCACCTGCTACATCGTCAAATGTAACTTTATTTTTTTCAGGATCTGCAAGTTTAGCTTTGCTACGGGCAAAGTTCATAGCTCCAGCAGCTCCACCACCTTGTTTAGAAAACATTAGCCACAAGAAAAATGCCATAGAACCAAACATCAAGACTAATAAAATAACATTGAGCCATGATGCTACATTAACTGGTTCAGCATAATCAAAATCAATTGAGTGCGCTTGCTCTGCAGTTTTTAACTCTTGTAACAAATCACTCATCCAATATGGTGAAATTTGTTTACTTGTGAAATTACTTCCTTTAACACTATTTTTAAACTTAAGTTCTATGTTATTTCCTGCAATTACTGCTTTTTCTACATTTCCTACATTAATCTGTTGCAGCATTTCTGAATAACTCAAATCAGCTGATCTACGACTTTGACTAAAAAACATAGAAATAGCAATGATAACAACTACAAGAATAACGTAAAACGAAAGTCCACTACCACGTTTCTTACTATCATTATTCATTAATACTATTTACTCCTCTATTATTACTAATAGTTTATATTAATATAAAATTTTAAATGTATCTATTTTAACAACATTTTATTTAAAATCTATATATTGCAATATTGCAGGAAAAATAATTATTAGTTTCTATTAACCATATAATGTACATCTGGTAAATTACGATAATGTCCATCAAAGTCTAAACCATAACCAACTATAAACTCATCCGGAATTTGGATACCTACGTACTCTATATCTAAATCAACTACGCGTCTTTCAAACTTATCAAATGCAGCACATAAAGATAAACTTGCAGGTCTTCTAGTTTGAAGTAAAGGTTTCAAATGATTAAGAGTTATCCCTGTGTCAATAATATCTTCTACAATAATTACATGCTTTCCTTCAATATCTGTACTCAAATCATGTTGAATTGAGACATTACCTGAACTTGTCATAGCGTTACCATAAGAACTAACTTTCATGAAATCAACTTGACATGGAACATCAATATATCTAATTAAATCAGCTAAAAATAAAAAGGCACCATTCAATATTCCAACGAACAAAACCTCTTTACCTTCATAGTCTTTATTAATTTTTACTGCAATTTTTTTGCACATTTCTTGAATTTCTTCCTGAGAAATCATTACATCACTTAATTCTAAACTCATAATTTTCTCCTAACATCCATAAAATTTAGCTTAGGTTATGAATTATACCACATGTAGCATTGATAATATGACTTTTTAAAGGATCTTCTCCCTTCATTGTTCGTGTTTTCAGCAATATAAAACGGATTATCTAAATTATCTATAATTTTTCTACCTATCACATACACTCTATTATTTTTTGTTAATAATAATATGCTTTTTCTAAGACCTAATCTAATATTTTCTTGTGCAAAAAAATCTTTTAATAAAGTTTTTTTACCATTCTTAATAATAAAATCACCACTGTTAAATGTTCTTATCTCATATTCATTTAAATTAACATCAGAATTAGAATAAAAATCAACTTTTGCCCGCAAATTCTCTTTAAAATAGAGCTTATAATTATCACGTAAATTTGGCTGATTATAAATTTCTTGACCATTGTAAATATAAAAAAACTCTCTATTTTTCACAAGAGTAAAATTTCCACTTAGCGTAAGTTCTTTTTCACCCTTATCTTGTAAAAGTAAATCTTTTATATCTTCAAGGTTGATAGCATAAATATCTTTCTCTAAACCGTTCTCCTTTAAAATTTCATTGATTAAAAACTTCATTAGATTAATAGGCACGTCTTTAAATTTTTTTAAGGAATATAGATTATAATCTTCATGAGTAAATTCCATTAATTCAGTAATCAACAATTCTTGCAGCCATCTCTCACACTCATCTTTAATGAATTGATTAGCAATGGCAAGCTTATCAGCAGTATTTGATATTCGTTCTATAAGCCCATTATCTGTCCCTTCCTCCCAGTGAGGAATTAAATAGTTTCTCAAATAATTTCTTCTATTATCACTCAGAGCATTCGTATAATCTTCTCTCCATGGTAATTTATTAAACATGGCAAAATTATAAATTTCTTCTTTGGTAAAATTTAAAAGTGGTCTAACATACAATCCATCTGTATAGGCTATACCACTTAAACCATTTAAACCTGCCCCTCGTGAAAGATTTAGTAGTAATGTTTCTGCTTGATCATTCGCGTGATGCGCAGTCAAAATTCTACAGTCATGTAAATCTTCATATGAACTCTTTTTTTTGCAAATTTCTAACCAATGCTTACGTCGAATATCTCTGCCTACTTCTTCCATATTTTTCGATGTATTCTGGCTTAATTTTGGAATATTATCTACAGAAGCTTCAAATTCATAGCCGTATTGATGTGATAACCTTCTTGCAAGTTCTAAATCTTCTTGAGAATCGTCTCTAATCTGATGGTCTTGATGATGAACAATAACTCTTATTTCCCTCTTACTATAAGAAAGATATTTGCTCAAAAGATCTAATAAACACACAGAATCTACCCCACCTGATAGTCCAACTACAATTATTTTAACTTCTTCTGGAAGTAGATTCTTATTTAAAATATTTTTATTAAATTTTTCTTGCAAAACTTCGCTAATATTATTAAGTTGCAATTCTTACTCCTTGAATAATTCTAGAACGGAAGATCATCCTCACTTAATTTAGCATCTTCAATTTGGAATTCAGTTTCATTATTTCTTGAAACTTGCTCTTCAAAATTAGGATCAAAAGTACTATTTTCAGGTGGTATATTATAATCAAAGATTTCTTGCTCTCTAAATGTAGTGATATTCGAGAACCAATTTAATTTAATAGTTCCTGTTGTACCTTGTCTATTCTTTGCTAAAATTAACTCTGCTTCATCTGGATTAGGTGGAAGTTCTTCATTGTTATAATATGAATCTCTATATAGGAACATAACAGCATCCGCATCCTGTTCAATTGCACCTGATTCACGTAAATCAGATAGCATTGGGCGTTTATTTTCACGCATTTCTACACCACGACTCAATTGTGATAATGCAATGACTGGAACATTCAGATCACGAGCCATGATTTTCAAAGCTCTGGAAATTTCTGATATTTCTTGTTGCCTATTTTGATTTGAACTGTCACTTCCTATTAATTGCAAATAGTCAATTACAACGAGATCTAATCCTGCTTGAGCCATTAATTTATTGCATTTTGCCCTTATATCTGCCGGTGATGTTGAGGCTGAATCATCAATATAAATATTCGCAGTCGCTAAAACTTGTACTGCATCTCTTACTTTATTTGCATCAGGACTAGCTGTATCTATAGCTTCTTTAATTTTGTTTGTAGCAATTGTAGATGCTGAACTCAAGAGTCTCAAACCAACCTCATTTTTGCTCATCTCTAACGAGAAAATTGCTACAGTTTTACCTTTTAAAGCAACGTTCAAAGCCAAGTTCAACGCAAAAGCAGACTTACCCATTGCTGGTCTAGCAGCTAAAATATTTAAAGTTTGACGTCTTAGTCTTCCTAATTTCTTGTTCAAATTAGGGAAACCAGAATCAACTGCCAACTCATCACTGTCACTTTTACGTAATTCTTTTAAAGTAACGTTTAAAATTTCATGTAACGGCATTAAATCTTTATGACTTAGATCATCTTTGCTCTTAACTACTTCCGAAGCCATAAGGTTAATTAAATCATCAGCATTTTCTTTGCCAGAGTAAATTGCTTTTTCCAATTTTTGGACAAAATTTAGGAGTTTCCTTAACCGGCTCTTTTCTTTGACCATATCAGCATATTCTGCGACATTAGATAATAAGTATGATTTATCAGCTAACTCTGTTAAGTAAGATATGCCACCAATAACATCTAATGTACCTTCATATTCAAGAAAATCAGCAACACTTAAAATATCTATTGGTTCACCCTTAGCAGCTTTTTCAATAATTGCTTGATAGATCAAACCATTCTTCTTCTGATAAAAGTCTTCTTTATCAAGACGCACAATCTCAGCCCTAGCATCTTCTGATGTTAGGGCACATCCTAACAAAGACTCCTCAGCTTCAATATTCTGAGGAGGAATTTTTAAATTATTTTCATAACTATCATGTGGATAATTAGCCATTACTTCAACCTTAAATCAAAATTTATTATATTTATTCAGCTTCAACTCTAACTGTTACTTTAACAGAGACTTCTCTATGCAACTTAACTTCTGCATTAACGGATCCAATATTTTTAATATTTGTAGCTAAAGTGATGTTTCTTTTATCTACCTCGTAACCAGCAGCTTTTAGTAAATCTGCAACATCTGAATTAGTTAAAGATCCATAAAGTCTACCATCATCTCCTGCTTTCATTTTTTTGACAAAAACTTTATCTTTAAGCTCTTTGCCAAGCTCTCTAGCCTCTGCTAACTCTTTAGCTGCATTAGCTTTTTCTGCACCTTTTTTCTGTTTAATTTCATTTAAATTTGAAGAAGTGGCTTCTTTAGCTAAACCTTTTTTAATCAAGTAATTATTAGCGTAACCTGTACTAACTTCAACTATTTCATCTTTTTTACCAACTTTTTTAACATCTTCTAATAAAATTACTTTCATTGTTCACTCCTAATCAAAAATTTTCTTTATAACATTATAACTCAATCGTAAAAGATATTTTTTCAAATATCTTTAAATAATACTAACTAACTGTTGAACTATCCATGGTGATGCATATAGAGCCATAAATTGAACGCCATAGTTGACTCCAAGTTTATTTAAAAAACCACTAAATACTCCTATTACCAGTACTGCTATGACATTCAATAAACCAGCATCCATGTATGCAAGCAAAATAATAAATGCAATAAATAGAGACAAAATCGCTTCATGCGGAATTTTTTTCAGCACAAATTTAGTAATCTTATGTGCAAATTTATTCGCAAAAATATACACTACACTAATTGCTATTAATGCTGAAACACTTGCTATTAGTGCAATCTTATTGCCGCCTAAAATATGATGTATATTTCTACCAGCTTTATACACTGGTTCTGCTTCAAATAGTGCTATACCTGGTCCAATACTTACTGGAGATAATGGAACACCTAAAGCTATTAAGGGAATTAATATACCAGACAAATATGTAGATTGAATTAAAGCTGACATAGTTGAAACTTTTCCAAAAGCAGCTACTTCCTTATCTTCTTTACTTCTATTAAAACTTTCACCTAAAAGCAACACTAACCCTACAGGAGACAAAACAAATAGCGTGCTAGAAATAAAAGAACTAAATGAAATCTTTTTCAATTCTGATATATTTAGAATTTTAAAAGGGTTTAAGGATTTGTTCTCTATTTTCGGTATTGTTATGATTTTCTCTTCAGTCCTTATATAACGAACACGAGACTCTTTATTCATAATTTCTAAAAGTGAAAATAATAAGGGTCCAACAGTAATTCCTAGAAAAAATGAAATACTTACATTTTTATCTGCGGAAACTATACCTAAATTCCAATACATATGTCTAAAAGACATGAATAAAACGGCAAGTGGAATAATACTTATTAAAGATATAAACTTTGACTTACTTAGTAAGGCTAAAAAGATCGCCCCAAAAACAAATAATAATGAAGCATACTCCTTAATAAATCCACCAAGAGGTGCTAATAGTTTAGCCATTAACAATGAACTTGGTAGAGCAATTATAACTCCTAAAAGCGCACCTGCTGCTAATTTCTGAATAGCAAAAGCTGATAAACCTTTACTCTTTAAATACTGTGAAGACTCAAGCATAGGAGAAGACATTACTCCCCCCGGCAGACCCACAACAATTGTTGGCATTGCATTGCTTACAGATAGAGTTACAACAGCAGCTATAAAGAAAGCTAAGTTCACTTCTGCTCTAACCCCTGATAACACCAAAGCTAAGGTAATAGGGACAATTACAGCTGTTTCATCAGTTCCCGGAATAAATCCTATAATAGTATAAATTGCAACTGCAGCCAAAACTGCTCCTAATATCTGTAACACCAAAATAATATCCATTATTCTTCCTCAACTTTCCTCTTCGGCTTGACCATAATAGAATTAACTATTACTGCAATAACTGCACCGATTAGACCTAAAAACAATTGCAATGTTGTATTATCTTTAGGAGCAAGAAAAAATAAACCTAATGTAGAAAACAATGAAATTAATATTGTTTTACATAAATCTTTGATTGAAACAATATCATTCCATATTTCAACTTTATCATCTTTATTTAAATTATTATTTTGAGTATTATTTACATCTTGATTAGCATTGGTATGCATAGAAATCACCTCGTACTTTAGATCTACCCTCAATTTCTAAAATATTATATTAAATATAATAAAAGGTACTTTCTTACAAAAGTACCTTTAAAATAATCAAATTATTTTATCATTAAGCCTCTGTGAAAGGTATTAATGCCATCTGTCTTGCTCTCTTAATAGCTGTAGTTAATCTTCTTTGATGTTTTGCGCATGTACCTGTTGTACGTCTAGGCAAAATCTTTGCATTTTCTGAAAGATATTTCTTTAGCAAAGCTTCATCTTTGTAATCTATAGCTTCAACATGATCTACACAGAATTGGCATACTTTACGTCTAGGTTTTCTTCTATTAAAACGTTTATTAGCCATTATATTCTCCTTCTTAATAATTATTAAAGATCAAAAGGCAATTCTGTATCATCATCAGGTGCTTCAAAGAAACCATCACTTGAATTTGTGAAATTATCATTACTAAAATTATTGTTACTATAATTATTACTATTATTATTGTTGTAATTATAGTTATCTGATGATTGATTGCTTGATTTACTATCAGCAAAATAAACTTCATCAGCTACAACTTCTGTGATATATCTTCTTTGACCACTCTGTTGATCATCCCAAGAACGAACTTGAATTGAACCTACCAAAGCTATTCTTTGGCCTTTGGCAAAATATCTGCTAACAAATTCAGCAGTAGATCTCCAAGCAACAACTGGAATAAAATCAGTTTCACGCTCACCATCAGCACTCTTAAATCTTCTGTCAACAGCAACTGTAAATGAACATCTGCTGATTCCATTAGATGTACTTGTTAATTCGGGGTCTTTTGTCAAACGTCCCATCAAAATTGTCTTGTTCATTTAATGCCTCTCTTAATGTTTCCTACTTAATTTAATCGGTCAACAATTCTAGTCTAATGCGAATAGAATGTGACGAACTAAACCTTCAGTAATTCTTAAATCACTATTGATTTCTTCTGGTGCACTTTTTTCTGCTTCAATTGTGAATAACATATAATCGCCCTCGTTCTTATGATCAATCTCATAAGCAAAACGTTTACGACCAATATGTTCTTCAGAAGTAATAGTAGCATTCTTTTCAACGATAGCTTTTACTTTATCGTGAACTGCTTGATTAGCTTCTGCTTCTAAAGCACCATCAACAATGTACATTAGTTCATATTTAGCCATTTCTTCACCTCCTTGTGGACTATTGACCCTACTTGTACAAGCAGAGTAAGGAATGCTGTTTTACAGCTTGTTAAGTTTATCAGAAAGTTATACTTAAATCAATCGCATATATGCTTTAAATTAGGATATTTTTATTAATTAAATTTACTTACTATTATATTTTCTTAAAGCAATCCCAATAAAAGAACCAAATAATGCTGCAAGGAAATATATTAAAGCATAAATTAGAGTATCCCATTGTTTGAATATTAAAATAATTGTCGGTAACAATGCTATAAAATTCAAAATATAATAATAAATTGAGATTTTATTTTTATAAGCATAAATCAAAGCTAAAATTACATTCATTAAAGGTAAAACAAACAATATATTAAACATTGCACTGCCTGTATCACCTGATATTAAAGGTAAAACTATATATCCAATGATAAGAATAACAATATAAGGTAAAACCTTAATATTAAAATCAAAAATTTGTTTTGTTTTCATATGACAAATCTCCTTTAACTGAAGCTTTGCGTAACCTATTCATGAAAGCTTTGCCACTACCAATCTCATCGACAGCTTCAACTAGAATTAAATCAAGATTATTTCTATCCATCATTCTAAAACTTTTAAATAAGTTGTGTGCAGCCTCTCGATTTTCCTCATCATTGCGGAAAGTTATAATATTTTCAAAATTATTATACTCTTCTTTTGATTGGATAAACTTAGCCAATTTTTCAGAAACCAACAAACCTACTTTTTCCGAGTTTTTGTGAGTGAGTAAATGATTTAAATTTGCTAGTTTCTCTTCCAAATTAGAGCCATTTATTATATTTACTTCAGCTTTAGGTGCATAATGCCTATATTTCATTCCAGGAGCTTCAGGTTTCTCATCTTTATCTAATAATCTACCTGTCTTATCAACTAAATCTACATCTATGTTGTGTTCAGACAAAACATTCTTAATATCTGCTTCACTTATTGCACCAGGTCGCAATAATTTAAGAACTACACCATCCCATGAAACTATAGTAGATTCGACACCAAACTCAGAATCTCCACCATCAATTATGTATTTTACTTTTCCTTCTAGATCTTCCACACAGTCTTGCAAAGTTGTTGGACTTGGTTTACCACTAAGATTAGCTGAAGGAGCTGCAATTCCTACTTTAGCTAAACTAATCAGTTCTCTTGCTATCTTATTACTAGGAACTCTTATCCCAACAGTATCTAGACCTGCAGTTACTGGACTATTTACATGCTCTGCTTTAGGCATAATCAAAGTAAAAGGTCCAGGACAAAACGCTTTGGTTAAAGCTTCAGCAAGTTCATCCCAGAAAGCAAAATATGACTTCATATCTTCCTGTTTTGCTACATGCACAATTAAAGGGTTATCTTGCGGTCTACCTTTAGTCTTAAAAATTTTATAAACTGCTTCTGCATCATTCCAAGCTGCTCCTAATCCATAGACAGTCTCAGTTGGAAATGCTACTATCTCACCTTCTCGCAAAGCTTTGGCAGGTTCTGATAGTGCTTCCTTATAATTATCACCAGCAATTTTAATAATTTTAGTTATCATTTTAATTTAATACTACTCTTCACCTGACAAAAGTGACTCTGTTCTTTCTGCAGTAATTAGAGCATCAATAATTTCATCTAAATCACCTGCAAGAACATCATTTAATTTATATAAAGTTAAGTTAATTCTATGATCTGTAACTCTACCTTGAGGGAAGTTATATGTTCTAATTCTCTCACTTCTATCACCGGTACCAACTTGACTCTTTCTTTCTCCAGCAATTTCGCTACTGCGCTTTGCTTCTTCTAATTCATATAGCCTTGCACGCAGGATCTTCATAGCTTTATCTTTGTTCTTATGCTGTGATCTTTCATCTTGCATTGCAACTACAGTATTTGTTGGAATGTGAGTTATCCTAACCGCAGATGAAGTTTTGTTAACGTGCTGACCACCAGCACCAGAAGCTCGATAAACATCTATTCTAAGATCATTAGGATCAATATCTACCTCAACTTCGTCAACTTCAGCCATAACTGCTACAGTAACTGTAGATGTATGAATTCTACCACCTGACTCTGTCTCAGGAACTCTTTGAACTCTGTGAACACCACTCTCATACTTCAAGCGACTAAAGGCACCTTTACCAGCAAGTGTGAAAATAATTTCTTTATATCCACCTATATCGTTGTCAGCTTCACTAGCAACCTCTAATACATAGCCTCTTTCAGCAGCATATGCAGAATACATCTCAAATAAATCTGATGCGAATAAGGCAGCCTCATCACCCCCAGCACCAGCCCTAATTTCCATAATAACATCTCTGGAGTCTCGAGGATCTTTAGGTCTAAGTGATTCTAATAAGTCATTTTCTAGCTGAGTTAATCTTTCTTCATTTTCAGTAATTTCGTCTTTGATCATACTGATCATTTCACTCTCGCTATTTGGAGTCTCTTCTAACATGAGCTTATTATCTTCTAAATCAATTGTTATTTGTTTATATTCATTATAAGCAGTAACAGTGTCAGCAATTTCATTTGCTTCTTTTACTATTTCTAAGTAGCGCTCTTGATTAGCAAGAACTTCTGGATTACTCATCTCAATTTGTAGTTCTTCATATCTAGCACTTAGTCTATCCAATTTTTCGATTGTTTCTTTTTGCATAAAACCCCTCTACTAATCATTGTTAAATACACTAATTCTATCTCGTGCGGCTAAATCTTTATTAGTTTTGATGTAATTATAATTATTTCCTGCTAATTTTATCAAGGCTTCCTTTTGTTCATATCCATGCTCAAAAATCAGCAAAGCTCCATGATTTAAATATTTTTTTGCATCACTAAAAATTCTATTATATATTTTTAAACCATTATTGTCAGCAATTAATGCTGTTTTCGGTTCAAATTTAAAGATTGATTCATCATCTATTTCAGCTTCAGCAATATATGGCGGATTTGAAAAAAGAAGATCAATTTTAAAATCCCCATTAAGTACTCTTCGTGGCCAAAGATCAGCTAATTCAACTTCTATTCTTTCATCTAAATTATGAGCTTGAATATTTTTTTTGCTAGCTTCAATTGCTGCCATAGATATATCACTGGCTAAGACCTTATACTCTATTCCTAGGTCATCTAATAACTTTGCTAAACAAATGCTCAAAGCTCCAGAGCCTATGCCGATTTCTAAAATATTAATTTCTTGATTCCCTGAATTTTTATTTCTTGAATTCAAATAAGGAATATACTCTTTAATAGTCTCTATCATAGTTTCAGAATCCGGCCGCGGTATTAAAACGTTTGGAAATACTTCTATGCGTTCACCATAAAAATATGTATAAGCAAGAACCTGTTCTATAGGCTGTCCTTGCATAACTTTATCTAAATCAGCATTTAAATCTTTAAGTACCTTGTCATCTATCTCATCAGCAAATTCAAGATCATACTTTACCAACAATTTATCAATTATGGTTTCTAGCCAAAAAGCATCATCATTAAAATAAAATTTATTTGTTTTTAACTTATCAATACTAATTCTTTTCCATTGTTTTATATCCATAAATTTATTTCTTTATTAATTATTTTTATCATCATAATATCTTGCTAAAATATTGCTTTTAACAACAAGAAAAAAGATTGCCATTAAGGCAATCTTTTCTTTTTTACAAATTAATTATTTGCTTTGTGCGTTTTGCATACGTTTGTTGAATTTATCAACACGACCACCTGAATCTACCAATTTTTGCTTACCTGTGTAGAACGGATGGCAATTACTGCAAATATCAATATTAATATCTGAAATAACTGATCTTGTCTCAAATGTGTTTCCACATGCACAAGTAACTACAGCTTTTTGATATTCTGGATGTATATCTTTCTTCATATTTCTCACCTCTTTAACAGAATTTCAGCCCGTAATCTTTTGATCACGAATGCCGACTCGGTTTTGTAGCCTATAAATTATAACAATAAAGTAATATCTGTCAAGCACATAACAATAATTATTAAATTTTAATAATCATAATAAGAACTATTACTATTGGAACTATCACTATTATATGAACCACCATTTCCATTACTTGAATTATTATCATTTTTTAGCTTCATAGCATTGATTATATTCTTATCTTTCAAAGATATATTCAATGACTCAATCATATGCTTATTGGTTTTTGTCTTTAGCATTAAGCTAATAATAAGTTCAGTAACATTACTTGTATCCAATGTACTGAAAGCTTTTCTAACAGCCCAGACTGCCTCAAGTTCATCATTAGATAATAGTAACTCTTCTCTTCTTGTACTAGATCTATTAACATCAATTGCTGGGAATATACGTTTTTCAGATAATTTTCTATCCAAGTATACTTCCATATTTCCTGTCCCTTTAAATTCCTCAAAGATAACTTCATCCATTCTAGATCCAGTTTCAACGAGGGCAGTAGCCAATATAGTCAAACTTCCACCATTTTCAATGTTTCTAGCAGCTCCGAAAAATCTCTTAGGATGGTGTAAAGCTGCTGGGTCTAAACCACCTGTCAAGGTTCTTCCTGTTGGTGTAATTGTTAGGTTATAAGCTCTTGCCATTCTGGTTAAAGAGTCAACTAGAATTACAACATCTTCACCTAATTCAACTAATCTTTTTGCTCTTTCAAGAACAAGTTCAGATATCTTAACATGATTTTCAGGTGATTTATCAAATGTAGAATATACAACCTCACCGTCAATTCTTCTTTGCATATCAGTAACTTCTTCTGGACGCTCATCAATCAATAGAACAAACAATTTAGTTTCAGGATTATTTTTTGAAATTGCATTAGCTATTTTTTGCAACAAAATAGTTTTACCAGCTTTTGGCGGAGAAACAATCATTCCTCTTTGACCTTTTCCAATCGGTGAAAAAAGATCAATAATTCTTGTTGATAACTCATGTCTTTCTGTCTCTAATACAAATTTTTCTTGTGGATATACTGGTGTCAATCTTTCAAAGTTAGCTCTATTATGCATGGTTTCTGGTGCTCTACCGTTAACTTCATGAATATAAACTAATGCACCAAATTGATCTTTATCATGTTTATCTTTAACATTACCTAGAATGAAATCACCACTCCTTAGGGAGAATCTTTTAATCATTTGAGCTTGTACATAAACATCCCTAGGTCCTTGGATATAATTCTCAGTTCTTAAAAATCCATAACCATCTGGCATAATTTCTAATACACCATCAACTAAAGGTAAATCCTTAGCTTTTTTACCATTATCATTAGCATCTTCGTTCTCTAAATCAACATTTTCTGTCTCTTCAGATTTGTTAGATTCATCATCTTCTTTAGAAGTTTTTTCTTTTGATGTTTTGGAATTTTTTCTTGGTCTAGCTTTAGCAATAAAATTAGAATCTGTTATTTCTGTATATTCAGCTTCTGGATTACTTTTTGTAGTCTCAGTAGAATTAGATTCATTTGCTTGTGTTGATTTTTCTAGATTAGGTTTATCTGAATTATCAAGATCTTTAAAACTATTATCTTGTACTTTTGATTTTTTTCTTTTTGAAGAAGTTTTTGAAGTTTTAGAATTATTTTTACTTTGTGTAGTTGTTTTACTACTTCTACTTGTATTTTTAGATTTATCTTCTTTTTCGGAATTATTATCAGAATTATGATTTTTTTCAGCTTCTTCTGTATTAGCTTCCTTCTTCAATTCGGATTCTGCTGCTGACTCTAGATTATCTTCTGATAGTTGAGAATTTAAAAAATCTACAAGCTCTTGTTTTTTCATTTTTTGAGCTTTACCTACTGGTAAGACAGCAGTCATACGTACAATTTCAATTAAATCTGCTTTTGTTTTTGATGCGAAAAGATTTTCACTCATCACTTTCTCCTTAAATAAAATAAACGGTTAGCACATAAGCTATTGTGAAAATAACATTAAGAATTAACTAATCATTAATTTTAGTTTTTATATTAATTATTTTAAATTTGAATTATTAAAGAAAAGGCTTGTGTTGCCACAAGCCTTACATCTGGAGCTGATAGACGGACTCGAACCCCCGACCTACTGCTTACCTGTCTCTTATACACATCTGACGCTGCCGACGAAACCTTATGGGTGT
>CAMYAM010000018.1 GCA_947253875.1 uncultured Fastidiosipila sp. | reverse complement strand
GACCCCCGCCATCGGCACCAGCATAAAGCTAGCATTCATCGAAGTTTGCTAGCTTTTATTGTTTTTAAGTTTATGTTTTTGAAATATAATATTAAATTAATAATTATAGGATTAAAAGTTTATTATGCTTAGAATAGGCAAGCATAACATCAGAAAATTTAAATAAGAGGGAAAATGCTTACAGTAAAATTTTTAATCGGATTAAACGAGCAGGAAAAAATTCAATATTTGAATGAGAAAGTTGAAAATCAAGTTATAATCATTGACTTAAATAATTTAAGTATAGAAAGTTACCGTCAGCCATTTTTAGAATTAAAAGGAAGTGAACTAAGAAAGATAAAAAGAATTTTGTCACAAAAAGTGAAAGAAGTAATTAAAGAATGCTTGGCAAAAAATACTGAAAGAAGCAGCATAACCATATACGTTAATTTACTAAACATAGATAGAAAAATGCGTGCAGAGCTTTATCAAGATATTAAACGTTTTGTAAAAGAAAACAAGCTTAAGATAAGTGTTGAAGCTATTTTATTCATCTCACCTTTGACTGCAGTTCAAGCAGAGCTTGAAAAATCATTAAATAATCCAAACTACAATTTCATAAAAAGAAATTATATAAATATTGAAATCCCAAGAGCAAAAGTGGATTGTGACTATGTAACAGTCGTTCTGAAGGATAGAGTCAAGGTCGTTGAACAGGCTCAAATTAATATAAATAGAAACCATGATAACGTCCATCACAAAGAGAGCCTTGCCCAACACAGAGATATGGTTTTAGCGGAAGGAGAGACGGTAATTAGCCAAGTTCCAGAAGTTTTTAAATCGGACTTTAGACAATTGTTGAGGCTTCATGATTCTGGTAAAGGTTTAGCTAGAACAGCAGTTCCAGAAGAAAGGATGAGTAGAGCTAAACGTTGGTACGCTAATCGATTTGTGCAAAATAAAAGATACTACCAATATATCGGCCATCAGTTTATTGGAGCAAACTTATTGATATCTGAGTGTCTGCCAGCAGATGGTGTTTATAAAAATATAGATAGTTTCATTATGGATAAAGCTGAAATTATTAATCAACATATGCAAGCTCATGTTGGTTTCACGCCTGGATACAAAGAACATTTTAATTTATCGGATGATATGGTGAAAACTCTGATGCTTTTGGCACACTGTGATGAGACTGGCAGAGTAGTAGATCAAGAGCAATTGGATAAATACAATTCAATAATGGATGAGTGCGCACAAAAATAGTTGGAGACCTGCAAATAATGTTCTTATATGAATTAAAAAATGAAACTCAAGACCTTATCAAAATACATGTTAATTTTGATAAGCGCAGGAAAAAAACAATCAAGTTGATCTGGGTTGATTTAGAAAATCTTGAAGTTACTGTACCATATCGCATGAATGAAAAAGCAATTATGGCTTTCCTAGCTGATAATCACAGTAAAATTTTAAACAGTCACAACAAAGAAAAATTAGTAACTCATCTATCCAAATACACTGATGCTGAATATGCTAAAGCTAAAAGGATATTGAGAGCTGATGCGACTGAGTTTTATACTGAACTTTCAAAAACCTATGGTGGTAGATTACCTGAATGTATACAGACTAGGGCACAGAAAACTCGTTGGGGATCTTGTTCATCTAATAATACTATTTCGCTAAATGTATATTTATTGCAGTTGCCACAGGAGCTAAAGGAATATGTGTATTTGCATGAGTTGATTCATCTCGAGGAAATGAATCATGGAACGAGATTTTGGGAAAAATTGGATAGACTTTGCCCTGGAGCAAAAAATAAACAAAAAACATTACAAAGATATAGAATACCGGAAAAATAAAACAATTAACATTGTAAAAAAATAATTTAAGTTTATGTTGCATTTTACAATTTACAAAAAAGTAGACATTTATATTTGACAAATGCCTGAATACATGGGATAATCATGCTTAAAACAAGTAGAAATCCGATTTCTCACCTTTAGTTTGTACGAAGAGGTTGATAATGTATGAAGTAAATAGCGCTTCATTTTGGATCGGGTTTTTTATGCCCGTTTTTTTGTGCTATAAAATAGGAGGTAAAGACCATCGCTAAGAATAAGAAAAACACAACATTGACTAACGAAGACATTGATGTAGATCAACTCAGATTGATTGATGAAAATGGTGAGAATCATGGAGTTGTTTCTAGAGGAGATGCTTTGGATAGAGCTTTTGCAGCAGGACTTGATTTAGTTTTAATTAATCCTAATCCTGAGAATGCCGTAGCAAAGATTATGGACTTCGGTAAATTCCAATATGAGCAGTCTAAAAAAGCTAAAGCCGCGAAGAAAGCTCAAAAAACTATCGATGTTAAAGAAGTTGGACTTAAGGTTGTTACTGAAAAGCACGACTTTGACACTAAAGTGAGACATGCACATAGATTCCTGAAGGATGGAAACAGAGTCAAGGTTAATATCAGATTTAGGGGCCGTGAGATGAGCCACAAAGAGCAAGGTTATGAAATGATGAGTAAGTTTGCTGAGGCTTGTGCAGAATTAGGTGTAATTGATAATGAACCTAAGATGGAAGGAAGAAATATGACAATGTTCCTTATGCCTAGACCTGATGATAAGAAAAAAGCTAAAAGCAACTCCGATAATTCAGAAAATATAGATGATTCAGAGTTAGAAACCTCAGAAGAATAATGAGGGTATCAAAACAAGTTAAATAAACAGAGAAAGAGAAAGTAGAGGAGAAGAATTATGCCTAAACAAAAGACACATTCAGCTTCCAGTAAACGTTTTAAAGTAACTGGATCAGGAAAATTTGTACGCTCACGCGGACACAAACAACACAAAGCTACACCTAAGTCAAGCAGACAAAAACGTAACCTAAGAGGTACAACTGTTGCACACAGCGGTGACGAGAGAAGAATTGCAGAAGCAATTCCATATGCTAAGAAAAACAGATAATGTAGGGAGGACTTAAATTATGGCTAGAGTTAAAAGAGGTGTAACCTCACACGCAAGACACAAAAAAGTTATAAAAATGGCTAAAGGCTATTACGGTCGTAAGAGTATTAACTACAAAGTTGCTAACCAAGCAGTTATGAAATCTTTGTCATATGCTTACCGTGATCGTAAAGTTAAAAAACGTGAATTCAGAAAATTATGGATCACAAGAATTAATGCAGCTTGCCATCAAAATGACATCAGCTACAGCCGTTTCATTAATGGTTTGAAAAAAGCTGGTATCGAATTAGATCGTAAAGTTTTAGCAGACATTGCATTGAATGATCCTAAGAACTTTAGTGCAATTGTAGAGCAAGCTAAATCAGCACTATAATTAAGAGTACTGAATAATATTGTTTTAAATGGTAGTGTGTTAACTTTCGGTTAGTGCACTACTTTTTTGCTTAATTTAATAGTAAAATCTTCTTATGAGTATTGATGGTTTGCAGTTTGTGGAAAACATATGAAATATGCAAATGTAAAAACACAAGATTTGGAAATATCGGATAATGCAAATATCAGATAATATAAATATCAGAATTATAATAGATATTTGAGATTAAATAATTTATGTGACAGCAGGTGTTTAATATGAAAGAAATTTCTAGTAAACAAAATAAGTTAATAAAAGAAATAAATAAAGCTCGCTTGAATAAAGGTATTTGGGCAGGAGCTTTTATTGTGGAAGGCTTTAGACTCTGTGAGGAAGCTATTAGTTCAGGTTTGAAGGTTGAAGCAATTTTTTTAGCTGAACATGTTGTTGCAGATGAAAATAAATATAATTTAGAAAAATATCTACACACTGATTCAGAAGTATATTTACTAAATGATGAATTATTTGACTATGTTTCTAAGACACAGAATTCGCAAGGAATTCTAATGATAGTTGAGGCAAAGGATACCAAAAATATAGCTACACTTAAGGCTTTACTATCTGATAATGAAAATCTATCTATATTAGTTATGGAAAATCTTCAAGATCCAGGAAATCTTGGTACAATCCTGCGTACAGCCTACGCATTTGGCTATGATGCTGCTATAACTACAGGAAATAGTGCCAGAATTAATCAGGAAAAAGTTTTGAGGAGCGCTATGGGAGCAGTGTTCCATTTGCCGATATTTGAGATTAAAGAAACAGATAAACTAATTGAATTATTAAACTCAAATGGAGTCAATATTCTGGCAATGACGCTAGAAGGAGTTGCTTTAAAAGATTATAAAAAAGAAAAGAAAATTAGTTTATGGGTAGGTAATGAAGGTAACGGGTTAACGAATCATCTTATTGAATCTGCTGATACCAAAATTACAATCCCTATGCCTGGTGGGGCTGAATCATTGAATGCTGCAATTGCTGCGGCAATTGCTTTATACGAGTTAAAGTAAGATAATTATTAAGTTATATATAGTGGGTTATAAATTAATAAATTTTGATAAATAATATGGTCATATAAAAGTTTATTTCTCACGGAAATTAGAACAGGATTAGGATTAATTATGGAAGTTTTATTGATTGGCGCTGGTAAAGTTGGAGCTAATTTAGCTGAAGAATTAATAGATGCCGGCGAAGATGTAATAATAATAGAGCAAAATTCTGAGATTTTGCAGAACTTGGATCACTTAGATTGTACCAAAATTGAGGGTATGCCTATTGATATTGATGTGCTCGAAAGCGCAGGTATAAGGAGTGTTAATGCAGTAGCTTGTGTTTCGGATAATGAGAACATGAACGTAATGGCAGGACAATTGATCAAAAATATTTATGATAAAGAAAAGGTCATAGTGAAAATTGAAAACCCTGCTAATGAGAGTATGTATCAAGCTATGGGATTGCAAACAGTATGTACAACGTCCATGATTATTGGAGCTGTGCTGCAAAATCTAGATTATGTTGTATCGTCTGACATAACCAGTGTGCTGGGACACCCAATTAAATACGATTTAAGACAACTTACAGAAGCATGGGATGGAGTTACAGTTAATACCCTAGAGCACGAATTAGGGGTCCATTTATTGGCAGTTTTAAAAGGTAATAAAATTGCATTAGTAAGTAGAGATTACACACTATCAGCTAACGAGAGTGTAATAGTTGTAAGCTTACCAGAAGGTGAAAAAGCTGAATAGATATAGAGGATATTTATGAAAAAAGTAATTATTGTAGGTGGAGATAAAGTTGCTTATCATCTGATAAGAATCTTGGAATCTGAGCATAGATATGAAATTACAGTAGTTGAAACAAGGCTAGATACTTCTCAACGTATTGCTAATACCTATGGTATTAAAGTAATTAATGGTGATGGTACAAATGTTGATGTACTTGAACGTGCAGGTGCTGCAGATGCTGATGTTTTCATTGCTTTGACCGGAAAAGATGAAAATAACCTAATAGCTTGTCAAATAGCAAAATTGAAGTTTAAAGTTGACTATACAATAGCAAAAGTAAATAATCCTAAAAACTCTTATATTCTAAAAGTATTGGGAGTAGATCAAATTTTCTCAGCTACAGATATGATTGCACAAATGATTGATCAAGAAGTTGCTTATAGTGAAATGAGTCTTGTTTATAACTTTGAGAAAAATACAAAAGCAATTATTAAAGTTCCTTTGAGTTCAGCTAGTGACGCAGCAGGTAAAAGTTTGGCTGAATATAATTTCGTTGGTGATACTCGTGTGGTTCTTGTTACAAGAGAAGATGGTGAAGCCTTAATTCCTACCGGTGATTTGGTTATGCAAAACGGTGATACTTTAATTATGGTTTGTGATCAAAAGAATTTTGAAGAGATATGGTTAAATTTTGTTAGACCGGATTTACTCAAGAAAAATGAAGAAGAATAGTATTTAGTGGTTTTAAGGAAATTTGGTAGATTGTAGGAGTCGATTATGGCTAAAGACTGGCATTTGTTAAGTGACAGAGAAAAAATTGAAATAATACAAAATATAAGGAAAAATTCTGAAAAAGGTATTGCAAAAGACTTTAAAACAAAAAACAAAGATAACGAAAAAATTTCTCGTGTAGCAATTCCTTTGGATAGACCAAAATCAGCAGAAAAAATATTGAAAAATAAAGATAAAAGTTCTGAAGATAAAAAGACTTTGGTATTGCAAAAGGCCAAAAAGAAAAATTTAAAAAATGAAAGTTCAGAAGTGCTAAGCGGTGATACTAAGTATGTTGAAGAAACCCACGATATAACATATGTATCCAAAGAGCAACTAGATGAACCAGGCTTACGTGAAACTGTGATGAAATTTTTCAAAAGTCCGGTTAAGTCTATTGTTATATCTTTTGCATTTTTGATTATAATAGGTGCAATCTTACTTAGCTTCCCGTTTGCTTCAGCTAGTGGTCAATGGACAGGATTTTTTAAAAGTTTATTTACCTCAACTTCAGCAGTTTGTGTTACAGGTCTAGTTCTAGTTGATACTGGTACGTATTGGAGTGCTTTTGGACATGTAATCATAATTTCCCTAATTCAATTAGGTGGTATAGGTCTTTTGACGATAGTTGCAGCCTTCTTTAGATTGACTAAGCAGAAAGTTTCTATGAATACAATTAGAAGTTTACAAGAAACTTTTGGAAGCGAGAGTTTAGAGGAAGTTTTTGATCTTTTGAAATTCGTACTACGCTTTACTTTTAGCTGTGAGATAGTTGGTGGGTTAATAATTTCATTAGCTTACTTAAGATATATGCCAGTGGGTGATGCATTTTATAGAGGTATGTTCCAGGGTATATCTGCTTTCTGTAATGCAGGTTTCGATGTTATGAGTCCTCAATATGGTGAGTTCTCAAGCTTGACTGGGATTAATAATGATCCAATAGTTTTATTAACCACTATATCTTTATTGACTATGGGCGGTTTGGGATTCATTGTTTGGGTAGATATTTTTGATGCAATTAAAGAAAAACGTAAATTGAAATTACATAGCAAATTGGTACTTTCAGTTACTTTGGGAATTTTAATAATAGGTACCTTACTTGTAGCAGCATTTGAATGGAATAATATGTCAGAGATGGCAATGGGAACTTTACCTGATTATCAAAAACCGTTAGCAGCGTTTTTCCAAGTAGCAACCCTTAGAACTGCTGGTTTCAATACAATTAGTCAGAATAATTTATATCAAGTTAGCATGTTCATTGGAATAATCATAATGTTTATTGGTGCAAGTCCAGTTTCCACAGGTGGTGGTTTGAAGACTACTACGTTTGCTACAGTTTTAGCTGATGTAAAAGCTAATATTCAAGGTAAAAAAAGTATTGTTGTTAATAAGCGTAGCTTAAATGCAAAGCTTGTCTCAAAAGCTATGGTGCTTTTTGTATTATTTGTCTCTGTTGCAGTTGTAGCAGTTGGTTTAATTTTGGGAATTGAAAGAGCAAAAGTACAGTCTGGACAATTTACAAGCTTGGATATAATGTACGAAGTTATTTCAGCACTATGTACTGTAGGTGTAACTTCTATTCAGACCAATAAATTAAATGTTCTCAGTCATATTGTTCTAATAATCTGCATGTTTATTGGTAGGGTTGGACCATTCTCTATTGCCTTGCTTGTATCCTATAAGAAACAAGAGGGGGATGATGAAGAAATATTTGCTGAAGGGGTAAGTTATGTAGGTTAGGATTCAGTATTTAAAAATTTATCTGCACGCAAAAATTTCAATTTTAAGTATAGTTTTTATAATAAAAGATGAAGAATATTCTGGCAAAACAAAAGCTAGTGTTAGAAAAACAATTGCGTTTCGCATTTTTAGAAATTTAATTAATTAACTTTGTAGATAGTAGTAAAGAGTTTAAGTTAAATAATTTAAGAGAAAGTATTAAAAAACCTGGCTAAGTGGATTGTACTGACCCCCAAAAAAGTTAGACCAAAATCTAACGATTGGGAGGTCGGTATTTTAAATTTAACCAGGTTTTTATAAGTAATTTTAATGAATTATAAAGCGATTAATTAGCTTTTTGCTTATCTCTTAATTTCTGCTTTTCAGCATCAACACCTACAAAATAGGCTCTTGTTTTCTCTGTAACTACACCACCTAATAATAGTAAAGCAGTACAGTTAGGAATAATCATTAAACTGTTAGCAATATCTGCAATACCCCAAATTAATGTTAAGTCTAATAATGATCCTAAGAATACTGAAATTGTATAGATACCAAGGTAAACCTTTCTACCAGTTCCGCCGAATACGTATTCAGCACAACGAATACCGTATAGACCCCAACTAATAATTGTTGTGAATGCAAATAGACTTAATGCTAAAGCAACTGTTAAGGAACCAATTCTATCACCAAAGATAGTGCCTAGAGCAAGTGCATTTAGTCCACTAGTACCCTCAACTCCGTAATTAAGAACATCTTTTGGAAGACATACAGTAATTAAAAGTCCGTTTACTAAACAAATCAATAAGGTTGAGAAAACTTCTAGAAGTGCATACATACCTTGTTTTACTGGGTTTTCTTCACTACTTGCAGCGTGAGCCATAGGAGCAGTACCTAGACCAGCTTCGTTACTGAAAACACCACGTTTAATTCCCATTTCAACAGCATGTTTAACACTAATTGCAATAGTACCACCAAATATAGCTTGTGGGTTGAATGCACCTACAAACATTTCGTATAAAGCATTTGGAATTTGTGTATAGCTTGAACCAATTGATATGAAACAAGCTAATAGATAGATCATTGCCATTGGTGGAACAACACTCTCTGCTAGAGAACCAATTCTTTGGACACCACCAACTAAAATAAATCCTACTATAAACATTAATACTAATCCGATACCTATAGAAATCCAGTGTGAATAATTAGCTGCTTCTGGAATGAAAGTTTGGATTGAAGTATTGATAGAATCAGCAATATTTCCAACTTGGATTGCGTTACCTGTAGATAAAGCTGCGAATGAAGCTGACAAAGCAAAGAATGTTGCTAGCCAATGCCAATGCTTCTTAAGACCATTCTTGATATAGTACATTGGTCCACCGACCCAGTCACCAACATCATTACGCTCACGGAAGTTAACTGCTAAGAAAATTTCTGCATACTTTGTACCCATGCCCAAAAGAGCAGATGTCATCAACCATACTAATGCTCCAGGTCCACCAAGAGTAACGGCAGTAGTAACACCAGTAATATTACCAACGCCAAAAGCTCCTGCTAAAGCTGTAGATATAGCTTGTATGGGGGAGACTTCACCTTCTTTTAATTCTTTTTTGCCTTTTAGACCACTAAAAATATGTGACATTGCATATCCAAAACGTCTAAATTGAAATCCTCGTAATCTGAATAGATAGTAAATACCTACTGCAACAATAAATATAACTGTGAAATTGCCGAGAACAGATTTGATGCTGTCGACAGCTTTCAAGAAATTATCCATATAGTTACACCTCTAATAAATATTTTTTGTAATTTGTTAATACGGAAACGTGATGAACAAATTTAAAATTTCAGCACTCATATTAACATACTTTTTAAATAAGTAACTACTTTGTTTATGCTTTTTATAAAGAGAAAAATAATTTGCAAAAAAAATGATAAAACTATGATGAATTATTAGTAGATTTTTACTATAAAGATGTAAATAACTTTGAATGAATTATAATGAAGAGTATTAAATGTGGAGGTTTAATTGTGGTAAGTCGAGCACAAAAATCTAGATTTATCAAATGGTTTGAAAATAAACTGGGTAAAGTTAATTATTCGAAAGATAAAATAATTCACTGTAATTATAAAGATGATGGTATTAGTGTAACTGAAATAAAGGGGCGAGTTGGTGGACCACCGATTTACTGGTATAAGTTAAAGTGATACATGATTTAAGAAGCTACTAAGTTCAGATTGAACTCAGTTAAAATTATCTCAATGAAAGTAAACTCGGAAAAGTAAGATTATTTTAAGCCCAGAAAAAATAAAAAGCCTGCAACCATCGAGGTTACAGGCTATATTGGTGACCCCTACGGGACTCGAACCCGTGATTCCGCCGTGAGAGGGCGACGTCTTAACCACTTGACCAAGGGGCCATTTGCGAGCTTGCGCTACAATAGAGAACATTTTATACCTTAAATATTATTTTTTCAAGTGTTTTGGTAGCAAATTTTTGAGGTTTAATTTATTAGAATATAATTATTAGAAAAGTGACATAGTTATACAAAATAATATTATAGGACCTTATAATAGGATATATATATTTGAATTATTAAAAGTAAATCAAGGAGATAGCAATGGATTATTATATCTGTGATTTTTGTTTTTCAACAATCTCTCAAGGAGAGATATATTATAAAATTAATGGAAAAACTGCATGTGAAATTTGTGCAGCTAAAAGGAATAAGAACTCTAACAATTTATTTGGCTCGATTTTCTCAAACAATGATATGGAATCAGAAGCCTATGTAAATGATAATGGAGACAGAGATTTTTAGATAATCAATTTTTAGATTATCTAGAACAAAGTATATGTAAGGAAGGTATTGATGGAATTTAAAGATCTTGGTAAAAAGGATTTACCAGGAGTGTTTAATTTGCTTAAACAAACTTGGTATTCGGACAATTTTAATATTGATCCAGAATTAAATGATGCTCAAGTAATGTTGGATTTGGACCATGTACTTAGTAAAAGTTCTTGGGCAAAAGTCGTAGTAGATGCAGGAGAAGTTAAAGGGGTCATTACCGCAAGAGTAAATGCTGCTTCAAACAACTTAGGAATGTTGGGCAGTAATTGGTCAGAAGCGTTATTGACTATTCTTAAAGGCTCAACAAAAGTGAAAAATGATTTTATCAACTATAAAATTGCTAAAGAAGAGAAGTATTCTAAAATGTTAGAAAATCACGACGAATCTGATGCAGAAATAGTTCTTTTAATAGTTGACCCTAATTTCCAAGGACATGGGGTAGGTAGAAAACTATTTGAAGAGTGTATGAAGTATTTTAGACATAATAATGTTAAGAAATTTAACCTCAAATCTGACACTGCTTGTAATTATAATTTTTACGATCATATGGGGATGACTTGTGTAGCTAAAGAGCCAATTGCTCCAGATAAGGAATTCACATTTCTATTGTATGAAGGTGAAATAGAATAGATATGAAGGTGAGATAGAATAAGTTTTTCTGAGGAAATTTAATTTAGGATAAAAGTTAGTGAGATTTTTGCGAGGACACAAGAGAAACATTTTTTCTGTGATAAAATCGCTCTATTAACGAATTTTTATAACTAAAAAGGATAAAATGGATACTAATAAAAAGGGGAAATGCATGACAAAACGTGATAATGCTATTTTAATTAAAGGTGCACGTTCTAATAATTTAAAAAATATTGACTTAAGAATTCCACGAGACGAACTTGTTGTTTTAACAGGAATATCAGGTTCGGGGAAGACCTCACTAGCGTTTGATACTATTTATGCAGAAGGACAGAGACGTTACGTAGAGTCATTGTCCTCATTTGCTCGCCAATTTTTAGGGCAAATGGAGAAACCAGATGTTGATAGTATCGAGGGCTTATCTCCAGCAATATCAATTGACCAAAAAACCACTAGTAATAACCCACGTTCAACTGTAGGTACAGTTACAGAAATATATGATTATCTAAGACTATTATATGCTCGAGTAGGTACTCCACATTGTCCAAACTGTGGCAGAGCTGTTACGAAACAAACTGTTGATCAGATTATTGATCAAATTTTGGAGAGACCTGAAGGTACAAGGCTAGTAATAATGTCACCTATAGTCAAAGGTCGTAAAGGTCAGCATAAGAAACTATTAGAGGACTTCACGAAGCAAGGGTATATCAGAGTTAGAATTGATGGAGATCTATATAATTTAACGGATGAGATTGAACTTGATAAAAATAAAAAACATGACATTGCAATAGTAGTCGATCGTCTTGTTATAAGAGATGGGATTAGGTCAAGACTAAGCGACTCAATAGAGACTGCTATGGGAGCTTCAGAAAATAGATTTGTTCAGGTTGAGTTCCAAGAACTAGTTTCTGAGGACGAAAATGGTAATCGTGAATGGAATACATACGAAGATGTCTATTCGGAAAACTATTCCTGTGCTTATTGCAATATTAGTATAGAAGAGATTACGACAAGATTATTTTCTTTTAATAATCCTTTGGGAGCATGCCCTACATGTACTGGTATTGGAAGCTTCTTGAATCCAGATCCTGATTTAATTATTACTGATCCAGACAAGAGTTTGGATGAAGGCTGTATAGACGGAGCAGGCTGGAAATTTGCTGAGAAAAATTCTTGGGCGAGGTCTTTTATAGAAGCTTTAGCCAGAGAATATAAATTTAATCTAACAACACCTTGGAAAGATTTAGACACTAAGATCCAAGATTTGATTTTATATGGTAATGACGGTAAAAAAATCTCAGTAGATACAAGTAACTCCCGATATAATCGTGGGGAAAATTATGTCAGTGACTGGGAAGGTGTTATTCCTAGTATGATGAGAAGATACCAAGGGACGAATAGTAGCGATCTTAGAGAATATTATGAAGACTATATGACTGAATCAGTTTGTAGAGACTGCAATGGTGCTAGATTGAATTCAGAAGCCCTTGGAGTAACTTACAATGATTTGAATATTTATGAGTTGACAACTTTAAGTATTCCTAAGATTAAAGCGAATATTGAAGCTGGGTTAAAAGAATTAGATCCGCAACAACTAGAAATAGCAAGAAGAATATATAATGAATTGGATTCGCGTTTGCAATTTTTAATTGACGTTGGGCTAGATTACATGACCTTGTCTAGAGCAGCAGGTACATTAAGTGGTGGTGAAGCTCAGAGAATAAGACTAGCAACTCAAATAGGATCAGGTTTGACTGGAGTATTATACGTATTAGATGAGCCAAGTATTGGTTTGCATCAGAGAGATAATAGTAGACTTCTAAACACTTTGATGAAATTAAGAGATTTAGGAAACTCAGTCCTAGTAGTTGAACATGATGAAGAAACTATGTTTGCGGCTGATACTATAGTAGATATAGGTCCAGGTGCAGGATTAAATGGTGGTGAAGTAATTTGTGTTGGTGATGTTTATGAACTTATGAACACAAAGAATTCTGTTACGGGACAATATCTAAGAGGTGAGAAGTTTATTGATATTCCTGAGAAAAGACGAGAAGGTAATGGGAATAACTTGGAGATTTACGGTGCCGAAGAGAATAACCTTAAGAAAATAGATGTAAAAATCCCATTAGGGACATTTACCTGTGTTACTGGAGTCTCAGGGTCAGGAAAATCATCTCTAGTAAATGGAGTACTTTTACCGGTGTTAGAAGCAAAATTAAATAAGGCTAGAAGAAAGTCTGGTAAAGCTAATGAGATCTCAGGGTATGAGCACTTGGACAAAGTCATTTCTATAGACCAGTCACCGATAGGAAGAACTCCAAGATCTAATCCAGCTACGTATACTGGAGTTTTTGATCACATTCGAGATTTATTTGCACAAACTCCATTAGCTAAGCAACGTGGATATAAGAAGGGCAGATTTAGTTTTAATGTTCGCGGAGGCCGTTGCGAAGCCTGTAATGGTGATGGAGTAAACAGAATTGAAATGCAATTCTTAGCAGATATGTATGTTGATTGTGATGTCTGTGGTGGTGCTAGATATAATCAAGAAACATTAGAGGTCAAATATAAAGGAAAAAACATAGCAGATGTATTAGATATGCCTGTTGATGAAGCGATGGAGTTTTTCGAGAATATTCCAAAAATTCGTAAGAAGTTAGAAGCTTTGTATGACGTAGGCTTAAGTTATATTAAATTAGGTCAGCCTTCTCCACAATTAAGTGGTGGTGAAGCTCAAAGAGTTAAGCTTGCTACAGAGTTATCTAAGACAGCTACTGGAAATACATTTTACATACTTGATGAACCTACTACAGGTTTACACATGGCTGATGTACATAAGCTTGTAGAAATTATTCAAAGACTTGTAAATGCTGGAAACACTGTACTGGTTATCGAACATAATCTTGACGTAATCAAAACAGCAGATTACATTGTAGACTTAGGTCCTGAAGGTGGAGATGGTGGAGGTCAAGTGGTTGCTTCAGGTACTCCTGAAACAATAAGCAAGGTTAAAGAAAGCTATACAGGTCAATACTTAGATAAGATTTTTACTGCTAAGGCAAAAAATCTAAAAACATATGAGGTTTTTCAAAGTAAAGACTAATTTAGAGATTAGAAAGCATTAAAATATAAACTTTCACAAATTTAACAATAATTTGTTAAATATGAATAAATAGACTTTATTTATAATGGTTCTTCTGTAAAATGTTAAGAGGCTTTTTATAAGTAATAGATATATTAATGATAAAGGTCTTAAGTTAAACAGGAACAATACTTAAATTAAGATAGAAAATTATAAGAAGGAAAAAAGAGAGGTGAGAGCACATGGATAACCTTTGTGTTATGTGCAATAAAAACGTACCAGTAATTTATACTACTAGATTTGAAAATGGCTCCATTATTAATGATGGAATCTGCCTGAGTTGTGCTTTGCGTAATAAGGTTGGTGGAATTGATCAGATGCTAGAAAAAAGTGGAATAACTGAAGATAATGTAGATGAGATTACAGAACAAATGAATGAAGTTCTCAATCAAATTCAAGAAAATGGTGGTTCTGAGAACATACTCTCTGCTATGTTTGGCGGTCAAATTCCAGATAATATTCAAGATATTTTAGGACCTATGGCTGGTGTTACTGCCGGAGAAGATCCTAGTGATACGGATTATGATGAAGAACAATCTGACGATGAAGAAGATGCGGACAATGATGATTCCAATGATAAAAACAAAGGAACATCAGCAGATAATGATGAAGACAATAAACCACAATGGCCATTCCTTTTCCCTGGAAAGAATCAATCATCTGATGATAATAAACAAAACCAGCGTAGAAGTAGAAGAAATGTTAGAAATAAACGTAAGAATCTAGATCAGTATGCTACAAATTTAAATAAGAAAGCTAAAGATGGCAAAATTGATCCACTAATTGGTAGAGAGAAAGAACTGAATAGAGTTATAGAGATATTAAATAGAAGAAATAAAAACAACCCAGTTCTTTTAGGTGAACCAGGTGTTGGTAAGACAGCTATTGCCGAAGGTTTAGCTACCAGAATTGTAGAAGGAAATGTTCCACCAAAACTACAAGATATGGAGCTATACCAACTAGATATGACAGCAGTTGTAGCAGGTACACAATTCCGTGGACAATTTGAAAATAGAATGAAGGGTATTGTTGAAGAAGCAAGTAGTGCTGGTAATATCGTTCTAGTAATTGATGAATTACATAATATCATTGGTGCTGGAGATGCAGATGGTGCAATGAATGCTGCTAATATCTTGAAACCAGCTTTGGCAAAAGGGGAGATACGTGTATTAGGATCTACCACTCTTGAAGAATATAGAAGACATATTGAGAAGGATTCAGCTTTAGAGAGAAGATTCCAAAAAGTTATCGTAGACCCACCTACCGAGAAAGAAACAATGGAAATTATGATGGGGTTAAGAGACACTTATCAAAACCATCACCATGTAGTCTACTCAGATGATGTTTTACGTGCTTGCATTAAGTTATCTGAACGTTATATTACAGAGAGATTTTTACCAGATAAAGCAATTGACCTAATGGATGAAGCTGGATCCAAGGCAAACTTAAAAGATGAAGACTTGATTATTCAAGGTAAGCTAAAGAATGAGATTAGCCAATTAGATAGAGAACTTCAAAATTTAAGTGAAAAGATGCCAGACGACCCGGAATCTGAAGAGGCAGAAAATCTTTATGCAAAACAAGCAGAATTTAGAAGCAGCAAAATGAAGGCTGAAGAAGAATTAGCTGAAGTTGAAGAAAGGCTAAAACCTTCAATTATTACTGAAGAAAATATTGCTCAGATAGTAGCTGAATGGACAGGAATTCCTGTGACTAATATTTCTTATGATGAGAAAGAAAAACTATTAAACTTAGAATCTCTTTTACATAAGAGGATTATTGGTCAAGAGTCTGCTGTAAACGCAGTTTCTAGAGCGCTTAGAAGAAGTAGAGCAGGACTTAGAGCAAAACGCAAACCAAGTAGCTTTATATTTGTTGGACCTACAGGTGTTGGTAAGACTGAACTTGCTAAAGCAGTTACAGAAGTAATGTTTGATAGTGAAGATAACCTAATACGTTTAGATATGTCTGAATATATGGAAGCGCACACAGTGTCTAAGTTGATTGGATCTCCTCCAGGATATGTAGGGTATGATGATGGCGGTCAATTGACAGAGAAAGTTAGAAGAAAGCCTTATAGTGTTTTACTTTTCGATGAGATCGAGAAGGCACATAGCGATATCTTTAATATCATGTTACAAATACTTGATGAAGGTCGTTTAACTGATGCCCAAGGTAAGTTGGTTGATTTTAGCAATACAATTGTCATTATGACTTCAAATGTTGGTACAAGTCAGAAGAGTGGTTATGGATTTGGTGCCCATGCAGATGAGGCTGAAGAAAACCGAATTAGAGCAGCTTTAAGAGATGCTTTCAGGCCGGAGTTTTTGAATCGTGTGGATGAAGTTGTAGTATTCCATAGATTGAAAAAAGCTGAGATTAGAGAGATAGTTGATCTAATGTTGGTAGATGTAGAAGATAACCTTAAAGCATCAGCATCTTGTGCTCTAGAAGTCAGTGAAGCCGCAAAAGATTATCTTGGTGAAGCTGGCTATAGCGATGAATACGGAGCAAGACAATTGCAACGTGAAATTACCAAGAGTATTGAAGATCCACTAGCAGAGATGAAATTGCGTGGTGAACTAGACAATAAGAATAAGGTTAAAGTTGACGTTAAGTCAGACAAATTAAAGTTTAAAGCAGAATAGTTGGAAACCCTTAGCCAATTTTGGTACTTAACATATTTAAATAATTAATTTTTTATATTAGAATTATGTTTAAAGTTATCGAGTTATTTACTAAGGGTTTTACTTTTAAGTTAAGGCTTTAGATATATAAAATTTTGTGTTATATCTGGAAAGGATAAATTTATGTGGAAAAATAAAACATTAAAAAATGATGCAAAATTCCATTTAAGAGGTAGTTTCAGCATGGGTTTGCTACTGCTGTTAATAGTAGCTTCCATAACATTTATAGTTAATTTTCTAGTTGGCAGTAGTACCGGTTTCAATGTTCTGGATGAGGCTATGAACTTCGTTAACGAAATAAATAATTATCAGTATCTGAATGAAGAGCAGATAGCTGTAATGGGATTTGCCTTTTTCTCAAAGTTTTTCAAATTTTCCATGGTATTAGGCGTTGTAACTTTTTTATTGGATTTGTTCTTGTTACAACCATTTGATATAAGCGTCAAAAACTGGTTTGTCAGAAATAGAGAAGTTGCAGATGCTCCAGGATTAGGCATGGCGTTTAAGCATTTTGGTGGAAATTTTAAGGACTTATTTTTAGGAAATTTATGGAAACAATTATGGCTCTTTATTTGGGGCTTACCTAGCATAATAGCTGGAATTGCAGCTGCTCTTGTGATTCTTAATTTTAGTAATCAAGCAACTAGTGGAGATGGTGTAATAAATATTACAGTATTGCATGCCGTTGTTATGGCGGTAAGTAATCTTGTTATTATTATTAATATGTTCTTTATTATAAATAGGAAACTTGCGTATTCAATGCAAGCATATATTTTAGCTGACAATCCTAAATTTGGTTACAAAGAAAGCTTGAACTTAAGTAAGAAGATGATGAAAAATAACAAATGGCATACTATTGGTTTAGTCCTATCCTTTATAGGTTGGGGTATATTAGCTGCTATATTAACGCGTATCACATTGGGATTGTCCGCTGTAATTCTAGGAGTTTATACAAACCAGACTTTTGCTGAACTTTATGGTGCATTAAGATATGCGTCTGTTAATAGAGGGGATGTTACATTAGAAGAATTAGGCTTTATCAAACAAGGTAGTGAAGATTTGGGAAATTCCTTCTCAAGTTTTGCTGAAGTTTCTGGTCAAAATGGTAATCGCATGGTAAGTCAAAATGATAATTTAAATCCATATGACCCTGACTGGAAGAATCCATATGCTAATAGTAGTACTGGAAGCCAATCTCATACACAAAAACTAGATCGAAGACAAAGTATTGATGAGAATAATGATATTGAAGATGAGAAGTAATTTACAGTTTGTAAAAGTATATTACTAAGAAGTAAGGTGATCTTTTAAAGGTCACCTTATTTTATATGATAAAAGATTAAAAGTATCTGGAATATTGCCCTATTAATAATGGAATTTTAAAATACTTGAAAATAAAAAAACCTACGACTCTGATGTCATAGGCTTTACTGGTGATCCTTCAGGGGCTCGAACCCTGGGCCCACAGATTAAGAGTCTGCTGCTCTACCGACTGAGCTAAAGGACCAGATATCATATATTTTTTTGAGTACCAAGATATATTAGTAATTTTCTGAGCACATGTCAAGAAGATTTTATTTTGTGTATAGTCTCTGTGAGTCGTAAAATGTCGAGTCTTAAAATAACCTGAAATTATTTAGGGGCAACCAATCCTGTACAATGTTAATTACTGAAATGAAACAAAATATGATTGTATGAGCCAATTACATTATTATAGTCTATGATATATTTAATTATAAAAATGTTAGCAATGAAATTAAAAGTTATATACTTAGCTCTTAATTTAAATAATAAGAATAGATTAAGGAATTAATTAATGAACGATATAAGCTTAGCAATAATATCTTTTGTTTATATTTTTGCAGTTATTGGAGTTTCTGCGATAGTAAGAAAAATAAATAACAATGAAGAAATATCCAGAAAAATAATTCATATTTTCGTTGGAAACTGGATTTTGCTATCTCCATTTTTTGAAAATATCTTCGTTGCAGCTGGAATACCATTTTCGTTTATTATAATAAATTTCTTATCAGTACAATATAATTTAATACCTTCAATGGAGAGAGAAGGAGATAAGAAAAGCTACGGTACAGTTTATTATGCTATAAGTTTATTTATACTTACTCTAATTGCACACTACACTGGTATGTGGACTATTTCTATTGTAGGAGTTCTAATAATGGCATATGGTGATGGGTTAGCTGCAATTATTGGGGAAAAATATGGTAGAAATTACTTAAAAATTGAAAAAAGTAAAACAGTCCAAGGAAGTTTAATAGTTTTAATAGCGGCAGTTTTGATAACTTTTATAGTTGCCATAATAAACAAACCAACTTTTAGTTTGAAAATTATATTTATCAATTTATTGATTGCAATTATAAATGGAATTTTTGCAATGTACATTGAGATTTCTGGTAAGAATGGCTCTGATAACATTTCTCTACCAATTGGAAGTGGTATATTTGCGGGGTTGTTAATACATCATTTTTCTTGGATGCAAGTTGCAATAATATTATTATCTGCATTGATTTTATATTTAGCATATCGAAAAAATTCTATTACTCTAACTGGTGCTATAACAGCGATATCAGTTGCTCAATCTTTATTTGTTTTTTTAGGAATTAATGTATATATAAGTTTAATTTTATTCTTTATTCTAGGAACTATAGTTAGTAAAATTAATAACATTAATAAAGAAGAATCTAACACAAAGAAAATGAAGTTCCATGCAAGGGATTGGAAACAGGTTTTAGCAAACTCTCTACCGGCAGTGGTATTAGCTTGGATTTCATATTTTGACCCTAATCCTAAATACACCTTGTTAGCTATAGCAGTCTTTGCTGCAGCAAATGCAGATACCTTTTCTTCAGAGCTCGGTAAGTTAAGTGAGTTCAGGGTGTTTAACATTTTAAATGGCAAAACTTTGCCCAAAGGTTTATCTGGTGGTGTAAGTGTTCCAGGTTTATTTGCTGGTTTCTTAGGATCTGCATTAATCTCATTACTAGCAATTTCTCAGTTTGCTTTCAAAGGATTTTTAATATCATTTAGTTTAGGCTGCCTGGGTACAATAATTGATAGTATTTTAGGAGTATTATTTCAGAAGAAGTACTTGGGAACTGATGGCGAATTACAAGATTTCCCTATGAATGAGGGTGATCAACCGGTCAAAGGTTTAAGTTTTGTAGATAATAATTGGATTAACTTAATTACTATAACTATAGTTCCAATCTTGGGACTTTTGATTCTATCTGTTTTGAGTTGCACTAATTTTAATTGAGAATAGCAATCTGTATTTCAGTAAGATATTCATCTGGTCTGGACGTTTGATTCCTATCAATAAGATAACGCTCTATTACTTCCGAACTTAGTATTAAATTGTTATATTTTGCAAAATATAAAATCTTTTCATAAGCGATGTCAATGTTTTCGTAATGGCCTCTGTGACGTAGAATTAGATATTTTCCAGCAGCTATAGTTGTATCAAATTTATCCATGTCATTATCAACTAGTAGAAAACCCCTACGATATTCATTATACTTACCGTTCAGAACTTTTTCTAAAGGCAAAATCATGCCAAAATCTTTATTGAAAAAATAGATAACATCGTCAAATCTTTGACTCAAACTTGAGAAGGCTAAATCAATTTCATTATCATTAGTAAATTCATAGTCTAAGTAAATAATTTTACGACATGGTAGAATCTTAATTTGTACTTCATCGTAAGTAGTATTTTCGGTAGCATCTTTCAAGAGATTTAAACGATTTATTAGCTCAATTTTCTGATATTCAAGATGCTTAATTTTGTCTTCAATATAATTAAGCTCTAATTCTAAAATTTCCTTCTCTTTGTCAACGGATCTATTATCTAAGAAAATTTTAATATCCTTCAACTCCACACCCAAAGCTTTCATAGTATTAATTATATTTAATTTCCATATATCAAAGATTGAATACATTCTATAGCCGTTGCTCTCTCTCCGTGGTACTAAAAGTTTTTCTTTTTCATAGAACCTAAGTGTGTCGGTAGAAATATTGAATAATTTGGCTAATTCGCCTATTTTATAGTTTTTCTGCATCATTTTTAAAATACCTCTTGACCTTGGACCTACTCCAAGCTTTACAATAATTTTATCATTATGTCTAAAAATGTAAAAAAGGGAAATTGAAGATGAAAGAAAATTTATTAAAATCTTATCTAAAATTTTTAATACCAACTATTGCAACTATGACCTTGTTTTCTAGTTATACAATGGTTGATGGTATTTTCGTTGGTCAAGGCGTTGGTGAGAAGGGTTTATCAGCAGTTAACTTAGCTATGCCATATGTGGCGTTAAGTTTTGCCATAGCTATTCTGTTATCTGTAGGTGCTCTTAATATTATTAGCTATCATTTGGGTCGTAACGAGAAAGAAAAAGCTAATGAGTTTTTTAGTATGACAGTTGTTTCATCATTGATTGTGGGAATAGTGATTACAGTTAGTTCATATTTGTTTTTAGATGAATTAATTCAATTTTTGGGTGCTGACGCAGAGATATTTCCTTTTTTGAAAGAATATATTAGGATAATAATAGCTTTTATACCGTTTTATATAATTAGCTATGTATTTGAGGTCATGATCAAAGCAGATGGATTCCCACAGCTATCTACTGTTTTTATGTTGGGTTCAGCTGTTACAAATATAGTTTTAGACTATGTGTTTATTTTTAAAATGGATATGGGGATATCTGGTGCAGCTATTGCTACAGGTTTAGCCCAAGTTTTACCTACTATAGCTTATTTAATTCACTTTTTATCCAAAAAATCTAGACTGAAATTTAGTAAATTTGAATTAGATTTCTCTATGTTCAGGAAAATACTTTCTTACGGTTTCCCAGCAAGTTTAGCTGAATTCTCTACAGGGTTTATTATCCTATTGTTTAATAATAAAATAGGTGATTTATACGGATTGCATGGATTAGGAAGTTTTTCTGTTATTGCTTATATTTTGACATTTGTAGTTAATACAATGCTGGCAATTAATCAGGCAAGTCAACCGTTATTAGCATATCACTATGGTGCAAAGCAGTATTCAAATATTGGCAGATTAAGAAAATACATGATGATGACTGTAGGATTATTTTCAATAATATTTTTTGCCTTAATTCAGGTTACACCAGAGTTTTTTGTTAATGTATTTATTTCAGATTATACGCAAGATTTTTTAAATTTTTCAGTTAAAGTTTTAAAGATCTTTTCATTAAGCTTCCTTGTTTTGGGATTTAATATTTGTATAGGTGGATATATGACAGCAGTCCATAAACCTAAGTATGATATGTATATAAATTTATTAAGAGGTTATATTTTGATAAGTTTATTTTTGTTCATTATTCCGGAAATATTTGGTGCAGCTAGTGTGTGGTATGTTTTGCTGATATCAGATTTGACATGCTTAATTGTATCTTTATATCTATTAAAAGTAGAAGTGAAAGAATTGAGTTTTCAGGAAAAAGGAGTTACAGCTTAGTCCCAAAAGTTTAGAAATTTGCTACTTTTTAATGTATAGTGATTAAAGTAAAATTTTTTGGAGGTATTTAAATGAATTTACACGGAATCAAATTCGATTACAAATTCAAGGCACCACTGGAGCCAGAGTATATTCCTATTAAAGTATGGAATGATGCTTATTTGTCAGGAGCAAAAGAAAATTTCACCGTGGCAATTGAGAGAAATGATGGCTTAATAGAGGTCGAGAATACATTCATCTATGGAGATGCAGAACATTTTGAAGCAGATGTTATGTATATTAGTAGGTTAGTAAAACAGTTAATTTGGGCTAGAGGTGGTTTCAAAATCTATCTAGCAGGTAATGATAAAGTTGCCAATAAAATTAAAGAAAAATATAGTGAAGCAGGCGAAAGAGCATTTGATGTAGATTATATGCAAAGAATTTATGGGGAAAAATTCGAAGTAGTTATCAAAAAATTAGAAGATATGCCAAAAGCTCATTTTGTACCAGTAGAATCAAGTAACGATTTACACGGTTGCCGTATTGGTTTTGATGCTGGTGGTTCAGATAGAAAAGTTTCAGCAGTTATAGATGGTGAAACTGTTTATTCAGAAGAGGTGATTTGGTTCCCTAAATTAGAATCAGATCCTCAATATCATTATGATGGCATTGTAGAATCTTTTAGAACAGCAGCTTCTAAGATGCCTAGAGTTGATGGAATAGGTATTTCTTCAGCAGGTATTTTTATTAATGATAGAACCAAAGTTGCTTCATTATTCTTACAAGTACCAGAAGATATTTATGAGGAAACAGTCGGAGATATTTATATAAGAGCTTGTGAAGAAGTTGCTCCAGGCAAACCTTTTATGGTAGCTAATGATGGTGATGTTTCAGCTTTGGCAGGTGCTATGAGTTTAGAAGAGGGTAGAGTCCTTGGTATAGCAATGGGCACTAGTGAAGCTGTTGGTTATGTTGATGCAGACATGAACCTAACTGGTTATTTAAATGAATTGGCTTTTGCACCGGTAGACTATCAACTAGCAGAAACAGCTGAAGTTGATGAATGGTCTGGAGATTACGGTGTAGGCTGTAAATATTTCTCACAAGATGCTGCTATTAGATTAGCAGAAAGAGCTGGACTTGATGTTGATCCATCATTATCTCTAGCAGAGAAGCTCAAGGTAATCCAAGGTTACATGAATGAGGATAATAAATTAGCAAATGATATTTTCACAAGTATTGGTGT
>CAMYAM010000017.1 GCA_947253875.1 uncultured Fastidiosipila sp. | reverse complement strand
AGATTTATTTTGCTAAAATATGGTTAAGAAATTATTACCATAGGAGGTGGTTTTATTAGAGTGATTGACTATTAATTTATATTACATAATAACTTTTAAATCAATTTCTAGGAGGTTTATTATGAAAAAGAGTAAATTTAAAGCAATAAAGATTTTTAGTTTTATACTAGCCATAACCTTTGTATTTTCATTATTTATAATTCCACAAGCAAAGTTAAATGCTAAAACAATGTTTGAAGATGAGCTAATCGTGCAGCTGCTATCGAAAAAATATAAGATAGTTATACCTTTGTATTCAGCAGACGACAATTTAGTAGCATTTTATGTTTCCAGTGGAAATAATTATTATATTCTAAATTCAATGAATTATGAAATAATAGAAATGTCTGACGAACACAACATTGATTTCATCGAACAATCTCAAGTACATTCGGAAAGAATAATCTACACTAGTCCATTAAATTATTACAGTAAATCTATTGAAGGAATTATAAGGAACCAATTTCTTGAGGTTTTAGATAGATATCCAATTCAAGCTACGGATTTTGAAGATACTGCATTTAAACGTGTTGAAGTTAATGAAGTGGAGTTATTCTCTAATCATACAAATGGATACAATCCAGAATTTGGGATTTCAGATCACTTTATAAATTACTCAAGTTATATACCTAACTACACATACAACCCTAACGGCATATGCGGTTCAACAGCAGCTGCTATGCTATTGATGTACTATGACAAAGTTTATAATGATAACTATGTACCTAATAGTTGGGAAAGTTCAGATGGCGTAACTTTAATCAAAAAATTAGTTCCATTTATAGATGGAATTAAACCAGGTTCTTATATGAGCGATGCTATAAATGGGCTAAATAATTATCTTAATCAAAGAGGTTTTTCTAGAACTGCTTATAGCAGAAGTTCTTATTCATTAGATCTTCGAAATGGTCCAGCAATGTTAGATTTAGGGAAAGGAATACAACCATACGGTGAACACTGGGTAGTTGCTTACGGATATAGACAATTTAACAACATAGCACAAGCCCTTCCTCCCGAATTAAGTAGTCTTACTTTTACAGATAGTTTCAAACTGTTATCCCCTGGTGAGACTGTGTCATACTTAATATTTGTGGTTGATGGCTGGGGTAACCGTGGTGCATTAATTAATCAAAAATATATTGAAGGAGCCTTGTATCTACGATGAGAAAAAATTGGTATACATTGTTGTTAGTAATTATTCTTACATTATGTTCGTGTTCATGTAGTTTTCTTTCTAACCAAACTAAAGAAACAACAAGTAATTCAACTACATGCATTACAGAAAAGATTTACGTAGAAGTAGAAAATATTGATAATGAAAACAATGGCATAATTTATGCCCACGAAAAAGATGTTTTCTATCATAAATTAATTTTAGATTTTGCAAATGAAAATATAGATGATATTAAGGTCGGAGATATATTAGAAGTAAATTACTCAGAAACAATAAAAACAAATCCCGAAAGAATCATTGTGGCTAAGTATCGTAAGTTGAATTAATTAATTCAAAGTAGATTTATAGTACTCAACTTATAGAGAATAAAAGAAGGAATAAATTCCTTCTTTTATTCTTTATGTGTCTGTCTTTATAAATATCTAATAAATCTACTATAATGAATACATATATTTATATGCAAGGCGGATAATTAAAACAATGGTAACATCAATTAGATTAAATGAAGAAAACTCTAATAGGCTAAATAAGCTATCCGAACGTACTGGTAGGTCTAAAGCTTTCTATCTACGTCAATTAATAGAAGATGGTTTAGACAAACTAGAATATGAGTATGGAATTTTACAAGATATCGAAGACTACCGAGAAGGTAAATCTAAAACATATACCCTAGAAGAAATAGAAAATTGTTCCACTTTAACAAATTACTGCACAGAAATTTAGGTAAAACAATATGATAGAAATATTAAAAAACAAGAAAAAAGAAAGCATATTTATTTGTGTTTTGATATCCATATCACAATTATTAAGAACAGTAGGAGCAGCTTTAAACGCATTTGCTTTAACCAGTTTAATTGCACTGGATTTCAGACAATTTATCTTATATGAGGTTTATTTATTAGGTGTTTGGTTAGTTATAATAGCTTTAGACAGCTCAGTTAATATTTATAAGATGAAATTTTGCCAAGAAATAGCTGTCGATATACGATCTAAAATTACTAGTAACTTAGAGCAATTAGAATATAGAGAGTATAACCAAAATAGTGTAGGAACATACATTTCATGGTTAACAAATGACATAAATATTATTAATGAGAAAGGGACACTAAAGTTTTTTGATATAGTCAAAGGTGTTACAGGAACAATATTTTCTGTAATAGCTCTGTTTGCTTATCATTGGTCACTAGTCTTAGTTACGTTTATATCCTTGTTAGTAATGTTAGCCATACCTAAAATTTTTAGAAAAAAAGTTGAAACAGCTAGTAAAAAGTCGTCAGCTGCTAATGAGGAATTTGTAGCTAGGTCAGAAGATATTCTTTCTGGATATAATGTATTATTGAATTACAATCAACAACAAAAGTTAACCGAAAAGATCAAAAGCTATTCTATTGCTTTGATGAATGTTTTATTTAATCAGGCTAAAATTGAGGCAAAAGTTTTTGCAGCAGGATTTACAGGAAATATCTTTTTTCAAATTCTAATTACTGCATTCACAGGAGCTCTAGCATTCAAAGGAATTGTAACTATTGGAACAATAGAGGCAACGGGTGCCTTAACTGGAGTTATATTTTCTTCACTGGGAGATTTGTCTAATCAAATTTCATCTATAGATAGTGTGAAACCTATTCTAGAGAAATTTAAGCATATAAGTAATATTTCTACTGTAGATGCAAATCATGATAACTTAGAGAATTATTTAAGGGAAATAGACTCTCAAAGTAGTTCTGCTGATGTAGTTTATCAAGTAGAGAATTTATCATATAACTATGGTGAAAAATTAGTATTCGAAAATATGCAATTTACATTCGAGAAAAATAAAAAGTATTTAATCTTAGGCAAAAGTGGTAGTGGCAAGAGTACCTTGCTTAAATTATTAATTTCTTACTATGATGATTATCACGGTAGCATTAAATTTTATGGACAAGAAATAAATACAATTCCTAAGGAAGTTATGCGTTCTCATGTACTTTACTTGGAGCAACAGCCATACTTATTCAATGACACAGTTAGAGCGAACATCTGCTTAGGGGAGCACTACTCAGATCATGAGATTGTATCTGCGTTAAATGAATCAGGATTAATTTGTACAGAAGAGTTTTTGGATTTTGCGGTAGGTAAATTAGGTAGTAAATTGTCAGGAGGACAAAGGCAAAGATTGGCTCTTGCGAGAGGAATAATTAGGGGCAAAAGAATTGTTTTAATGGATGAAGTGACATCAGCTTTGGACAAAGAAACGGCACTTACAGTTGAAAATAATATTTTATCAAATGAGAATTTAACTGTTATTGCAATTAGCCACACACCTCACAAAGAAACCATTAATTTATATGATGAAATTTATGAGTTTCCAGAAAAAATACAGATGTGATAGCTGTTTTGAAGAGAGTAAATTAATCAGGAATTTTTCTTTAATGATAATTAATGCAAAATAACTGAAAAATGTTAATACGAAAAATTGAATTTATTTAAAATTCGTAAAAGATTTATTGTGATAGTTACGAAGAATGTAAAAATATTTTACCCAAGAGCTTACCCATATAAAATGTGAAACATAGTAGGTATAAGGATTAGCAGGCTTCCTATCTGACTTCTATGTCCGCATTGGCATAATAATATTTAAAAGATATCTAGTTAGCCTAAATATGCTATATTAAAGAGTTTCAGAGATTGAATAGCTTTTTTCAAATGCGCTAATAATGGCAAAAAGACGAACTCAAATGGACTCAAAATATGTCAGAACTAATATAGTTTAAACTGTACTCTAAAAAGCTAAATGTATAGCTAAGAAAGAATGAGCTATTTTATTTATTCATTATAATAAATTCTGGTAATACAAATTTTAAAAATATGAATTCTTACGAGCCCTTGTTATATTGATAGGAGTTAAATCGTTAAAAAATATACCAATCGAAAAAAGTACTAATTAACTTAATAGCCAAAACATAATTAATTAGAAAATACATATATTTATTGGAATATAACGTTTTATAATATTTTGATTATTATAAATATATTGATTTTTGACAATAAATAGATGATAAATGATATTCAAAATATTGCTTTTGTAGCAAAGAGATATATTAAAAATTCAGCTTAAAATTTAAAATAAACACAATTAATTGTCATATTACACAAGACAATTGACTAAAGATGTATAAATTGATACAATATGACTATAACAGTTTTCTCGATAATGACCTTGTTATAAATAGGGGAGATTATAAGGTGCTTTAAATTGAGGAAACAAAGGCTTTTATAATCTGATTTTTGCAAATGTTAAAGAAATTCAAAATTGTTTTGCAAAAATCTTCTAATTTTACGGGGGAACTTTATGAAAAAAATAAAAAAGGCTATGGCTTTATTCGTTGCTTTATTGTTAGGGCTATTCTCTTTTGAAAATGTGGTATCGGCAGCTCAGGAAGATGAGATTTTTACAGCCGAACAGATAGACTCTTGGGAAACTGAATTTAATGAATCAGCATATTCCGAAGAACCTATTGGAGACTTTAAGAACAACTCAGTAATGACATATTCATCATACGGCTCTTGGACATGGAGAGATGGAGTAATTTGTATAACCGATTCGTACGCTTCTAGCCCTTTATTTAATAATGGACATGCTGGTATAGTGGGAGTGGCACCAAATTACTACTGCGTAGTTGAGGCTAACCCAGGTTCAGGTGTGAAAAATGTTTGGGGAAATTGGAGTTATAAGTACAAAGACAAGACTGTATGGCAAGTTGGTGTAACCAGTACTACAGTCGAGCAAGATCAAGCAGCAGCTGAATGGGCAACAAAGCAAGTAGGAAAACCTTATAATGGATGGTTCTTAAATAAGACTAAAACAGATTCTTTCTACTGTTCTCAACTAGTCTGGGCTGCGTATAAGTATACTGCAGGAGTTGACTTGGACACCTGGAGGTATGCTTCAGCTGTGCATCCGTTTGAATTGTACTTGAGTGATAAAACAACGCTTATTTATAGAAATAAGTAATATTAATTAATATTTTATTTTATCCCAAAACTCCCCAATTTGGGATACTATGAGGGAGTATCAGATGAATAAAAGAAAAATTAAATTTAGCACAACGTTCGCTATCTTGCTATCATTCGTTTTTTTGACTTCTTGTAACCTAGGAATTTTTTCTCTGGGAAATTCCAAAAATTATGACTACGATTTTGCAATATATGCTGATGATGAAGTGTTGACATTTGAACGCGAAGGCAATGAGCTAAAACTATTAGAACGGATACCGCGTAAGAATGAGAAAAAACTTGGATTTTGGAAAGAGCTTTTTGTAGAGCATGAGAACTTTTATTTTACTAAAACTACTGCTAATGACAAAAATTTTCAACTGTTAGCTAAAATTAATAAAAATAATCTAGACGTAAATTATTACCAAACAAAGGGAATAGATGGAGCTTTTAGTTTGGTTCCAGATGGTAAATATTTACATGTTTCCCACAGTTTTGTTGATAGGTTAGAGTTTGAAACTTATGACTTAAATTTTAACAAAGTTAAGACTAAAGTTATTCCAGTCGAACATTCAACTTACCCTAATCAAATGATAGTAAAAGGTGATAAGGTTTATATTTTAATTGGAGTAGGTTTAGCTAATGGAGAATTGAAAAATCAGATTTGGGTAATGAATAAGGAATTTGATTTGGAAGAAGTAATTGACCTTAATTATAACGAAGGAGGACTCCTTCGCATGGTACTTGCAGGAGATACATTTTATATAACTAATACTAACGAAGGGCTCACAGCAGAAAGAGAGCCAGGTCCCGCAAATAAACTCGTTAGCTATAACTTAAGTACAGGCGAGCAAAAGACCATTGAATTAGAAACTCCTTATCCTTTGCACATATATTTTGATTCAAAACGAAATAACTTAATAATATGGCATTATGAACTTTATCTTCCTACTTTTACCTATACAGTATATTCTTTGAATGATGGTAGTTCTAAGATTATAGACTTTCCTGAGTATGAGGAGTTCCGTAGAGCTAATCCAATGCAACCACCGTTTGTATTGTTTAGAGATAATTACTACTTTTTGTTTGAAGACAAATTAGTAGAATATTCTCCTGACACGAATCAAAAAAAAGAATACTCTTTGAAAGAGTTTGGAATGAGTAATCCAACGGGACTTTTGGCGAAAAAATAAGACTTTTTGGAGATGATATTATGAAGACATTTTTAAAAGTAATTGGTGCTTATTTATTATCTGGAGCTGTATATGCTAGCATATTTATGCTAACTGGTGGAACTAAACTTGATCTTGGTGTGGGCGCCTTAGGAAATATATTAGTTTTTTTGTTGATTATGCTTCTATGGCCACTTGTTATTTTTTGGAAAGTAGAATCTAATGGATTTCATTTGTTGGACATAGTCCCTATTGCTTCCTCCTTAATATTAATATTTTTTGTCTGTTACAATAAAAATAGAGAAAAAATGATGTGACTCCAAAAAAAATAGATTTTGGTCTAACTTTTGGGGGTCGGTATATTATATGTTAAAAGGTTTTTATATTTCATAAAAAATGCCCACGACATGGAAGACATCGAGAGCATTCTCAAAATATTAAAAGATTACTTAAATCTTTAACACAAAACTAAAAAGCGAGCGAACATGTTATGAAACAGTTCTATCGCTCATAATTATTAAAACACAAGGATATTAGAAAGTAAAGTGGATCAAAAAATGAAAAATATGCTGTCTAAAATGCAATATGAACTTAGTTTTTCTATATTTAACACACGATTTAAAGAAAGACGAAAATCATTTAGTTGCTTATAAGAAGAGAAAATCCGATAGATGTTAGTCTATCGGATTTCTTTATTTGCATAATACAATCTACAAACTGCCCAGAACCTACTCACCTACTCATCCTGATCCTTAACGTAAACTTGTTTCTTCATAATATCCTTATGTTTCTCCAAGAATTCCTCATAACCCATGAGGTGCATCTTAACTTGACCAGATTTATCAATATGACAAATCTTGTTAGAAATTGTTTCAATGAATTGGTGGTCATTTGAGGTGAATACAACCACGCCTTTGAAGTTAATCAGTCCATCGTTAAGAGCCTGGACGCTCTCCATATCCAAGTGGTTTACGGGATCATCAAGTAGCAATACGTTCGGGTCCTGTATCATCAAGCTCGATAGTACCAGTCTAACTTTTTCACCACCAGAGAGGACTTTAACAGGTTTTTGCAATTCGTCAGCTGAGAATAACATTCTGCCCAAGAAACCACGAACGAAGGCTTCGTCTCTAGAATCTGTGTAGTCCCATAACCAGCTTAGAATGGTGTCATCAGTATCAAAGAGATGGTTATAGTCAGTTGGGAAGTAAGCAACTTTTGTGGTCAGTCCCCAATTAAGTTTGCCGGAATCAGGCTCAGCTTGACCTGCCATGACTTCCAAGAGTCTGGAGCTAGCCTTCTTGTTATCACTCAATATGAAGACTTTGTCTTCTCTTTCTACTCTGAAGTATTGCTTATCTATGAGGATATCACCAGTGTTTTCGTCACTTACGGTTAAAGCATCAGCCACGAAACAGTCGTTACCAATCTCTCGTTCAGGTTTAAATGCAATATATGGGTAACGTCTTGATGATGGCTTGATGTCCTCAAGTTCAATTTTCTCCAGAGACTTCTTCCTACTTGTTGCTTGCTTAGATTTGGAAGCGTTAGCAGAGAAGCGAGCGATGAATTCTTCCAGTTCTTTGATTTTCTCTTCTTTCTTGCGGTTAGAATCTTTCATTTGCTTTTGTATAAGTTGAGAGGATTCGTACCAGAAGTCATAGTTACCAGCGAAAAGATTAATTTCGCCAAAGTCTATGTCAGCAATATGTGTACAGACTTGGTTGAGGAAGTGCCTGTCGTGCGAAACGACTATAACGGTGTTTTCAAATTCGATTAAGAATTCTACTAACCAGTTAATTGCTTCAACGTCCAAGTGGTTGGTCGGCTCGTCAAGTAGCAAGACGTCAGGATTGTCAAAAATAGCTTGAGCAAGCAAGACTTTAACACGTTCAGCATTTTCTAGTTCATTCATGCGCTTATAAGCAATACTTGGGTCTAGACCTAATCCATCAAGCAATATGGAAATTTGAGATTCACTTTCCCAACCACCTAATTCTGCGTAGCGATTTTCTAATTCAGCAGCTCTTAGACCATCCTCTTCGGAAAAGTCAGTTTTCATGTAGAGTTTATTTTTCTCGTCAAAAACTTCATAAAGTTCCTGGTTACCCATCAAGACAACATCTTGTACCAATTCATCATCATAAGCAAAGTGGTCTTGCTTCAAGAAGGACAATCTTTCGCCAGGGTTCATTTTGACCACACCTGAAGTGGATTCAGTTTCACCGGATAAGATTTTTAAGAATGTTGATTTACCGGCACCGTTAGCACCGATTAAACCATAGCAATTCTGGTCGGTAAATTTAAGATTGACATCTTTGAACAAAGTTTTGCTTGGTAAAATTAAACTTAAATCTATTACTTCTATCATATTTTCTCCTAAAAATTTATGCGTTTTTATTTTGTGCGTTTATTAATGATTAGCTTCATTATATAGACGAAGTGCAGCTTTGTCATTTGGGAAAATATCGAAAAAATCGGCTTTATCAGACGTGTTTTAGAATCTTTTATCATCAGTTGAGAAATTTCCCATGTCCCTACAAATTACAAAAAATTAAATAACTACAGCTATTTCCTAAACAAAGCCTGGGTAAAATCCTTTATAATACATAAAGCATTTAAAAAGTATTTAAAACAAAAAATAGAAAGAACCTAAATAGATGACAAAGATATTTATACCAGAAGACTACCAATCAATATTGACAATTCCAGAAACTCAAGCATGCATAGAAATGCTAAAGGACATTTTTTCGAGAAATTTACGTCAAATGTTGAACCTTAAGAGAGTTTCAGCACCGTTATTTTTGCGTAGTGAAATCGCTCTTAACGATGACCTTGGTGGATCTAGCAAGGCGGTAGAGTTTAAAATTCCAGCAATTCCTGACACAACTGCCGAGATTGTACAATCATTGGCTAAATGGAAACGTTTTGCTTTGCACCAATACGGATCAGAGCCAGGAGAAGGTTTAGTTACTGATATGAATGCGATTCGTAAAGATGAAGAATTAGATAATTTGCACTCTGTTTATGTTGACCAGTGGGACTGGGAGAGAGTAATATCAGCTGATGAAAGAAATCTTGAGTTTCTCAAAGAGATTGTTGAGAAAATTCATCTTGCTATCGTTGCAACTTCTGAAGTTTTGCGCGCCAAGTTCCCTGAACTCCCTGATTACAAAGGTCAGACTGTTTATTTCATTGATGCCCAGGAGCTAGAGAATCTTTATCCAGAAGAAGATGCTAAGACGAGAGAATATTTAATTACCAAAGAACATGGAGTAGTTTTCTTGATTGGTATAGGTAAGGAGTTAAGATCTGGCAAGCCGCATGACTCAAGAGCTAGCGATTATGACGACTGGGATCTTAATGGGGACTTGCTTTTCTATGATGAAAAATTTGACAGAGTTATAGAAATTTCTTCTATGGGTATTCGTGTGGATAGTGATAGTTTATTGAAGCAACTAACTCTGCGTGATGAGCTGGAAAAGACCGATAGACCATATCACAAAGCGATTTTAGAGAATGAGTTACCGTTGACAATTGGCGGAGGTATAGGTCAATCTAGATTATCTATGCTTTTGCTAGGAAAAGCACACATTGGCGAGGTTCAGAGTTCAATTTGGGACCAAGAGACCTTAGATTATTGTGAATCTAGAGGGGTGAAGTTGCTCTAACGAAAAAGCAAGATAAACGCTCTTTAAGAAGATGCACGAAGTTCCAAAGCGAACAATTTAAAGCAACTTTTATAAAAAATGAGGTATTAAAAATGATTAAAATTGATTCAAATAGACATTACGTACATAGACCAGCAAATAAGATGGTGAGTATTTTCAGATATTCTGGAGCACCTGACCTAGCACGTTTTGAAGAGGCGATTAAATTGGGAATGTCCAAGCATGAATTATTATGTACCGAGTTGTACAGAGAAGGTGACGAGGCAGCATTCTACAAAAAACGTGAAGACAGCCAACCTGTTGTGCAAATTAATACAGAAACATATGAGAGCGTAGACCCAGAAGAAGATGATGTGGAAACCATGCTAGACATAGCGATAGATTGGGCACTTGAAGAGAATCCCAAAGTCTACAATATAGATGAAGGCGAATGGATGCACCATGGAATTTTCAGTGATGGTAACGAAACTGTCTGGGCAATCTCTTCTCACTATTTAGCAGGAGATGCACAGTCAATCCAATTCTTAGCGAGAGACTGCATAGAGATTTATGAGGATTTAATTGCAGCGCCTAAGAGTGAGTCAACATCTGTTGAGAAGCTAGTACCTTATCATCCAGAAAATTTTGATTTTGCAGCAGGCTTCCAGAAGATGAGCTTTTTCCAAAAAAGACACGTGAACTCTTTGAATAAAAAGTGGAAAAAATCTACTAAAAGCTTTGACAAAGTCGACTTTGAAAATATGAATAGTAATTTTCATAATGTGTATAAACAAAAGAGTTTAGTGAAACGTATAGACAAAGAATCTAGCATCAAGCTTTTGGAAAAACTTCAAGCAAACGACCTAAGCCTAAGCACTATTATTCCAGCTAGTTTTATTATTTCTAGCCAAGAACGTGAAACTATGGCGTATACCCTATCTACAAGAACTGAAGGTTACGAAGGTGTTGGAGTATATGGGGGCAGTGTTACGTTGCCACAAATATCTATTTTAAATTCTACTACTGATTTGCTTGAGACAGCTAAGGCTATCAAGAAGGAACTAGATCCAGCATTAAGTGATGAACAACGTATTCAACGTTCAAATATTATTGTGGCTAATTTAGATGGCAACTTGTTAGATTCAGCTTATTACTCTGCCTTTGCAGATTGGAAGAATCCAGCATCAGATTTAATGCAAAAAACTTTTAGCCTTAAGCGTTCTGGAGAAGGTATGCAAATTAATAATATTGGGGAATTACCACAATCAAAGAGCAATTCCTTCGGCGAATTGAAAGAAGTTTACTACATTCCGAGTATATTACCTAACTTTAGACGAGCACTAGCTTTTAACTTTGTTGATGGAGAAATGTTTATTACAAATACCTTTTACCAAGATGAAAAAGTTGAGCTCTTAATATTCAATAGAGCAGTGGAAGCTTTGGAAGAATTTGCTAAATCCTAGTGACTTTTCCCAATGAATAGCAGACAAGAAATTTAAAAAACTTGACACGTTCTGTGATAAAATAAACGGAGTAATTTGGTAGTTAGAAAGTTCTAGGAGGAATTTTGTGGATAAGATTAGTCGAGCACTTTCGAAGACAGTTCTTTTTTCAAACCTGAACAAAGATCAGCTAGTTGATTATAGTTCACGCATGAACAAGAGAACTTTATGGAAAGGCGAAATCTTAGTTAATGAAGGCGATCGTGTGGATGGTCTTTATGTTGTCTCTGACGGAACGCTAGCTATACAAAAGTATTCAATAGATGGTGAATATGTTACCCTAAACCTACTAGAATCAGGCGATATCATGGGACATGAATTCTTTTATGGAAGTAGAAATCGCTATATTTATTCTGTAGAAGCTGTTACAAATGTGGAAGTTATTTATATTCCTAAAGATGTTGTTAAAAGATTTATACAAGCAGATGAACAAATTGAGAGAAATTTTGCGAAATCAATATCAGATAGCTTGAACGAGCAGTATACAAGGATTGACATTCTTTCACAAAGGAATTTACGTTTAAAAATTACCAACTATCTCTTGCATTTGCATGTGAAAACAGAAGAGTCAACAGATTACTTGTATGGGGATATCCAACATAGATCGACAGAAGCGACACCTTATGTTGAATTACCAGTATCCAAAGAAGTTACAGCGAAGTTGCTTGCTATGCCAAGACCTTCATTCTCACGAGAATTAGTAAGAATGGAGAAAGAGGGCTTAATCCGAGTTAATGGTAAAATCGTGTGGCTATTAGACCTACAAGCACTTGTCATGATGGGTGAAGATGAGTCTGAAGAATATTAATAAGAATATGAGTATTAGTGTTGATGTGTGATTTATCTGATTAGTCACTTGAATAAGAAAATAAATTTAGAAGCAATAGTCTAAAAATAGAAGACAAAAATGGAGAACGATGAGTACATTAAATAGTTTTTGGAATGCATTATTAAATGAGTTGCAAAATGGTTTATTTTATTTTAATGGACCTTTGGACGTTATTGTCGCTATTTTTGATATTGCCGTAACAACTTTCCTAATATATTTTGTTTTGAAGTTAATTAGTGAAACCCAGGCCTGGCAGCTCTTGAAAGGTATAGTGGCTGTTGTTGTTTTTGTTATAATTGGTGGATTTTTAGGACTTAAAACAATCAATTATGTTTTGATTAACTTTGCCTCGGTTTTTGCCATTGCCTTGATTATAATTTTCCAGCCAGAGATGAGACGAGCACTGGAAACAGTTGGGCGTAAATCTAGTAACATCTTCTCTGCAAGTGGAGATAGAGTCAGCTCGGAGAGCGATGTTCGCCAGATAGTTGAATCTATTGTTGTAGCATGTGCAGAGATGGCTAAGACAAAAACAGGTGCTTTAATAATAATAGAGCGTGAAACTAAACTAGGCGACTTAATTGAATCAGGTGCAGTAATTATTGATGCTGATTTAACTAGTACAATGTTGAGACAAATTTTCTACGTCAATTCTCCAATGCATGATGGTGCTGTTATTATTCGTGGTGGTAGAATTTATGCCACTAGAGTTCACGTACCACTAAGCGAGAGTTATCACCTTAAGAGGGAATTGGGGACACGTCATAGAGCTGCACTCGGCGCTAGTGAAATTGGTGATGCAATCTCAGTCGTGGTTTCAGAAGAAAGAGGAACCATTTCGATTAGTATACATGGACGTTTGTATACATTAGATGATGCAGATTCTTTGCGTGCAATTCTTAATAGATTGCTCAATCCTAACAATCAAGATTCAAGTAATTTGCCGAATCAGTTGCGTAAAATTCTAAGAATTGATAAGACCGAAAAATCTGCAAAAGCTCAATTAGATATTGAAGAGGGAGACAATACCTTTGATGATATTGAAGAGCTCAAGATGATTGAAGAGCATGGTTCTAAACATATCAGTGGATTAGAAGTTACAGACAAACCACATAGACGTAAGTTGGGTATTTTTGCAATTTCATTAGTTGCTGCTTTAGCTTTATGGTTATACGTCAGAATTACAACTAACCCAGTTGTCCAAAAGACTTTCACGGTTCCTATACAAACGGTAGGCATAGAGAATTTATATCAAAGACAGCTTGACTTTTATATGGGAGAAACTAGTGTACGTGTTTCGATTAAGGGTAGACAAGAGATGCTAAATGCATTGCAAGCAAAACAGATAGATGCGAGTGTTAACTTTAGCAGTATTAATCAATCAGGAACATATAATCTAGAAACAAAAGTTGAAATTGAAGGCATAAGTAACTACGCATATACAGCTTTCAGAGAGCCGACACATGTTTCGGTAATTATTAATCAAGTTGGCAAAGCTGAGATTGGTGAAGATGACAAAACAGGTGGCACGACCTTTAGTACCACTGCGGTTAGTGACTCAGGCAGTTCAGAACAAACAACAAGCAATCAAAACGAGGATGATAATAAGTAAAAAATTTTAATTAATTAAGTATCCCCGAAATTTGGGGATATATTTTTGTAAGGAGGAAATAGATGCAAAAAGGCTTTGACAATGATAAATATGTGGACTTGCAAAGTAGATATATTTTGGAAAGAGTTGAGCAAAGTGAGAAGTTGTATTTAGAATTTGGCGGCAAATTATTTGGTGATTTGCATGCGATGCGTGTCTTACCAGGATTTGACCCAGATGCGAAAATTAAAATTCTTCAAGAACTGAGGGAACAAGCTGAAATTATCATTTGTATTTATGCAGGTGACATTGCTGAGAATAAAATTCGCGAAGATTATGGTATAAGTTATGAAGATGAAGTTCTAAGAATGATTGATGAATTTAGATCTCGTCATCTTAGCGTTAATAGTGTTGTTGTTACTAGATATTCAGAGAATAAGGCAGTTCAGCTTTTTAAGAGCCGTTTGGAACGTCGTAATATCAAAGTTTATTTGCACGAAGCCACCCAAGGCTATCCTCTAGATGTTGATACAATCGTTAGTGAATCAGGTTATGGTCAAAATGAATACATTCAGACAGATAAGAAGCTTGTAGTCGTAACTGCACCAGGTCCTAATTCAGGTAAATTGGGTATTTGTTTGAGCCAACTTTATCATGAGATTGCTCGAGGTAAAAAAGCTGGTTACGCTAAATTCGAGACTTTCCCTGTATGGAATCTACCGTTGAAACATCCTGTTAACGTAGCCTATGAAGCAGCTACTGCGGATTTATTAGATGTTAACATGATCGACCCATATCATCTAGAAGCTTATGGAGAGTATGCAATTAATTATAATCGTGATGTTGAGGCGTTCCCATTGGTCAGAAGGATTTTGAACAAGATCTTTGATGGGGAATCTCCATACAAGTCTCCAACAGACATGGGAGTCAATCAAGTAGGTAATTGCATAATTGATGACGAAGTCGTTAAGGATGCAGCTAATCAAGAGATTATTCGTAGATACTTACATACTGCAAGTGCATATCGTAGAGGTACTACAGGCGAGGAACCTTATCAAAGGACTAAGCTACTGATGGACGAAATGCAGCTGACTGAAGAAGATCGCATAGTAGTCAAACCAGCTAGAGAATACGCTAAACAGCTTAAAGAAGAACGACCAGACCTTTATCCTGAGGATAAAACTCCTAGAGTAACTGCTCTGGAATTACCAAACGGACAGATTGTTACCGGTAAAGGCTCTAAGCAGATGAGCTCTATTTCAGCGGCGATTATTAATGCGATCAAAGTCATGACAGGTTTAGCTGATCCAATTCACTTATTGTCACCAGTTGTTTTGGAACCAGTACATTACTTGAAAGAAGATATTCTAGGGCAAAGAGAAAACAGCTTAAGCGCTTTGGAAATTCTGCTGACTTTGAGTATTTCTGCAGCTACTAATCCAATGGCAAGAGAAGCCTTGGATTCATTGAGGAAGCTAAGACGCTGTCAAGCTCACTCAACAGTTTTATTAAATAAAAATGATGAGGAAATTTGCAATCAATTGGGAATAGAACATACTAGTGATCCAGTATTTGGTGCGAACACTTTGTTCTATTAAATTTGTTTTATGGGGAACATTTTGTTCTATTAAAAATAATACAAAAGATAAGTTTTACTAGCCTTTGTTAGATTAGTGTTCTAAAATTAAGGGCAAGAGTAAAAGTTAAGAGGAGTATGAAATGAAAATTACATTGCCAGACGGTTCAATCCGTGAGTATGAACAAGATGAGATACGTGCGATAGATTTGGCATACGATATAAGTCCAGGCTTGGGTAGAGAAGCTTGTGCAGTAACAATTAATGGTGTTGATAAAGACATTCGTGCTGTTATTAGTGAAGACAGCGAAGTTACTATCCATAAGTTTGACTCTAAACAAGGTGAAAAAGCTTTTTGGCATACAACTGCACACGTAATGGCTCAAGCTATTAAGAGAATTTATCCAGAAACCAAGATTTCTATTGGCCCTCCAATTGAGAATGGGTTCTACTATGACTTAGATAGAGAAGGCGGTTTCGGTGACGCAGAGATTGAGAAGATCGAAGCAGAAATGAAGAATGTCATCAAAGAAGGCTTCGAACTTGATTACTTTGAATTAAGTCGTGAAGAAGCGCTCAAGTTAATGGAAGAGCGTGAAGAACCTTACAAGATAGAACTAATTAATGATATTCCTGAAGGCGATACCATCAGCTTCTATAAACAAGGTGAGTTTGTAGACCTTTGCCATGGTCCACATATTATGTCAGTTAAGCCTATCAAAGCTTTCAAATTGACTAGTGTTGCTGGAGCATACTGGCGTGGTAATGAGAACAACAAGATGCTCACTCGTATTTATGGAATTTCTTTCCCTAAAAAATCAATGCTAGATGAATACCTAGAGATGCTAGAAGAGGCTAAACGACGTGATCATAGAAAACTTGGAAAAGAACTTGGTCTATTCATGTTTATGGAAGAAAGTCCAGGTATGCCATTCTACTTACCAAATGGTACGATTTTGCGAAATCAATTAATAGATTATATTCGTGGATTATTAGCAAAAAATAATTATCATGAAATAATTACTCCAATATTCCTGAATAGAGCTCTCTGGGAAAGATCTGGACACTGGGACAAATATCAAGACAAGATGTTTGTCAGTGAAGCAGATGATGATATCTATGCAATCAAACCGATGAACTGTCCAGGTTGTGTCCTAGTTTATAACTCACAACCACATTCATATAGAGATTTACCATTACGTATGTCTGAATTTGGTTTGGACCACAGGTTTGAACAATCAGGAGAATTGCACGGTCTGATGAGAGTTAGAGAATTTACTCAAGACGATGCCCACATTTTCTTGACTCTAGATCAGATAAAATCAGAGATTAAGAATATTGTTGCTTTAGTTGATGAAGTTTATAGTAGGTTTGGATTTACTTATCACATCGAGCTATCTACACGCCCTGAGAATTCTATTGGTTCAGAAGAAGAGTGGAATAGTGCGGAGGCTGCATTACAAGAAGCTTGTGATGAACTTGAATTAAATTATGTAGTTAACCCTGGAGATGGTGCTTTCTACGGTCCAAAACTAGACTTCCATCTAAGAGACTCCTTGAATCGTACCTGGCAATGTGGTACCGTTCAGCTAGATTTCCAATTGCCACAACGATTTGAAGTTGAATATGTTGGTAGTGATGGAGAGAAGCATAGACCAGTTATGATCCACAGAGCAATCCTCGGATCTCTCGAGAGATTTATCGGAAGTATTACTGAGCACTTTGCAGGTAAGTTCCCAACTTGGCTAGCTCCACAACAAGTTAGAATTTTGCCAATTACTGATAGACATAATGACTACGGTAGTAAGCTTAAGGAAGAACTTGAAGAATGTGGCATCAGAGTACATCTTGATGATAGAAATGAGAAAGTCGGTTACAAGATCCGTGAAGCTCAAGCTGATAAAGTTCCATACATGCTAATCATTGGTGATCAAGAGCAAGAATCTGGAACAGTTTCACTAAGACTTCGTGACCATACTGCTAACGAAACTTTAGAATTTAATGAGTTTAAAGATAAGCTTGTAGACGAAATCAAGAACAAGACTATGGAATCATCTTTCCTATAATTTAGGGAAGCATAGGTAATCCAAGGAATATGAGTTAGTAGCACGAGAGTATGGTTTATGACGCACAATAAATATTCGGAAACAGTTTTGAAACCTTTAGAAATCTGGTACGGACACCCTGTCCGTCCAGGTTTTTATGATAAAAATGGTGCCCATGCTGTTGATTCTAATTCGGTAAGTTTTACAATTAACTCTGAATTAGCTACAGAAATTAATCTACTCTTATTCGAAAGAGGAGCAAACGAGCCTTTCGCAGTTATACCATATCCAAAACGCTACAAAGTTGGCGATGTATATTCTATGATCGTCTTTGACTTGGATATAGAAAATCTAGAATATTGCTTCAGTATTGATGGACCTTGGGATCCAGAAGCAGGTTTAATCTTTGATAGAGAGAAAACTGTCGTTGATCAATATGCTAGGCGCATAGATGTTTATCAAGACGCTGATAACAAATACCCTTACAGAGCAAGGGTCATGTTAGATGACTTCGACTGGGGAGATTCGCTGTCGCCTGATATTGCAAATGATGAGATGATCATTTACGAAATGCATGTACGTGGTTTCACCCGAAATCCTAACTCTAATGTACGTTATCCAGGAACTTTTGCGGGCTTAATTGAGAAAATTCCGTATCTGAAATCTTTAGGCGTAAATGTTGTAGAACTTATGCCAATATTTCAGTTTGACTCTCAGGCTGAGAGTCGAAATCACGATGGACAAGAGCTGAAAGACTACTGGGGTTACAACCCTATGGCGTTTTTTGCCGTGAATCCTGCCTATGCTTCACAAGAGTATGGAATAATTGAAGGCTACGAATTTAAATCTCTGGTCAAAGCTTTGCACGATAATGGTATTCAGGTTTTTCTTGACGTAGTATTTAACCATACGACAGAGGGAAATGAGCAGGGACCTTATATTAGTTTCAAGGGTATAGATAACCAAACCTATTACATGCTAACACCAGAAGGTTACTACTATAATTTCTCAGGTTGTGGAAATACAGTTAACTGTAATAACCCTATAGTCAGGCAAATGATTTTAGAATGTCTTCGTTATTGGGTAGTTAACTATAGGATTGATGGTTTTCGTTTTGATCTCGCTTCAATTCTAGGTAGAGATAAACAGGGTACACCTCTGAGTAATCCACCACTACTTGAATCTTTAGCCTATGATCCGATTCTGAAAAATGTTGAATTAATAGCAGAAGCTTGGGATGCTGGTGGTTTGTATCAAGTTGGATCATTTCCTTCTTACTCTAGATGGGGAGAGTGGAATGGTCGTTATCGCGATACGATGAGACAATTTCTCAAGGGTGACTATGGTAAAGTCTGGGACGCCGCTCAAGCTTTGACAGGATCGAAAGATCTTTATCCACCTGAAACTAGGGGTAAATATGCTTCTGTGAATTTTATTACCTGCCATGATGGGTTTACCTTAAACGATTTATATTCTTATAATGATAAGCACAATGAGGCCAACGGTTGGAACAACACTGATGGCGAAAACAATAATTACAGCTGGAATTGTGGTGTTGAGGGCGAGACTGATGACGAGAATATTAATTTCTTGCGCAAAAAATTAATGCTTAATGCTTGCGTATGTTTACTAGCTTCGACTGGTGTGCCGATGATAAATGCAGGTGATGAGTTTGCAAGAACTCAGTTCGGAAACAACAACCCATATTGTCAAGATAATGAAATTTCCTGGATTGATTGGGATCTACTAGAGAAGAACAAAGAGATATTTAATTTCTGGAAAAATATGATAGCCTTTCGCAAGCAACACCCGGTGCTGAGGGCAAATGCAGAGGCAGCAAGATGTGGTTTACCTGAGGTCAGTTTCCATGGTGTGAAACAGTGGTATATGGATACCTCTTGTGATTCTCACTATTTGGGCATTATGTATGCTGGTCGTGCAGAGAATAACAGAAATGATGAGGTTATTTATTTAGCGATTAATTCAGGTTGGGAGAATAAGACAATAGAGCTTCCTACTTTACCTAACGGCGAATATTGGTATGAAGTAATAAATACAGATAATCCACTGGGTGAGGAGTTCTCTCCGGATATTGAAGAGAGTAGTGTACTTTACGATTATCTATCTATTAAAGCCAGATCTGTTGTCGCCTTAATTGCGTATCCCCTCGATTCTCCAGAGGCAGCTGAAGAGGCCAAAGCTGAGATGGCAGATAAATTCCATAAGCGCCAACAGGCAAAGGCTAAGCTTTACACATATTATTTACAAGATAATATCGAAAGTGGGAAGCAAACAGCTTGGGGGGTAGCTCCAGAGCAATTGAAAGAAATTTAGATTTTGATTTAGTCTGAAACTTTTTGGTCAAATAAATTAGTCTAGTAAATTAGTCTGAAAATTTAATCTAGTAAATTAATAAAATAAAAATAATAAAAATGAAAATGAAAGTGATAAACACAATGGGAAGAACGCTACATTTTTTGAATGATTACGAAAGCCTAGGACACGAAAATGTCTTGCGAAAACTCCAAGAGCATTGGAATGAATATTATCGTGGTTATGGTTTTGATACTGTAAGCGAGCAGGTCAGAGAGCAAATTAAGAGTTTTACAAATTGTCCTCAAGCAAAAACTTATTTTATTGCAGGTGGTACTTTGACGAATTTATTAGCTTGCTCAGCGTTTCTCAGACCGTTCGAGTCAATAATTGCCTGTGATACAGCTCATATTTCTAATATGGAAGCTGGAGCTATAGAAGCTACTGGTCATAGGATTATTAATGGCAAGAATGTTAATGGGAAGCTGACCCCTGCTACCATTGATAAGATCGTTAGAGAGAATCGGGCAGAGACAAAAACAGTACCACGCCTAGTTTTTCTTGCTAATTCTAGTGAAACAGGAACTGTATACACAGAGGCTGAGATCGCAGGGATTTCTCAAGTGTGCAAACAACATGATTTGTTCTTGTTCATGGATGGTGCCAGACTAGGTTTTGCCATTGCTAGTGAGAAGCAGGATCTAAGTTTAGAAAGCATTGCTAAATATTGTGACGTATTCTACATTGGGGGTACTAAGAATGGTGCTATTTATGGTGAAGCTCTAGTAATAACAAATCCGGATTTGGACAGGAACTTCATCCAAGCACAGAAAAACAGAGGTGCACTATTAGCAAAAACTTATGCGGTAGCCTTGCAATTTGCTGCCTTGTTTGCAGATGAGAATCTGAATGCAGTAGATGATTTCTCCCAGACTCTCTATATGAAAAATGCTAAACATGCTAATAAAATGGCTGGATTGCTGGCTGAGACTTTTGTGGCTGCTGGCTATGAATTAGCATATCCAACTGAGAGTAATCAGGTTTTTGTATACTTGCCTTTGAGTTTATGCGAGAACATAATGGACAAAGTAACTTTTGAAATTACAGAGAAATTTGAAGATAGAGCGAAATGTAGATTTGTCACTACATACATGAATACTGAAGCAGATATGGAAGAGTTGGCAAAGTTAATTTAGTTCTTGTTGCGTCAAGTTAGTTCAAGGACAAGTATGGAGGGAGTTAGCGTAAATGATGATGGTCAAGTTGGTTTTAGAAAATATACTTAATATAGAAAACATGAAAATAATTAATTTAATAGAAATAGCTTTGATTATAGTAGCATTGCTAATTTTATTTTTATTAAAAAACAAACTAGCTCGCTTGGCTATAAATACTTTTTCTAAGTTTATTAAGAATGAATACAGACCGGATTTGTATAAAATCAAGGAAGATTTGGAGAAACCTGTATCGTGGATAATCTTCTCAATAATAACTCTAGTGCTTATTCCGCTAGTACCTAATCTACTTGTTAGTTATAATGGCTTCTTGACCAATGTTTTCAAATCTACTCTCTTCATTGGTATTGCTCATGCTCTATTAGATGTTCTAGATTTAATTATTAATAGAGTAATTAAGAAGGATATAGAGAAACACATTGATTCCTATAGAGGAGATAATAGAACAGCTTTGCAATACTTAGGAGTCATTATTAAAACTGTGGTAATAATCTTCGTGGTATTCTCAGTGCTTGAACTGTGGCTAGATAATGTCCAAAGTCTATTGGCAGGCCTAGGAATTGGTGGTATTGCTTTAGCCTTGGCTGCGCAAGATACGGCATCAAACTTAGTGGCAGGCTTAGCTATTATGTTGGACAAACCATTCGATGTAGGGGATTGGGTCGAAACTAATGCAAGTTCAGGTTTTGTAGCGGGTAGTGTAGAACATATTGGTTTACGCTCATGTAGAGTTAGAGCAGATGACGGGACGCTTTTGACAATTCCAAATTCAATAATGGGTGGGAATGTAATTGTTAACGGGACTAGGAGAAGCCAACGACTGAGCAGTATGGAGATTCCACTAAGTATTAATACTAGTGCGGAGAAGTTGGAACAATTCAGGAATGAGCTCACCGAAATCCTTGAAAAAGATGAGCATGTTGTGGGTGACATTAAGCTTAATTTAGTGAATTTTGCCCCAGGTTCTTATATATACCATTTAAGATATACAACAAGTTCAGACTATACCGAGCATCTAATCGCCAAAAATAGTGTTAATACTAAAATCGTTAAGTTATTGGCAGATCTAGACATTGAGATAAGTAATAATGTAATGTACAAATTAAAATAGATTTATCCATTACAATGCAATAGGTTAGTAAAGTGAATAATAAAAAATACAAAAGGAGATACAAAGAATGAGTAGTGCAGACAAAAAAACTACAATTTACCTTATCCGTCATGGTTTGACTGACTTCAATAAGGCGAAAAAATTTCAAGGAAGTAGTGATATTCCTCTAAACGAAGCTGGAAGAGCCCAAGCAGCGAAACTAAGCAAAAGAATTTTGGATTCTGGTATACAAGTAGATAAGGTATATGTAAGTAAATTGATTAGGACCAAACAAACTATTCAACCATTACTTGATGAGCTAGGAATTGATGCAGAAGTAATTGATGGTATTGAAGAGATTGATGCTGGCGATATGGAAGGTGTAGAATTTAATGCCTTACTAGAACAATATCCAGAAGTTATGACCAAGTATAATGAGGCTCCCTATGAAGTTGATATGCCAACAGGTGAGTCTGGTGCCGAAGTGTATAAGAGAGGCTCTGAAGCTTTTGAGAGAATTGTCAAAGAACATCCAGGTGAAACAATTTTAGTTATAAGTCATGGTTTCTTGATTCAACTTTTACTAGGTTATATTAAAGGCACACCTACTTCAGAAATTGGCTATAACGTACATAGAAATACTGCTGTTACTAAGATTGAAGTTGATAGTAATGGTAATAAAGAGATTGTTTACGAAGGCGACGATTCGCATTTGGACTTAGCTGACCGAACAGGTTTATAGTGCTAAAACGTTTTAGCTATTAACAAAATGCGACTACATGAAAATCATAGTTGTCTATATGTAAATTAAACTGTATTAAAATAGTCTATTTTGTGTATTAATTGTAAAAATTAATTTATAATTTTAAACATTCTATTAATAAAAAGTGTTTGACAAATGAAAACATACGATGTAGAATGGTGATAATAATAAATCAGGTGAGCAATCACTAAATAATCATAAATTGAACTTAGGAGGAAAAGATATGATTAGTAAGAAAATCAAGGTATTTGCAGTAGCATTAGTTGCTACATTAGCATTGCCATTTGCAGTAAGTGCACAAGAAGGTGCTGTAGAAGTAATTACAGAAAAACAATACCAAGAATTGGTTAAGAAACAAAAAGAGCAAGGTGGAGCTTTAACTCTTGATGAACTTGCACAAAAAGAAGCTTTTGAAGCTGCTCAATTGGAAAAAGACCAAACTTTCCAAGCTAGAAAAGCATTAGCTGAAAAAGTAAGTGAATCAGAACTTATTTCAAAAGAAGACAAAGCAAGTCTTTTAGCAGAAATTGAAAAAGCTACTCTATATGATCTATTAGAGGTTTTACCAGCAAAAATTGATAAAATAGAGAAAGCTACAGAAAAAGCTAATATGGCTGCTTTAGAAGCATCAAAAGAACCAGTAAGAAAAGCAATTTATGAATCAAAATTAGATGAAGCAACAAAAGAAAGTTTATTCTCTGAATTAGCTAAAGCTAAAGATCAAAAAGCTGTAAAAGCTGTTGTTGAAAAATTAGCAAAATTAGGTGTTAAAGCTAATGTAACAGAAGAAACAAAAGCAACAGAAAAAGCTAAAGAAACAAAAGCAACAGAAAAAGCTAAAGAAACAAAAGCAACAGAAAAAGCTAA
>CAMYAM010000016.1 GCA_947253875.1 uncultured Fastidiosipila sp. | reverse complement strand
AAAGACATATCCCTATGACTATGGAAGATTGGGAAAAAAGATTAAATGGATTTTTAGAATTATGGGATAAGGAAATCTTAAACGATGCAGGAAAAGTCTCTGCAGCTCTAGCAAAAGAACACGCAGAGAGTGAGTTTGAAAAGTATAGAATTACACAGGATAAACTTTACAAAAGTGATTTTGATAAGTTCCTAGAGTTAGAAGAAAATACAAAAGAGTTAGAATAATAGATTAAAGATGAGTGGAGCAAGACCTAACGGAAGCTCCATTTTTCAAATTTTTACCTTGCAAGGGAAACCTTTACTTTGACCATCACATTCAAACACAAAAACCATCAATTTAGAAAACAGTTACAAAAAACGGTATAATTTAAATAATCTTAATTATTATTAGAATATGATAGATAATAAGTATACGGGCTTGGAGGGAGTATGAATATTAGTTCAATTGCATATCTTTTACGTTATGTATTAGCACTATTTATTTTTGTTGTTGCTTTTAAATTACTAAAATCAGCTACAAAAGAATTACGCTGGTCTATGCGCCACAGTTTACGCCCTGCTCAGGGATACTATCTTTTGGGGCAGAAGTCTGATGGAAGTACGATCAGTTTGCCTTTGTACCACACTACTAATATCGGTAAAGCCCGTTCCAACGACCTAAGAATAAACAATCCAGATATTTCAAGACATCATGCCGTTATCTATCGCTATGACAATAATTGGTATATCAGACCACAGAATATGTCCGCACAGTTCAGTATAAACGGTGAACCTGTCAAGGGAGAAACTCAACTTAAGAATGGGGACTATATAGATTTTTATGTAAGCAAATTTGCTTTCGTTGATGAGCCAATGACTGCGGAGGCTAGAGGCGAGGTATATGAGGAATCTGATTATGACAACGAAGCTTTCCTCAGAGCGGTAAAAAGAAATTCAAACCCACCATACATTGAATGGTTATTGATTAACCTATTTACAGTTCTTACAAGTGCAATAATTTTCTTTAGCATGCCAGAACTGGAAGAGCTCAGGAAATCTTATTTAATATATACAACTACTGCCTTACTAATCACGGACTTTATATTCTTAATTTTGCCAGTGCTCTTAAGATATGCAGATAGGATACTATTCTTGGCAGCTGCTCAGTTGTCTGTAATTGGAGTGGCTATACAAGGAAGGCTGAATTTAGTATCTAACCCAGCTTATATAAGAGCTGAGTCAGAGGGTTCAGTTGATGCAATGCAGGAAATAGCACAGGTCATGTTCTCCAATTATAGAACTCAGATTATAGCTCTGTGTATTGGAATGGTAGTTTTGATGATTGGGGCAATTATAGTTGCAAAGACCAAGGTCCTTGAGAACATGCTAGTCTTCTGCGCTGTTATTACACCACTATTGTTATTAGTAACATTGATTTTTGGTAGAGGTGGCGATACTCATGGTGCTACACTCTGGCTTAGCCTAGGTGGTCACTCACTACAGTTAACTGAGTTTGCTAAAATTTCATATTTAATTACATTGGCTGGATTCTTTAAAAACAGACCACCGCTAAGAACTCAGATTAAGTTCGCAATTTGGGCAGCAATGGTTTTCTTTATGTACCTGTTATTACCAGATTTAGGTTCGCTAATGATTCTAGTTCCAACGACCTTGATCGTGTTTGTCATTATGACATCTGAATATATAAAGACAGCCTTAATTCTTGTAGCAGCTGCTGTTATGAGTGTTGTTGGCTATGGTCTATTTGGTCACGTTCGCAGAAGAATTGATGGTTGGACTTCTCTATGGACTGAAGTCAATGACTCCAATAGACAAGTAGTTTACGGACTCCAAGCTATGGGACGAGGTAATATCACGGGCAGAGGTTTAGGAAATGGTAGCCCAGGTGGTATACCACTGGCAAAGTCCGATATGATTTTTTCAGTCATCTGCGAAGAGTTTGGTATTATCGTTGGAATATCAATTTTTGTGATTTTGTTTGTAATCCTTCTTAGAGGTTTTAGGACTAATATTCTAGCTCGAGATGGTTTCTCATCTGCCTTGGGTTTGGCACTAGGAACAGTGCTATTTGTTGAAGCTTTGGTAGTTATTGGCGGAACTACAGGTCTAATTCCTTTGACTGGTGCAACACTTCCTTTCATTGCAGCAGGAGGTAGCTCTATGCTGGCAAAATGGATTGTTATTGCGTTACTGCTGGGACTTGCATCTAGACAAGAAGGGGGTAATAGATGAAACAATTAATGAGAAACGTTAGATTAGTTTTAACTTTTTTACTTGTATTAGCAATAGTCTTTGGCGCTGGTTTGTTTTATCAGATGCATCAGAGCCAAACGGTTTTGCTTGCAGTTGCAGGTGAAAACAAGGAATCTTTGCGCCAACAATATGCTCAAGCAGGTACGATTTACTCTCAAGAGGGCGTTAAATTAGCGTATTCAGATGCAGATGTAGAGAATAGATATTATGTAGAAGACCCTAATATTCAAATGGCTATATCACACTATGTTGGAGATTATACCCACCACATGAGCAATACGGTTGAGACTTTGTATCAGAATGAGTTACTGGGCAAAAACCGAGGTATAATTGAACAACTTATTCTTGATGTTAGTGGCAAAGGTTTAGAAGGCGATAACGTTCATTTAACTATTGATGCTGCTTTGTCCGGCTATGCCAGACAACTGTTAGGAGATTTGAAAGGTTCAGTAGTTTTGATGAACTATGAAACTGGGGACGTGCTGGGAATGGCTTCAACTCCAGCAACGTACATGGAAAATATAATTAATTACGAAAATTTACCAGATTCATCATTGTTTAACCGTAGTTTAAATGGAGCTTATGCTCCTGGTTCTACTTGGAAAATCCTGACCTCTGCCGCATGGATGAACTCCAAGGCTTATGATCCTGAATTACTTATAGAATCTGATGGTTCTCCTCTGGTGCCTAATGGTGCCTTTGACCATGAGAGTAAGAATATGCACGGAGATTATGATTTAAATAGAGCCTTTACAACATCTAGTAATGTTTTCTTTGGTCAGCTAGCAGTGCTAATGGGACAAAAAGAATTCAGTAATTATTTGAATAATAGTGGTTTGTCTAGCATCAAATCAATTAACAGATTAAGTGTAAGCCCTGCAGTTATGGATAGTTCTGCAGCTGCAAATGATCAAGGTTTACTAAGTTGGTATGGTACGGGACAACCAGTAGGTGAATTAAAGTTAAGTATGTCACCTTTAGAGCTAGCAAGTATAGGATCAGCGGTTGCTAATGGTGGTCAGTTGCTCCAACCCAATATGATCAAATATGTAGAAAATCCTATAGGACAAAAGAAAGAAGTAGCTAATACGAAATTAAACTCACAGATTTTTAGCCCAGAAGTTGCAAACAATTTGAAGAGCTTGATGATAAATGCAATTCAGTCAGAGGAGAGCATACAATACGCTGCCGGAATATCTGGTTTAACTGTGGGTGGTAAGAGTGGTACAGTCCAAAAACAAGATGCAGAAGGTAACAGTACAAATTCGTTGTGGATTGGCTTCATAGATAGTAAAGAATATCCTTATGCAGTGGCGACTGTTGTAGAAGGTTCTAATGATACTAACGCAACAGCAATTTATATAGGGAATAGCCTTTTGGCAGAAGCAGTTAATCTTAGAAATGCAGGTCACTAGTTATAGTGATTTTGCAAAAATATTAAATCAATTTAGAGAAACGATAAAGAGGTGGAAATTTGGATATAAGTAGAGCTTTTAGTTTAATTGGATATGGAAATTTGGTACAAACTAGTAGAATTTTGGCTATGGTTGGACCAGACTCAGCTCCAGGTAAGCGTATGATCCAAGATGCAAGAGATAGATTTGCACTTATAGATGCAACTGCAGGAAAGAAAACAAAAACAGTTCTTGTAATGGATTCAGATCACGTGATTTTATCGGCTTGGGATGCGGAGAAAATACTTGCAAATCAGGTATTACCAGAAGAGAATGCCTAATAGCTGAAAATAGTAAATTAGTTTATAATGGGTCAACAAGCAAAAACAATTGAAAGAAGTTGATTAAACAAAAACATTTGAACGAATTCAATTGAGCAATTTATCGTAGTAATCAATTCGAAAATTAATAAACAAGGTGGTAGAGATATGCTAGAACGTCTACGTGGTGATGTGCATGATGATGTTATCGAAGGTATCGTCCAAACATATAGAGAATATCCAACAACAGGAATGCTGGTGTGTGTATCAGGTCCTTCAGGTGTAGGTAAAGGTACCGTAATCGCGGCTCTTAAGAAAATTATGCCGAGCCTAGAACACTCTATATCTGTTACAACTAGAGAACCAAGAGAGGGTGAAGTGGACGGAGTGGATTACTATTTCCGTACAAAAGAAGAATTCGCCGCTATGTTGGAAAACAACCAAATTCTAGAGCATGACGTCTATGGGGGTAACTTCTATGGAACTCCACGTGAGGCTATAGAGAGAAGAATTGGTTCTGGTGAAGACATTATTATGGATGTAACCGTTCCAGGCTCTCTTTCTGTGTTAGATAAATTTTCAACATCCTGCAACATTTTCCTTTTACCACCTTCATTAAGTGAATTGGAGAAACGTCTGCGTGAACGTGGAACTGAAACTGAAGAAAGTATGATTTTCCGCTCAAAGAAAGCTATTGATGAGATTAATCAGGCAACTAAGTTTGACTATATCCTAATTAACAAGGATGTGGAACAAACTGCAAGAGAAATTCATCATATCTTAATTGCCGAGAAACTTAGGGCTGTAAGAAGACCAGGTATTGAGAAAGTGGTCTTAGGAAGATAAGCTTTTAATCGTAGACAAACAAGATACAATGTAAAAGTTTTATTAAAGAGCAAAACACTGAAAATGCTTGATTAAGCGTGTATAATGTAGTAGTTTATTAGCCTGAATTGAATATCTTATTATATTATGTTTATATTTAAATGAAACAATAAAGCAAGTAAAAAACAAGTAGAATTTTATAATTCAGAACTAAAACGAGCTATTTACGTTAACAAATATTGAAATAGACGAATTAATGAACTATTAAACTATTAATCTATTGAACAAAAAGAGGAGGACACATAAATGTTAGTAGAACCACCTATTGAAAAATTACTGCCAAAAGTAGAGAATCGTTTTGATCTTTCAATTTTGGTTGCTAAACGTAATCGTGAATTAATTGATGGTGCAGAACCAATGGTTAAAGAAGGTAATGACGAAAGCTTAGTTTCTATCGCATGTAGAGAGATTGCCGAGGACCAAGTTGTTGCAGTACCAGGCGATGTTGAAGCAACTGTACCATTGAGAGAATCTCTAATTGCAGAAATCATGGCAGAGCAAGAAGAAGACACAGATACAGATGACTGGCAAGCCGAAGGACCAGATTTGGAAGATGAACTTGTTCCAACACCTGTATCCAAGATTAAAGTCATGAGCGAAGATGACATGTTTGAAATTCCAGAAGATGAAGATCTTGACGAAGAAGACGATGAAGAACTAGATTCAGAAGACATTGATGATGAAGTTCCGACAAAGAGCAAGAAGAGATCAATTGTCGAAGATGAAGACGAAGAAGATGAAGAAGATGACTTCGATCTAGAAGATGATGACTTCGAGTCCCTTGATAGTTCAATTGATGACTTTGCAGATGAAGAAGATGACGATTTCTTATCAAGTTTCGAAAATTATGATTATGATGAGGATGATTTATAATGACTACTAAAGTTACTATGGATGAATTAGTTGCATTGGCAAAAAACCGTGGCTTTATTTTTCCTGGTTCTGATATTTATGGTGGATTAGCAAACTCCTGGGACTACGGTCCTTACGGTATTGCTCTTAAAAATAATATTAAAAAGGCCTGGTGGCAAAAGTTTATACAAGAGAGTCCATATAATGTAGGTATTGATGCAGCGATCTTGATGAATCCTAGAGTTTGGGAAGCCTCAGGACACTTGAGCAATTTCAATGACCCATTGATAGACTGCAAAAATTGTAAAACCCGTCACAGAGCAGATCAGTTGATTGAAGCGTGGTGGAATACTGAAGCAGGAGCAAGCGCTAAGAATGCCGCTGATAGACCTTTGTTAGATGCTTTATCCAATGAAGAGTTAGTTGCTTACATCAAAGATAACAATATTATCTGCCCAAACTGTGAGAAACATGATTTTACAGATGTTCGTCAATTCAACTTGATGTTCAAGACTTTCCAAGGTGTTACAGAAGATTCTAAGTCTGAGATTTACTTAAGACCTGAGACAGCTCAAGGTATTTTTGTAAACTTTAACAATGTTCAAAGATCGTCACGTAAGAAAATCCCATTTGGTATTGGGCAAATAGGTAAGTCCTTCAGAAATGAGATTACACCAGGAAACTTTATTTTCAGAACTAGAGAGTTCGAACAAATGGAGTTGGAATTCTTCTGCGAGCCTGGAACAGATGACGAGTGGTTTGAATACTGGAAGTCATACTGCTTCAATTTCCTACTAGAAATTGGCGTAACTGAAGAAAATCTACGTATGCGTGATCACGATCCAAAAGAGCTATCTCACTATTCAAAAGGTACAACTGATATTGAGTATAAATTCCCATTTAACTGGGGAGAGCTCTGGGGTATCGCAAACAGAACTGACTACGACTTAACTCAACATATGGAACACTCTAGCCAGGATATGAATTATTTCGATCCGGAGAAAAATGAAAAATATGTTCCTTACGTAGTCGAGCCATCAGTTGGTGTAGATAGATTATTGCTTGCAGTCTATGCTGATGCTTATGCAGAAGAAGAGTTGGAAGGCGGAGATAGTAGAAATGTTTTACGCTTCCACCCAGCAATTGCACCAGTTAAAATTGCAATCTTACCTTTGTCTAAGAAGCTAACAGAAGAAGCCGAGAAGTTACATAAATTATTATCACCACATTATGCGGTGGAATTAGACGAACGTCAAAGTATAGGTAAACGCTATCGCCGTCAAGATGAGATCGGAACACCATACTGTGTAACAATCGACTTTGATTCATTGGAAGATAACGCTGTAACAATTAGACACAGAGACACTATGGAGCAAGTTAGAGTTCCAATTGCAGAATTGCTAGGCTGGTTCTCAGGTAAGTTTGACTTGTAATTATAATTTGTTTGTAGTTACTAATTAGCTAAATTTATTAGATAAAAAAGTCCTATACCTTCTAGAAGAATAAATTTTCTTCGTAGGCGGTATAGGATTTTTGTTATTTGTGTTAATTGCTTGAAGTCTTTTTTGAGTGCTTTAATCGTGTTTTTTCTGGTAAAAATATCCTAGCAATGTGAGTACAATTACAATTACTAAAAATAATAAATCTTGACTTATTCCAAAGAAATTGCTGAATATAGCTACGTCTTGTACTGGTTGATTTTTTAATTGGTAGAAAAGCGCCACTGCACCATCGACGAGTAAAGCAGAACCTAGGAATGAGGTTGCTATAATGATGAATGTATTTCTCCAACTGTGAATTAAGAATCCGCCGATAACGGATAGTAGAATTGGAATTAAATAATTGTATTCCATATTGAATATACCCATGAGATACTCTGCAATTTTCCACCCAACAATAGCTCCCGCTAAGACAAAGCTAAATTTAAACATGCTTGCTAATAAAATAGCACCGACCAAACCCAGAATTGCTGGTATAGCCATGCTCAGAGTTGAATTGTTGAATAGACCTGCTTTTGCAGCGTACATGACAATATGCCTACCTAAAGTAACACCGCCAACAAAACCAGAAACTGTTAAAAATAATCTAACAGATTTGTTACCCCAAAATATAAAAATTATAGCAATAATTAATTCGATAATAATTGAAATGATTGGATCATTTAAATCAAACATAAAATATAAACTCCTTGCCCAATAGTACGCATTAGTATAACAAAAACAGAGCAAGTGGGTTATAATAAAGTAAATTGTTTTGGATGGGATATGCTTATGGATACGAGAACAAATGGTTCTTTTGACAATAATAAAAATATAGATAGCGAAAATAATAGAAATGACAAGCAAGAGAAATTAGATATTTCTCGTAATTTGCGTCGTGTTAATTCAGACAGTTTAAGTTCTGAGCAAAAAGATCAAAAAGATTCACGTAATCAGAAAAATTTAGATAATCAAGGAAATTTACTTAAGCAGGTAACTCAGAATCCAAAAGACAAAACAGAGATGAGGGAAGGTTCAAAGGCAGAGTATAAGCCAATTTCAAATGACCCTGCATCTAAATCTGTTCCTAAACCAGTTGCAAAACCTAGCTCTAAACCTATCGCTGAACCTAATCCTAAAAGTTTTGATAATACACACTCAAAAGACAATAACGCAGAAAAAGATTTAAATAATAATTCGAAATCTAAGTACGAGAAGTCGTCTGAAGAGAAGAGATTTTCTAAACCTGTAAAGCAATCAGAGCAAAATGTAAAGTCTCAGGAAGCAATAAAAACAAAAGATGCAGCTAAAGCACAAAACGTAGCTAAAACAGAAAAATCAACCGAAGTAGAGAAAACAGCAAAAGCGGAAGAAACAACGAAACTTTTCACTTCTGATGAAATGAGACAAATTCAGGAAGCTGAGAAAAGGAGAGAGAAATCCTCTAAGTCTGAACACATTACTAAGAATCAAAAAAGCCCTAAAGAAAAAGAAAATTACAAAAAATTTGAAGAAACTCAAGATGATTATTATGATCAAGATGTTGAAAATTTTGAGCCGGAAGAAAAAGGACCATCTAAGTTTGCCCTTGCAATGAGTGATTTTGGGGAGAAATTTGGAGCTTGGAGTAAAAAGCAGCAAGCAAATTTCAAAGATTGGAATGCTCGTAGAAAAGCAGAAGCAGCAGAAAGACAAGCTGAGAAGCAGTTGGAGCTTGAGAGACTTGAGCAAGAACGAGAGGCAGATAGAGCAGAGGCAGAAAGATTGGCAAAAATTGCTAATGAACGAGCTATGCAAGAGCAGTCAGAACAAGAAGAATGGTCACGCTTGCTTGGTGTAGATGAACAAAAGAGATATAGTGCTAGACGCAGACGTAATTTAGAGACTGATACAGAAGTAAGCTCTTCAAAAGATATAAATAAATATAGAAATGTAGAAGTAGAAGAGTCTAAAGAAGTAGAAACTGAGAGTAATAGCGAAAAACTATTCCAGGAATATCGTCAAAGACAATTGCATAACCCTAATAATGTGCACGATTACTACGTGAGTAATAGAGGGCGCAAGGGAAACAGGAATGGTCGTAGCCAGTCTGAAAGTAAATGGACTAGAAGTCTAAAAAATGCCGCTCATAATATAAGCAGCAAATTTAATAATTTCAGAAATGACCTTAGAAGAAAAGATGAAATGAAATCAACTCAGGGTAGAGTTGAACAAGGAGTTGGTGCCAAGATTAAACATGGTATTGAGTATTTATTTATAAGGTCGAAAACTAAGCATCTCGTTATGATGGGAATTGCTTTTATAGCACTATTAATACTAATTTTCTACTTACTGTTTAGAAGTCCAATATCTGGATTCAAAGATGCTTTAGCCCGTAGAAACTATCAAGAAGCTGGCCAAGTTTATGAAAAATACATAGGCAATAGCAAAAAATCTAGTGCTGCAGAAGAAGAGTTGGCTAATTATATAGCTAAACTTAAAGATAATGCTATTAATGGAAACACATCCTTTGCGGCTACATACTCAGTGCTTGAAACAATGAAGAGTACTCCATTAAATCAAGGTAATGCACAAGCAATTATTGATAAGTCTTTGGAAGAGGTGCTAAACCTACAAGAAGTCAATAGATATTATGAGAGTGCTGTCAATAGCTTAGAAAGCATGGACGTAAAAGCAGCGATTAGAAACTTTAACCGTGTTAGCGAATTAATACCAGGTTACAAAGAAACTAATAAATACTTGGCTCAAGCTAAAAGTAATTACCGTGAAGAAGTTATGAAGAAAGTTAATACTCTGCAATCTCAAGGCAAATATATCGAAGCGGCCAAAGCCATAGACGAAGGTTTAGAATTGCTACCACAAGACCCATTACTTACTAAGACAAAAGAGTCTAATAAGAGCGAGGCTGAGAGTAGTTTAAGCAAAGAGGTTAAAGAACAAGCGGAAAGATTCTTCCGTGCAGGTAAGTTTAATGAACTATTCAAATCAATCGATGATGCTTTGAAATCTTCGCCAAATGATGAATCAATTAAGAGACTAAAGGATGAGTTTGAAACTAAGTATGCTGAGAGCATTATTAAAACAGCAGATAGTTTGTTTAAACAAGATAGTAAGGAAGCAGCTTTAGAGAAGATTGACGAAGGTCTGAAAATTTTACCAAATAATAATCTTCTAGAACGTTCTAAATATAGATATGAATTCAATTTAGATGCAAGTGACGAAGAAATTGATATCTTGAGAAAAAATAAGGACAAAGATACTGACAAAACAGAAGTAAATCAAGCTGATAAGGATGAAAAAACTGAAAACGAAAATACAAATAGCTCTGATGGTTTAGCTAGAGGAAGTTACAAGGATGTTGCTGGAAATCAGCACAGTAATTCTGTATTGCTAAGTCATAATTTCGATGGAGATACTTCTGTTGTTGATCAACAAAAATTTGAAAATAACAACAATGGAAGAACTTTCAAAGGTGAAATTGCAATAGGTGAAATTGATGATCCAACTCAAATTTATTATCAAATATATTCATCAAATAATTTATCAAGCCCAATTTCTAGCGGAAGTTTATCTGCCAATCCTAATAGCTCTGGTGGCAAATATAGTGTTAGTGTTAACGTCCCTAGTTCAGGAGTTGACTATTTTATTGTTAATATAAATTATTTATCTGGTAATGATATAAATGTTGTTTTGGATTTGGCATACAAATAGATTAGTGTGTATATTGACAGAATAGAATGCGCAATATTTATACGCACAGACTGGTTAGAACAAAGGTTTACATATGAGATTAATAGAAACTTTAAATGAAATGAGCATAAAAAACTTGAAAGTGAAAGCTTTTAGGGAATTTAAGGTGCTTGTTTTACTTATGGTTGTTTTAATGTTTTTGTCAGGTTGTTCCAACTCAAAAAATTATCTAAAGCAGTTTAATAAAGCTCTAGAAGAGTCTAGATTGGCAGATGCTAATGGGATTTTTGCCGAAGCAAAAAATGATCCAGAAGCCAAAATCAGTGATGAGGATTTTTTGGAAGCAGTAAAACCTTATCTGGATAAAGTTATCAAGAGCTATAAAAATGATGAAATTAATTATGATCTCGCAATGGTTGAGTTGAATAACTACAAACTTGGAAGAGAGTTCTCGAGCGTTTCAGACTCAACTGTTAAGGAGTATCAAAAGACAATTAGTACTGTAGATAAAAACACTCAACTGCAAGCTAATGCAGAGACTTTTAGTAAGGTTGGAGATTATTGGCGCAGTATAAGATATTATGATGAGATTCTAAAAACCGATCCTGAGAATGCGGAGGCAAATCAAGGGAAAAGCAATGCTGTTACAGCTTATCTTAATGGTGTAATTGCTAATGCTAAACAAGAGCTTAATGCAGGATATCCAGCTACGGCAATTGTTCTTATAGATCAGGCTACTGAAGTAGTACCAGAACATGAGGAGCTTAAAAACTTACGTAAACAAGCGGAAAATAAAATTAGAGAGCAACGAAAAAATATTCAAAAATCTATTATTAAAAATACCTTAGATACCTACTTATATAATGGCAATCTTAATCAGGCAGAAGAATTTATTGCGAGCTTGAAAACCAAAGGCTTGGATGTGGCAGAGTATGAAGCACTACTAGAAGAAAGCAAGAAGCAGTTTATTAATAATGTTCTTGCAGAAGCTGAGAAACTTGCAGGCTCCCTTAGCGGTCGTTGGCAAAACAATCCTTATTCGCAGGCAATAGCAAAGCTTGAGGAAGGTTTAGCAATGTTCCCTAATAATAAAGAAATGCAAGCCGCCAAAGCCAAATATGAGAGTAAGATCCCAACAAACTTAGCTGGAAGTATTTATGACGCTGCAGGCAAAGTTGAATCTGGTGCAAGTGGTATGGATGCTACAGGCGTTGAACACAGCGCAAGTGACTTTAATAGAGCTGTTTATGCAAGACCAGATTCAAGTTTCAAGTTTAATGTCAAAAATAATAACCTTAGAATTTTAGCAATACCACAGACTAATGATGTAAGCGTTTACAAAGGTTTACAGTTGCAAATCAAGATCAATGGTTCTACCGTATATAACGCTTCTGCTTTCTCAGAGAGTACGAGTGAGCTGTTATTCGAGTATGAAGTAGAGTCTGGTACTACAGTTGAAATTGTTGTAGTTCAAAGTGGATTCGCCTCATTCTTTGATAGGATTTTGGGCAGGAACGGTGTTTATTTCGAGATGTTTGGGTATTAGTTCGGGAAGTAATAAGACTTTAACTGAGTCGTCCATATTGTGACAGTCAAAAACTTGAAAAGCCCCCAATCTTTATTTAAAATTAAGTAGATAATATTGAGCAAAAATCAATATTTGATTAACTTTAATATAAGTTGAAAAATATTTCGTAAGAAGATATATAATATATCTCGAATGCGAAGCAATTAATAATAAATTAGTTTTGGATGTTTCGTTTGGTTTTTACAAAAATTAAGTGAAATACTCAGGACTAGAGTTAAGTATAAGGAGAGGATGCACATGGCAAATTACAACAAAAAAAGTATTGCAGACATTGATGTCGCAGGCAAAAAAGTTTTAGTTCGTGTAGATTTCAACGTTCCTTTGAATGACAAAGGCGAAGTTACAGATGACAAGAGAATCAAAGGTGCTTTGGAAACAATCAAATATTTAGTAGATCATAAAGCACGAGTAATCTTAGTTTCTCACTTAGGTAGACCAAAAAATGGTCCAGAAGCTAAATTCTCAATGAAACCAGCAGTAGATCGTTTATCAGAATTATTAGGTAAAGAAGTAGTCTTGGCAGCTGACGTGGTTGGTGAAGATGCAAAAGCAAAAGCTGAAGCTCTAAAAGACGGCGAAGTATTAATGCTAGAAAATGTTCGTTTCCATAAAGAAGAAACAGCTAACGATCCAGAGTTTGCACGCGAACTAGCCTCATTTGCAGAGCTTTATGTAAACGATGCATTCGGTACTGCTCATAGAGCACACGCTTCAACAGCAGGTGTAGCAAACTACTTACCAGCAGTATCAGGATTCCTAATTCAAAAAGAATTAGAAGTTATGGGTGGTGCTTTAACAAATCCAGAAAGACCATTCGTTTCAATTTTAGGTGGTGCTAAAGTATCAGATAAAATTGGTGTTATCGAAAATCTTTTAGAAAAAGTTGACACAATCCTAATCGGTGGTGGTATGGCTTATACATTCTTGAAAGCTCAAGGCCACGAAATTGGAAGTTCTTTAGTAGAAGAAGACAAATTAGATTTAGCAAAATCACTATTAGCTAAAGCAGAAGAAAAGGGCGTTAAATTATTATTACCAGTAGATCACATTGTTGCAGACAAATATGCAGCAGATGCAGAGGCAAAAGAATCAGACATCGATATCGAAGATGGCTGGATGGGTCTAGACATTGGTCCTAAGACAGTTGAACTATATGCTAACGCAATCAAAGATGCTAAGACAGTAGTATGGAATGGTCCAATGGGTGTATTCGAATTCGAGAAATTCGCTCAAGGTACAGCAAAAGTTGCAGAAGCAGTAGCTAACTCAGCAGCAACATCAATCATTGGTGGTGGTGACTCAGCTGCAGCAGTTGAACAACTAGGATTCGCAGACAAAGTTTCACACATCTCAACAGGTGGTGGTGCTTCACTAGAATTCTTAGAGGGTAAAGTTCTACCAGGAATTGACTGCCTACAAAACAAAGACAGTCGTCGTGCATACATTTGCGGTAACTGGAAGATGAACAAAGGTACACCAAAAGAAGCAACAGCTTTAGTAAACGAATTAATCGAAAAAGTTAAGAATGTTGACTCAGAAGTTCTAATCGCAGTACCTTATACAGTTCTAGGTACAGTAAGTGAATTAGTTGCAGGAACAAATATTGTTGTTGCAGCAGAAAATGCTCACCAAGCTGACGAAGGTGCATACACTGGTGAAATTAGTGCTAAATTCTTAGCAGAAATGGGTGTAAACCACGTAGTTCTAGGACACAGTGAACGTCGTGAATACTTCGGTGAAACAGATGAAATCGTAAACGAAAAAGTTCTAGCTTCATTGAACTGGGGTGTACGTCCAATCGTATGTATTGGTGAAACTCTAGAAGAAAGAGAAGCAGGCAAAGAATTTGATGTAGTTAAAACTCAATTACTAGGTGCATTGAAAGATGTTCCAGCAAATAGAGTAGCTGCTCACGTTACAGTTGCATACGAACCAGTATGGGCAATTGGTACAGGTAAGACAGCAAGTTCAGAACAAGCTGAAGAAATTTGTAAATTTGTTCGTGAAACTTTAGCTGAATTATATGATGAAGAAGTAGCAGCAAACACAAGAATTCTCTACGGTGGTTCTATGAAACCAGCAAACGCTGAAGAATTACTAGGTCAAGCAAACATTGATGGTGGTTTGATTGGTGGTGCTTCACTTAAAGCTGACCAATTCGCAGAAATCGCAGAAGTATACAAAGCTTAATTGCTTTTGTAAAGCTTTTTAGAGGAACACATAAAGTTAAAACTTAAAAGATAAATTAACAGCTGTACATTAAGGAAAAATGTGCAGCTGTTTTTTGTGGAATGTAAAATTAATTTGGAAAATTGAGCAATGAAACTATTCAAAGCTTTCTACAAAAATTGTTGCAGGTTTCCTGCTAGTATCAATTTCTTTATATTTAATGGTTATAGTATCGTCAACTTTGACACTGCTTATATCAAGATTATTCTTATTGAAGTCTAGGAAGTGTTTACTGTATAACTCTCCCTTTTCATGCCCGTATAGTATGCCTTTGTTCTTGCTATAAATGCCTTCAATGATGATAGTGATTGATTCAGTATTGTCATCTTCATTTTCTTTTTTGTTGCACGAAATGAGAAGAAGACTGCAGATACATATAAGCAAAACTAGGATAAGATTAGTAATTTTTATATTTCTTTTTGTCATGATATACCTCTAATTTTATTTGAATAATAACTAAAATAGAATTAATCTGCTGCTGTAATATTGCTGTTTGTTTTTATATATTCAACTATTTCGTCCATGATTTCTTTGTTTAATACATTGTATTCTATTTTTTTGATATTTCCTTGGCCTTCTCTAGAATTCTTATTATCATTCCATCTTGAAAATAAAAATATTTCGCCGTCAGAATAAAAATCAATAACAGAGTTGTCACTTATAATTAGTGTACCGTTAATGGAATACTGAGGATATTTATTGTGTTTAGAACTAGAACTTATAAAGTTACTTAATGTTCCCAACGGATTAAATCTAAGGTGTATTTGATTTAACATATTAGATAAAGAAGACAATTCCTTATCATTAGTAGTTAGACCATAATCGGAGTAAGAACTTGCATTACCTCCATTTTCAGCAGTATCTGCAAAAGCTTCTGTATCATCTTTTATCTGCACGGTAAAATAAGCAGTAGTGATTTCCTTACCTTTAAGTCCTCTAAGTTCGCCAATGGTAGGAGTATAAAACCACCAGATCAGTGTCAATGAGAATGTGATTATTAAAAGAATAATTACAATAAATATTTTTCGATTTATTTTAGAATTTTTTCTCATATAAACTCCTCCAACTTTTTTCTCATCTGACTATATCTTAAATTTCTCCGATAATATCCTGTTCAAGTGTATCTGCTAGAGTATCAGACTTGTTCTTGCTCAATATTTGGAAAACGTAACCAATTAGGAGCATTACCATATTGAAAAGTAAATTAATAACAATGAAATGCAAGAACACATCGAACTTGATTGGTACTATCTTAGGAAAGCTGTTCATATAGCCATAATTAATTTCTGTTAATCCCCAGAAGTGTGACATAATCAGATTAAAGATGAATAATAACAAGTTATAAACATTGGTAATAATTAGCACGGATTTAGTATCTTTAGCAGTGATCTGGATTTCCTTAGACTTGAGTAGGTTAATAATTAGTAAGCCCATGATTATGTGGTTATAGAAGAATTGGAAATTTGTATAATGAGGGAATTGGAATTTATACATATCTGGCACTAACATTGCCATAATCGATCCCAGGAATCCCCAATACATGCCTGTGTAGAGAATGTTTTTTTGATTGAATAATACTCCTACTATTAGTAGAGCAATTGCGATTCTACAGTGATATAGGGGCAAAGACAATTCCACATTGAAGAACCCAGAAGAGAATTGCCAGGTATAGAGAATTATTTGATCAAGAAGTAGCATTGCTGCGAAAATATGAGATAGTTTCTGGCGATTATTATCTTTGTTTAAGCCCAAATCACCTCTGGAAATCAAGACTACAACGATAATAAAAGCAAATAAAATTATTAAATGCAATGCCGAAAAAGCTGCTAAAGGCGAGAAGACTAGATCTTCTTTGCCACGGAAAAAATATAAAAATGCCTCTTTAAATGAATTCAACAATCCCATAATTCACCCTCATTATTTCAAAAATTTTAATCTATACCTAGATATTCTTCTAAGGTCAAGTTGTGCTTAGGTCCAAAATTTTTAGCATGCTCTACGCCTATATAGCGGTAATGCCAAGGCTCAAACATGTAGCCAGTGATATTCTCTTTTCCTGCCGGAAATCTTTGGATAAAACCAAATTTATAGGCATTTTCCCAAAGCCAAATCCCTGCAGGATCATATTGGAAGTCTTGTACTAGTGGTCCACCAGCAGTCACATCAATTGCCAATCCTGTTTGGTGTTCGCTTTGACCAGGTCTAGCACTATAACGATTAGCCGCAGCTTCACCTTCCCTAAGACTATAATTGTAGAATAATCTGGCTTGGAGTTCATATGGTCTATAAGAACTTATATGAACTAAATTAATGCCATCTTCAGCAGCTGCACTTTGCATTTCGAGGAAAGCATTCCAAGCTTCTTCACGCAAACCATTATTAGTATATGAATCAGGCAGAGGACGGTATTTATCACTAACCCAATGGTTTTTGCTAATTATTTCAATACCACGCACTATAAAAGGTAAGTCTAACATATCTCCACTTCTGCCGTCAGGAGAAACTAGGGGTTGAGTAGGCGTAAGCGCTTCTTCATGTCTGGTGTCATCTTTGGTATTTGTGACAGCCTTGGATGTTGTACTTGTTGTAGTATTTTTTACAGTAGTTTTCTTCGTCGTAGTTCTACTTGTCTTGGGCGTGGCTTTGCTAGTGCTGGATTTGAGAGCAACCTCTAAGTTGGTAGTAGAACTCTCTAAAATTTCAGCATTCTTATTAAAGCTGGATTTATTAATTAGTAGATAAATGATAAAACCCAGAATTACTGCAATTAGGGCGAAAATACTGGCTCTTAATAAATTCAACTTGTTATTTGAATTTGGATTTCCCATGCCAACCTCCCAACTTAAATTAAATAAGGAAATATAATCTTTTAATATTCTTCATGATATAATAAATTTCCAAGTGTCAAATTTGCTATAGACTAATTATACACTGAAGAAGATTACCAAAGGGGGAGAAAAATGGACGGTTTAGCAGATGTATTTATGGATGACGTTTTGTTGCCACAAGTTTTTATCACTGATTATTTGCCAAAATTAAGTTATTTAGCAATAAAAGTTTATATCTCCTCACTTTTATTTAAAGATAATCAAAATAAGGTAAAAACAGAGTATTGTCGTAGACAACTTTCTTTGAGTGAAGACGATGTTAAGGCTGCGCTCATGGAGCTTGTAAGTCAAGAGTTGGTGGTAGCAGATGCAGATTTGGAAAGCTTTAATTTAATTAATTTGAAAAGAAAAGCTGTTGAGAAATCTTATAGAAGAATTACTGCGAAACCAATGAAAGAATCTGTTGAAAATAATAGCAAATCTAATGAGCGTAATGCCCTGATAAGTAGCGTAAATAATACATATTTTCAAGGAATGATGGGACCTAATTGGTATCAAGCTATAGACAACTGGTTTGATACATACGATTTTGAGCCAGCTGTGGTTTACCAGATGTTTGTGGATGCGGCTGAAAGAAATGTTTTGCATGGACCGAATTATTTGAATACTGTGGCAGCAGATTATGGTCGTAAACAAGTTAAAACCTTCAGAGATTTAGCCGATTATAAAGAGAAGAACAAAGCGGTAAGACACCTAGCTCTTAGAATTGGTAAGGCCTTAAACAAGAAAATGACGAGTTTTGACTTCACTATTGTCGAGAAATGGCTAATAGAATATAAGTATGATTATGACATTATCGAGCTTGCTTTAGAATCTGCAGTTAGATTATCAGAGCCAAACTTGAATTACTTCGATAAGATATTATCTAGCTGGTACACTGCCGGAATTAAGACGAGAAAAGAAGCTGAGAATCTTATCAGAAATAATCAACAAGAAGCAGAGAAGCAAAGGAAATCTAGAAATAGTAGAAAGTCCACTTTGCCACGCATTGATGAGCGTGAATATAGCGATGAAGAAATCGAAAGTTACTATTATTATGCTGTAAGCAAAGATGATGAGGATGAAGAGTAAATCCAGGAGTGGGTCGAGTATAAAGTCTAGGAGTGAATCAAGGATAAAGTGCAGGAACTGAGTAAGGTTAAACTGTACTGATATTAATAGGCGAAATTGCTTGTAATTAAAATGGTGATCCAGGTCAGTAAAAACAGAGAGGAACGATATGAATAAAGCAGAATTGCTAAATAAAGTGAAAAATGTTTATTCAGAAAGACAACTTATAGCCAGTCTTAGAAGAGATAAGCTACTTGCAAGTTATAGAGAAAGTCATCCTCAACAAGCTCAGAGACTGGAGAGTCAAGCAGAATCACGCTGGGAAGATTTGAGTAATATTCTTGAGTTGGCTGCAAAAAATGCTTTAGCTGAAGCTGAGGGAAGTTTCTCTAAATTATCTACACTACCCGCACAATCTAAACACCCTATTTCAGCTGCGCCAAACAACTCAAGTTTTGAATTACCCGAATTTAACGAGATTTACAAGAATATTTATAAGTCCACTAACTTTTGCGAGCTCTGCAACGATACTGCAATTTATAATGGGGGCAAATGCCCTAAGTGCTTTAATGCTACTTGGATTAAGGTCTTGCGTGATAATATTGATCCTTTGTTGCCATTAGCAGAGCACAATTTTACTAACTTTGATCTTAATATTTTCTCTGACGACACAGTAGAAACAGCAGTGGGAAAAGTCAAGCCAAAAGATCAGATTCAGGGGATCCTAGATTTAGCTAAGCAATTTTTAACAGATTTTCCAAAATCTAGTGACAATCTCTTTTTCACTGGTAGAGCAGGAACTGGTAAGACCTATCTGGCAGAATGTATTGCAAACGCAGTCTTGGAGGAAAATTACCTCGCACTTGTCCTAAACATGTTGAAAATAGAAGAAATTATAAATAACTTAAGAACCAGGCAAAGAAGCTTTTCGACTAAGGCAGAGCAACTATCTAAAGCCCAAAATGACTATAACTTATTGCTCGAAGCAGACCTGCTTGTAATAGATGATTTAGGTTTGCAGACAGATTTATTAACCAATCCTTTAGCGGAATTAATTGCAATTTTAAGAGAAAGGAATATCAATAACAAAGTTACTATTATAACCAGTAATTATGATATTAGGGATCTTAAGAAAGTTTTTGATGAGCGATTGTTTTCAAGGTTAATGCAAAACTTCAAGATGTTGCCTTTCGTAGGTGAAGACTTACGTCTGAAAAGGAGATAGTTGTGGTTCAGGGCATAGGTGTTGATATTATTGAAATAAGTAGAATGCAGGCTGCAATAGATAGAAAAGGCCTGAAATTTGTTGAGAGATTTTGCACTGCCACAGAAATCAAGTCAGTTCTTAAGCAAAATGCTATTGAGGAATATTTAGTTGAAGGCTCAACCATTGAAGAAGAATATTTGGGATCAGATAATTGGAGAGTCGACTCAGTGGCGGGACTTTTCGCGAGTAAGGAAGCTTTTGGCAAGGCTATGGGCACAGGAATATCTCAAGGCGTCAATTTAAGAGAGATTGAGATTGTTTATGATGAGTTAGGTGCGCCTAGCTATGTTTTGCATGGTGATACTCTGGCAGAGTTTAAAGCAAGAGGTTACTCTGAAGCAAAAATAAGCATTAGTCATGATGGTGGTTTGGCGATAGCTTTTTGCGTTATTTCTTAAACTGTTTGATTTAAAAAATAATAAAGAGAAAATTTTTCATTTTGGGAAAATTTAGGGCGAGATTTTGCGAAAATTAGGCAAAAAATTAATATATTCTATTGCATTTTAGAGATGGAATTGGGTATAATGGATTTCCGTGCGTTTCTATGGATATAAATCTCATGGAATATTAATTTAAGTATAGAAAAGTGCATGCTTGAATTAAGATTAATAAATAAAATCTTAATTTGAGTAGTGTTTTGCTTGAAATGCGTCTGTACTTGTGTTAGTATTTCGTACGCACTAAAATTTATGCAAGAAAATTATCGAGGAGGTGTAGGTAATATGGCTAAATGTGTAGTATGTGATAAGAGCGTAACTTCAGCAAGAAGAATTAGTATAACTCGTTCTCAAGTATCACGTAGAGCAAAACGCAAACAAAAAGGTAATATTCGTAAGGTTAGAGCTATAGTTGATGGTACTCCTATGAGAGTCAACGCTTGTGCAAGCTGCCTCCGTAATGGTGCCGTAGAAAGAGCTTAATATCCTGTTTTATTACAGAAAAGTTTAGCAAGCCTATTAATTGAAATATCTAAGATGTTTTAATTAATAGGTTTTATTTTGCCTTTAAATTGAAGTGGGTTAAAAGGGTAAAAGCGTGACAGAGATCGCAAAGGTTCGTTTAAAGTCTGGAAATAATGGCAATAATAATTAAAATAAGCGCAAGCACAGCTATGGCAAAAATAAACATAGCATTTCTTTTCTTCTTAGTATTTTCTAGCTCTTGAAGACGCTTATTTTTTCTGTATTCAGCAGGGTCAAATTTATTGTTTTTTGTTGATTTATAGTTTGTGTTTTTTGTGGTTTCTTTAACATCTGGGGTTTTCATTTTTAAAATTCCTCCTGCTTTTCTAATTTCTACCGATTTTCTAATTTTTTCTGCTGTCAAATGTAAATTTAATAAATACGATTTCCAAATTATTAATTCAACTATTAGTGTTATTATAGGTTATATTCAAATAAATCGAAACACGCTTACTGCTGGATCTAGATACTATCCAGAAGTAAGTTGCTAATAAGAGGTAAATTATGGATTTTAGACAGATAATTGAAACTATTATTTTAGCCATAGTCGAGGGTGTTACTGAATTTTTGCCTGTTTCATCCACTGGACACATGATAATAGCTTCAGATTTAATGAAAGTTGAAGCAGATGCCTTTAACAAAATGTATATGATAGTTGTGCAACTGGCAGCTATTTTTGCGGTTTTGGTTTTATATTGGCCAAGAATTTGGAATTTAGCTCAAGGAATGTTTTCTGGGGACAAAAAATCCTGGAAATTCTTCGGAGTTTGGGTTGTATCTTGTATACCAGCTGTAGTTTTAGGAGTTTTAATAGACGATGTAATAGATCAGTACTTGTTCAGCACATCTACAGTCGCTATAGCATTGGTAGTCGGTGCACTTATGATGATTTGGGGTGAGAGAAAAATCGCTGTACATAACCTAAGCTCTGAAATGTTAGACATTAATTACAAACAAGGTTTAACAGTTGGTGTTGCACAATGCATGGCCTTGATCCCAGGATTTTCACGCTCCGCAGCGACTATCATGGGTGGCTGGGCAGCAGGTTTGACTACTGCAACAGCAGCAGATTTTAGCTTCTTCTTGGCAATTCCAATTATGTTTGGTGCATCAGGTTATAGTATTTTGAAATTCTTCAAAGATGATGCAGCAGTCGCAAGCATTGTTCCAGGAGATTGGCTAGCTTTAGCAATTGGCTGTGTCGTGTCTTTTATTGTTGCATGGCTAGTAGTCAAGAGCTTCCTCAACTATCTAAAAACCAAGAAAATGGAAGTTTTCGCATGGTATAGAATTGTTCTAGCCGCTGTTCTCTTAGTATTAATGTTAATCGGTGTAATAGCTTAGTGAATTTATTTGGGGAAAATCTTGTTTCCCGGAGTTAGAGTTGTAACATTTTGTTGAAAAATGTTGTCATTTGTAGCATAAAAATAAATCAGCCTTCTTTATTGTTTAGATAGAGGAGGTTTCTTTTTGCTATGAGGATGTCTGTTCTGTTAGGTCAAAATTTGGTTAGGATTTCGAGAAAGAAAAGCTACTGGATGAGTATTTTTGTTTTATTGGTGCTGACTATGACCTTAAATATTAATGTAATGAGGAGTTTAATATCTTATAAGGACAAAATGCTCTTAAGTAATGCTTTAATAGTATTAGTAATTACGAGTTATACAGACCTTAAAGATAGAATTGTTCCTAATATATTTATTGTGTACTTGGTGTGTTCACGGTTGTTAATGCCTTTGGCTTTGGGAGGATTATCTGATCTTGCCGATAAAGCTATCTTTCTTTTAGCCTATATTCCAGTGGCGTTTTTAGTTTTCTTCTTAGCAAAGGGCGGAATAGGTATGGGGGACGTTAAATTACTTGGCGCACTAAGTCTATATTTTGACCAGATTATGTTTATTCAAATGATGTTACTCATGTCATTTTTTATATTCTTGCTAGCTGTGATAACATTGATATTGAGATATATGAAAGTGGCTTGGGCAAAAGACGTAAATTCACTTCCGTTGGTACCGTTTTTGTTCGTAAGCTGCGTGTTTATCGCGAAATTTTGACTTTTTGCACAAAGAAAAAATAGGACAAAATTTTTTCTCTAGCGTAAAATAAAGCTGAAATAATTTAAGGGGGAAAAACCATGGTCATAGATACAATAGTAATTGTAGATTTAGGCAGCAAAAAAAATGCTGAACTCGCAAGAGAGATAAGAGCATTGGGAGTGTATAGTGAGGTCGTTAATTACGACGTTGAAGCTGAATACTTAGCTAAGATGTCAGGATTAAAAGGTATTATTTATAATGCCGGACCTAACAGAGTAGTTGATGGAACAGAAGTAGATGTAAGTTCTGAAGTAAAGAATTTGGAAATACCAATATTGTATGTAGACTATGGCAGCAAATCAGATTTACCTGAAGACGAATCTGCACGACAAGAGAAATTAAGCGATTTCATTTTCAACGAATGTAAAGCAGAGAAAAATTGGAGTGTTGAGAATTTCATCGAAAATGCAGTTGCAGAAATTAAAGAAAAAGTTGGCGATAAAAAAGTTCTCTTAGCTTTGTCTGGAGGTGTAGACTCAAGCGTAGTTGCAGCGTTATTAATTAAAGCGATTGGCAAGCAACTAACATGCGTACACGTAAACCACGGTCTATTAAGAAAAGGTGAGCCAGAGCAAGTTATAGAAGTGTTCGGTAAGCAGTTAGATGCAAACCTAGTTTACGTTGATGCCAGCGATAGATTTTTAGAAAAATTAGCTGGTGTAGCGGACCCAGAGGACAAGAGAAAAGTTATTGGAAAAGAGTTTATTGAAGTATTTGCGGAGGAAGCCGGCAAACTAAACGGTATAGATTTCCTAGCTCAAGGTACAATTTACCCAGACATTATTGAATCTGGATCCAAGACACAAAACCTAGTTAAAAGTCACCACAACGTTGGAGGCCTACCAGAAGATTTACAGTTTGAGCTTATTGAACCAGTAAAAAATCTTTTCAAAGACGAAGTTAGATTAGTTGGAGATGCTCTAGGGTTGCCACAAGAAATGGTATACAGACAACCATTCCCAGGCCCAGGTCTAGGAGTTCGTTGCGTTGGAGCTATAACAAGAGATAGATTAGAAGCAGTTAGAGAAAGCGACGCTATCCTACGCGAAGAAATAGCCAAAGCAGGTTTGAATCAAAGTATTTGGCAATATTTCACAATAGTACCTGACTTCAGAAGCACCGGAATTAAGAATGGTATGAGAAGCTACGAGTGGCCATGCGTTGTACGTGCTGTTAATACAGTTGACGCCATGACAGCAGAACCTTTTGAGCTTCCTTATGAAGTTTTAAGAACTTTGACTTATAGAATTACTCATGAAGTTGAAGGCGTAAACAGGGTGCTTTATGACTTTACTCCAAAGCCTACAGGTACGATTGAATGGGAATA
>CAMYAM010000015.1 GCA_947253875.1 uncultured Fastidiosipila sp. | reverse complement strand
CAGGTAAGACTGCACTTATAGATGTGGCAGAAAAATTTATAAAGACCACTCCAAGGACAAGGGCAAAAATTCGAGAATCCTTAAATAGGTCTAGACCTTCTTTAAGACCCTTAAAGTGATTTTTAATAACTGAACCTTCTTTTTTATTTTCTCTTTTATTATAATGACTTAGCTTTTTCGATAAGAGACAGAACAAAAGTCCAGTTATGATAAAACTAACACTATTAGCATAAAAAGCTGTCATAAAACCAAATATAGATATAATAAAACCTGCTAGGGTATCAAATATTGCATTTGATCCTTGGTAAGCCATAGTCATCAAAGAATTACCTGTAACAAGTTCTTCTTCAGAAAGAATTTTAGGTAAAAGAGAAATTTGTCCAGGATAAACCAGCTGGTTAATTAAGGAAATTATAGGCATTAGAATCATAATATGGAAGACATTTAATTTTTCTAAATAATACAAGGCAGGAATAATTAATATTAAGATAGCCTGGGTAAGTTGGGATAAGATCAAAAACTTCTTCATATTAATCTTATCTAATATTGGACTTAAAAGTAGTTGAACAATGGCTGTTGATGAGGTTAGAAATAGGGTTATACCTGAGTAGACTGTAGATCCGCTCATCTGGTATACCAAAAGGGCTGAGGCTATGGCATAGAGGCTATCACCAAAATTTGTAATAAGTCGTCCTAAAAGCAGGACATAGAAATCTTTATTTTTAATCATTTTTAACATGCTCCTTATATTTAACGTTAAAATTTTATTGACAGTTGTTTCTTTTAAAACCAGTAAGCACCTACTTACTGGTTTTAAGATAATTTATAGATTTGTACTTGGAAGTTTTCTGGTTCTCCAGCATCATTCTCGTATTTTTTTATGAGTTCACTTAATTCTTTTTCAAAAGACTCGTAGTCTGTCTTCGAAATTTTGAAAGTGAATTGGTTTTCTTCTAAATTTTTATTAAATATTTCGCTATTTGGTATAAAAGCTTTGGCTACCGGCAAGAAATATTTTTGAGTAATCCCATTTATTAGCTCTGTATCCACAACCTCTATAATTCCATTTTGTTCCAATATTTTTAGGTGATAATGAATTTTTGATCGACTAACTCCTAAAGCATCTGACAAGTCTTGAGCTGTTTTAGGTGTAGCTCCTAAGGTCATAATTATTTTAAGCCTTATAGGATCACTTACTATATTTATTTCTTCTAGGGTATTTAATATGTGAACATCCTTCAAAGTCATCGCACCTTTCTATATTTTGTTACTTATAATGTAACATCATTTTTATAGTCTGTCAAATTTTCTTTAACGTTAAATTTAATATTAAACAGCGATTTTTTCCTCAAAACATAAATAAAATTTTATTCATTTTCAATCTAGGAAATTTCTCTTATTACTTCATATATCCATGCTGGGGCTAATTTTGATTCATTCATTTAATCGGCTTTTTCTCCTTCATTTGAGTTTTTTCTTATACTTTTTATAAATTAATCATTGATATTATTTACGTATATGAATTCATTATCATTACAATTCTCCTTGTCACGGATATTGCATCATATTCGTGATAAGAGTCTCTTTCATCTTTATATTTTATATCTATTATGTTTTTTAAATTTTGAAGTACTTTCTTAAAATAAAAACATAGAGATATTATTCTAAATAGCTTAACATGTAATTGAGATCACATTTATACCAACACTCGTTCGTTGGTTAAAGGAAATAATTTTTGTTCAAAGAGAAGGAAAGGGAAAGAGGAAAAAGATTATGAGAAATCTTAAGAAGATACTAAGTGCAAGTTTAGCTTTAACTTTAGCTCTGTCATTAGTTTCCTGTAATAAGGCTGATGACAAAGGTAGTCAAGAGATAAACAAGAGTACAGATGAAGTTCAGGTAGATCCAGCTAAATTAGATTTTGAAGCTGAGAATTTACCTAACTACGATGGTAAAGGTGTAACACTAAGCTACTATACAGTTGGTACCGCTCCTGAAGATCTAAAGAAGGTACAAGATAAAATTAATGAATACCTAAAAGAAAAAATGAATGTATCTGTAGAGATAACTTATATGAGCTGGAGTGACTATGGTTCAAATATGAACACTATTATTAATGGTGGCGAAAAATACGACATAGCTTTTGGTTCTCCAATAACAGGTGTTAATAGGTTTATCCATCATGGTTTATTTGCAGATATTAGTAAACTTTTACCTGCTGCTCCTAATTTAGAAGCTTTAATTCCAAAAGATGTTTGGCAAGGTGTAACTCTTGGCAATGGTGCGATATTTGGTGTTCCAGCTTATAAAGATTCATCAGCAACACAATATTGGGTTTGGGATGAAGAGATGGTTAATAAGTATAATATAGATTATAAAAATATCGTTTCCCTAGATGATATGACACCAGTGCTAGAGTTGCTAAAAAAAGAGAATCCTCAAATGTATCCAATGTATTTGAATAAAAGTGGAATTAATTCCCTTAACTTTGAATATGAACCTTTAGCAGGTGGAATAGGTGTTCTATTTGGTACTACTAAAGCGGTAAATATATATGCAGAGGAACAAGTTCAGAATAAATTTAGAACTTTAGCTAAATGGCATGAGTTAGGTTACATCAACCCTGATGCAGGTACCCTTGACGAAGTTCCTAAAGGAGATAATAATATTTTCTCAGCTCAAGGATTTCCAGGTGCAGAAGTTGGTTGGGGTAAATATAGTCATGGAGCTCCTGTTGTAACTAATCCTCGTTTAGGACCTATGTATACATCAGGTACCATTCAAGGATCGTATATGGTTATAAGTGCAGGTAGTTCAAATCAAGAGGCTGCAATTAAATTGCTCGAAAGAATAAACGTAGATAAATATCTCAGAAACTTATTTAACTATGGTATAGAAGGCGTCCACTTTGAAAAATTAGAGGGCAAAGAAAATACTGTTGTTAGAACTGAAGATGGAGCTAAGAAATATAATGTTCCTAGCTATTCTCAAGGACAATTTATGAACTTATACGTAGAGGATCCAAACCCAGAAGATCAATGGCTAAAAGTTGCTGAGCAAAATGCAAAAGCAGAGACTTCTCCAATTTTAGGTTTCGTATTTAACCCTGATAATGTTGAAACAGAAATTGCAGGTTTAGAAAATGTTACTGAGAAATATTTCAGCGCTCTAAATACTGGCTCAACAAACCCAGATCAAGCTTTAGAAGATATGCTTAAAGAGATGGAAGCTGTAGGAGTTAAAAAGGTAATAACAGAAGCTCAGAAACAAATTGATGAATTCTTGGCAGCTAAAAAATAATCACAATTAGATTAGATAGGCTTTGATAAAATGAAATAAAGGCTTTGTAGTAATACAAAGCCTTTAAATTACAAGAACAGAATTAGATGAGAATGTACAAAGTATGTACGAAGTACTAGAAGGCTAGGCAAATTAAATGAGTATTGAGAAAGTACAGAAACTTTTTTACCCAGGATATGATGGTTCGGGATTCTATAGAATACCGGCACTAGTGAAAACACTTAATGGCACAGTAATCGCAGGTGCAGACAAGCGTATAACCAATCAAGAGGATTGGGGTGATATCAATGCAGTAATTCGTCGTCGACCACAGGGAGCTACTGAATTTGATGACAATATCACAGTTATCGACTTGCCAGCTGGAGATGATAATGATTACGCTTTCTTGATAGATATGAGTTTACTTGTACAGAAGCAAGGTAAGCACAAAGGTAGAATTCACCTGCTTATTGACATGTTCCGTGAGGGTGGAAATTTCTGGTCAGCAAAGAATGGTTCAGGCTTTCTCAATATTGATGGTAAGATGTATCAGGCTCTCTATGATGAGTTCGGTCATTGTTACAGTATAAGAGAAAATGGTGTAGTGTATGATGCTTTTGGCAATCAGACCTTGTACAAAGTTCAATTAGAAGATGAGATGCCTTTTACAAACCTAGGTCTACTATCTCACCAAGACAAAGTTTTGGGTAATGTATTCTTGAAAAACTCACCGTTAAAAACTTATCAAACTTCTAATATTTGGTATACATATTCAGATGATGATGGTCTAACTTGGGAGTTACCTCGTAATATCACTGGAGAAGTGAAGGCTGAATGGATGCGCTTCTTGGGTACTGGCCCAGGTGTTGGGCTTGAGTTGCAGAATGGTCGCCTAGTTTTCCCAGTGTATTTCACAGATACTTTGACCAATCATCAATCTACAGCAACTGTTTATTCAGATGATGCAGGTGAGACCTGGCAAAGAGGTTCATCACCAAATGATACTAAAACTACTATCAGTGCAGTTGGTGATATTAAACAAGAAGTTTCAGAAGCTCAGTTAGTTCAACTAAATAATGGAGCAACCTTAGTCTTTATGCGTAATTATTCGGATAAAGTTAAGTATGCTATATCTTACGATAATGCAAAAACTTGGGAAGATGAATTGCTAGATTTGGATTTCGAATGTGAAGCGTATTGTCAATTATCAGTATTACACTTCGAGAGAGAAGGCAAAGAGTATATTATAGTTTCTAATCCTCATGGTCCAGATCGTACTAACGGTTCTGTTAAACTATGTATAGTTCACGATGAAAGAAATATTGAATGTATAAGTGAGAAGTTTATTAATGATACTCGTTATCAATATTCTTGCTTAACCCAGTTAGATGAGGATAATTTTGCACTTCTTTATGAAGAAGATGATAAAGATGGTAAAGTTAACTTGAAATATGTTGAGTTTGATTGGGATTGGATAATAAAGTAAAACGCTAAGTAAATTAAAGTACTTAATAAATTAGATTGTTTAATCAACTAGGTAGGAAGTTATGAATAAAACATATTTAGATTACGCAGCTACGACTCCTTTGCGTAAGGAAGTTTTTGAAATAATGTCTGAAACTGCTCTTGAATATTGGGGGAATCCATCATCGCAATATGCGAGCGGTCGAGCTGCTAGGGCAGAGCTGGAATCTGCAAGACAAAGCCTTGCCAAATCTTTAGCAGTTAATCCAAAAGGTGTGACTTTTACATCTGGAGCGACAGAGGCTAATAATTTAATAATTAGATCAAATGCATATAAGCTTAGAAATGAGGGTAGAGGTAATCATTTAATTACTGGCGAAGCTGAGCACCCTTCAGTATATGAAGTTTTCAAAAGTCTAGAAAAAGAAGGTTTTGTAGTGTCATATTTGCCTTTGGACAAGTCAGGGACGTATTTAATAGAGGATCTTGCTGAAGCCTTGCATGATGAAACTGCACTGGTCTCATTAATGACAGTTAATAACGAGACTGGAGTGATTATGCCTGTCCAAGATATTGCAGCCTTGTTGAAAGAAAAGGGGATTTTCTTTCATACAGATTATGTACAAGCAGCAGGTAAAATTGACTTGAACGCAGGTGATATACAAGCAGATGCATTCAGCATAACAGCTCACAAAATCTACGGACCCAAAGGAATTGGCTTAGCGTATCAAGATCCAAGTATTAATTTGCAGGCCTTGCAACTTGGTGGACATCAGGAGAATTCACATAGAGCAGGTACAGAGAGCCTTGCATTAGCGAGTGGTTTTGCCAGAGCTTTAGAGCTTGCTCAAGCAGAAAGATTAGATAGTGAAGCTAAGATAGAAGAATTATCTGAATATCTTTTTGCACAACTAGATTCAGCAAATATTAAATATGAACTAAATGCTACAGCAAAAAAATACCCTGGGGTTCATAATATTCACTTCAAAGGGATAAAATCCAGTCAGGCTCTAATTAGATTAGATATGGCTGGAGTAGAAGTATCAGCTGGATCTGCTTGTGCTGCAGGTGCATTGGAGCCTAGTAGAGTTTTAGTGTCTATGTTTGGAGCAGAAGATCCAAGAGTTGATGAGAGTTTACGTTTGTCCTTAGGAATTTTTAGCACAAAAGCAGATATAGATAGATTTGTAGAAGTTATTGCTAGTTTAGCTTAGTCGCTGTGTATTTGTTAATGTAGGCATTAGGGATTTTAGCAATGCTTCGTGAGAAATAAAAAAGGAATAATATATTTATGGAAGAAAAGAAAGCAAAAGTAGTAGTAGGAATGAGTGGTGGTGTTGATTCATCAGTAGCTATGGCTTTGTTAAGAGATCAAGGCTATGACGTTATTGGTATTTTCATGAAAAACTGGGACGATACTGATGAGAATGGACACTGTACTGCAACTGAAGATTACAAAGATGTTGTCGATGTTTGTAATACTTTGGGCGTGCCTTACTATTCAATTAATTTTGAAAAAGAATATAAAGATAGAGTGTTCTCATACTTCCTAGATGAATATAAGTTGAACAGAACTCCAAATCCAGATGTAATGTGCAATAAAGAAATTAAATTCCGAGCTTTCCTAGATTATGCAATGGAAATTGGTGCAGATTATGTAGCTACAGGACATTATGCCAGAGTAGATAGAAGTGATGGAAAGACTCATTTGCTTAGAGGGGTAGATAATAATAAGGATCAAAGTTATTTCTTAAATCAATTAAGCCAAGAGCAATTGCAAAATATAATTTTCCCAGTAGGTGATCTGGATAAAAAAGAAGTTCGTGAATTAGCGCATAAGTACAATTTACCTACGGCTGACAAGAAAGACTCTACTGGAATTTGCTTCATTGGCGAAAGAGATTTTAATGAATTTTTATCAAATTATTTACCAGCTAAGCCGGGTAGAATGCTGACCATTGATGGTGAAGATAAAGGTGAACATGCTGGATTAATGTACTATACAATCGGACAAAGACATGGTTTAGGAATTGGCGGAGGCGGTGATTCCAACGAACCTTGGTTTGTTGTTGGAAAAGATATTGAGACCAATACTCTATATGTTGGGCAAGGGTTTGATAATCCTCTGCTATATTCAGACATGTTGGAAGCTTCAGATCTTAATTTCATCGTTCCACAAACAGATAAGAACTTAGAGTTAACTTGTAAGATTCGTTATCGCCAAAAAGATATCCCATGTAGAGTAGAAGTCCTGGAAAATAATAAATGTAGAGTATATTTTCCAGACTTAGCACGTTCTGTTACCCCAGGTCAGTCTATAGTCTTTTACACAGGGGAAGAATGCCTTGGTGGAGCAACAATAGATGCTGCTTATATGAATGGTGAGAAGAGACAATATGTTTAAAGGATTTGTTTATAACAATTGCAAAAGAATATTTATCCTGTGCCTACTGCACAGGATTTTTTTGTGAATTTAAAAAAAATGGTGCGTAGGAATTGGAACGACTTGAGATTATATAGTAAATTATATGTAAAGCACTTAAGGAGGTTCAGATGAGATATTTTAAAGCAGTAAATGAAACAATTAAAGTGCCAGAGATAGTTCTTGGTGTAATGAGATTGCCTGGTGTTTCACAAGATGATGCCAATGCGCTTGTTAAGAGAGCTCTAGAATTAGGCGTGAACATGTTCGATACAGCTGATATTTATGCTGGTGGAGATAGTGATATTGTTTTAGGAAAAGCACTAAAGGATGTTCCAAGAGAAGATTATATCCTACAAACGAAAGCTTCAATTAGACCAGGAAGATATGATGCATCTAGCAAACATATTTTGGAATCAGTCGATGGAAGTTTGCAAAGATTAGGTCTTGATTATATTGATATTTTATTATTACACAGACCGGATGCTTTGATAGAGCCAGAACAGGTTGCGGAGGCTTTTACCAAGTTGCATGATGAAGGAAAGGTTAAACACTTCGGTGTAAGTAACTACAATCCATATCAGATTGAGTTGTTAAATCGCTGTTTACCTGATGAGCTCAAACCAAAGTTCAATCAAATGCAATTTAGTATAAGTCACTCAAATATGGTTGATGTAGGAATTAATGTTAATAGAGCGGTACCAGAAGCAATAGACTATTCTGGTGGAACTATACAGTATTCTCAATTGAATGATATTCGCCTACAGGCATGGTCACCATTCCAAAGAAGTGATCTCAAGGGGACTTTCATGAATGATCCTGAGTATGCAGAATTAAACGAGAAACTCGAGGAGATTGCAAATAAATATAATACAAATCCTAGTGCTGTTGCAGCAGCTTGGATATTGAGACATCCAGCTCAAATTCAGACAGTTCTTGGAACTACAAAGATTAAACGACTAGAAAATACTGTTGAAGCATGTAAGTTTGAGTTAACTCGTGAAGAATGGTACGAAATATACAGAGCTAGTGGCAAGATCATTCCTTAGAAGCATTTACATAGATGCCTATAATCTTATGTTAAAGTTTAGGAAATATGAGAGAATATATTTGAGTATAAAGAAAGGGAAAACGGTAATCTTATGTGGAAAGAATTTAAAGAATTTATTGCAAAAGGTAATATTCTTGACTTGGCAGTAGGTATGGTAATGGGTGCTGCATTTACAGCAATTGTTAACTCATTAGTTAATGACATTATTTCACCATTTATTGGTCTATTGATTGGTCAGGCAGATTTCTCACAATTAGTAATTAAGATTGGTACTGCTGAAGTTATGTTAGGTAACTTTATCAATGCTGTTATTAGCTTCTTAATTATTGCTCTTGTTCTATTCTTTGTAATTAAAGGATTAAACTCTTTGCAAAAATTAAGCAAAAAACAAGAGGAAGAAGCAGCTGCTGAAGAAGAAGCAGAAGAAACAGCTCCAAGCAAAGAAGAAGTATTACTAACAGAGATTAGAGATCTTTTAAGAAATAAATAATAAATAGGGTAATTATGCAAAAACAAAATCAAACAGAAATAAACTGGGCTTTGTGGATTGGTTTGTTAGCTTTAGTAGCAACAGAACTAATCAATACTAAAGTCTGGGAGCTTCCAAAGGCTTTGTATGTTATCTTAATCGTAAGCTCTATCATTGCATTAATGGTAGGGCTTGCTTTTGATGTAAAGAAGTTTTTGGAACAAAGAAGAAATAGTAATAATAATAGAAAATTTAGATATTAAGCGAAATTAATAGAGATATATTTTAATTTAAGCAAAACTAATAGAGAAATATTTTAATTTTTGGAGGCGAAATGAGTTTTAAGTTCAAATTAATTGATTCATTGGTGAAAGTTTTTCCAGAACAAGAACCGGATAGTCTTAAAGACAAGAAGATTAAACTGCTACAAGGGGAAGTACTTAACTTCCAGTTAGCTTATGTTTTTGAATATAAAAGTGGTTCTCTATATTTACCAGATCTTACTTATGAACTCGTTTCAGATGAAGGTTTGAATATTAGTGTTGAGCGTGTCGAATTAGTACCTGTGACTTTGCCAGCTTATTTAGATAGAGTAGATGATGATTATTTATTTACTGATCCTAGATTGGCACCAGATTTATTGGTCCCAAAAGAAACTAATATTTTCAGACCTTATGCTAATCAATGGCGTAGTCTGTGGTTCCGTGTATTAGTCCCAGAGAATATGTCTGCAGGAAAATATAATATTAAATTGAATATAAAGTCATTAGATAAGGATGAGTTAATCTGGTCTGATGAATTAGAAATTGAAATATTGGATCAGCAGTTGCCTGAACAAGAACTGATTCATACACAATGGTTCCATGCAGATACTGTTGCAGATTATTATAATGTTGAAGTTTTCTCCGAAAGACATTGGGAGCTTATTGATATTCATATGCAAGCTGCTGTTAGAAATGGAGTCAACTTATTGTTAACACCGATATTTACACCACCTCTCGACACACAAGTTGGTGGAGAGAGAACCACTATTCAGTTGTTAGAAATTGAGAAGAATGGTGATAAATATAGCTTTAACTTTGATAAGTTGGATCGCTGGATTGATCTAGCGTTGAGTCGAGGCATCAAGTATTTTGAGATGGCACATTTATTCACTCAATGGGGTGCGGTTGCTTGTCCAAAAATAATTGTCAAAGTAGATGGCAAGGAAGAGAAACTATTTGGCTGGCATACTAAGGCAACAAGTCCTGAATATAGAAAGTTTTTGCAACAACTTTTGACTGCAATGCGCGAATATCTTGAAGCTAGAAACTTATGGGAAAGAACCTATTGGCACGTTTCCGATGAGCCTAACTTAGATAATATTGATACTTATGCAGAAGCTAAGAAAATAGTTGAACCATATTTGCCACCAGAAAGAACTATGGATGCGCTCAGTAATTATGAATTCTATGAAAAAGGTTTAGTACATAGACCAATTCCTACAAATGATGAAATTGAGCCGTTTTTGGAGAATAAAGTAGAGAATCTATGGACATATTATTGTTGTGGTCAGGTTTTAGAGGTAAGTAATAGAATTATATCAATGCCTTCCGCTAGAAATAGAATTATAGGTGCACAGATGTATCTATATGACATAGAAGGTTTCTTGCAATGGGGATTTAACTTCTACAACTCTCAATTCTCAAGACATCTGATTAACCCATATGTTACAGGTGATGCCATGAATGGCTTTGTAAGTGGGGATTCCTATCTTGTTTATCCAGGAATCAAAGGAGAAGCATTGGACTCAATTAGAGGACGTGTTTTCTATGAAGCTTTACAAGATTTAAGATTATTTAAAGCACTTGAATTACTTACAAACAAAGAGAATGTTAAAGACGTTATTAAATCCGTTCTTGGATCCAATGTCACCTTCAAACAATATCCAAAAGGAACATCTGGTAAATCTAAGCTATTAGAATTGAATGAGGTTGTGAAAGATAGAATCTCAAGTTTAATAAATAATAATTAGAAGTAGATTCTAAGGGTTTTTAATAGACCCTTGTGATTATAGACAATTGGTAAACACCCTTATTGTGCATATTGCACATAAGGGTGTTTAATATTTCCGCCAATATTTTAGTAAAACACCTTAAATAGCGATTATCTTAAAATAATAACGCGAAATTTAATTTTTAATGCTTGCACTATATGCTAAATTCTACTTAAACGATTGGTTAAATTACACAATTTAAAAACGCAGTTAGATTAATACCACTGTCAAAAAGATAATTTAACCTTGGACCCTTATAAATTGGTGAAGGAACCCAATTATAGGTTGTAGTATTTGCACAAATTTCATTAATTTTGGGAGGTATGTATGAAATTTATCAAAAAAGCAGGAGCAATTGCTCTAACAATAGCTACAGCATTTTCTTTGGTAGCTTGTAACAACTCAGGCGGTTCTAGCAACGGCAAAGTGAAAATCAGATTTGCAACTTGGGATAGCGCCCAAGACTTAACTGACCAACAAAAGAGAGTGGATAGATTTAATAAGGAAAATGACAAAATCGAAGTAAGTTTGGAAGCTTATGGCGATAATTATGACACAAAAGTAACAGCAGCAATGGGTGGTAAAGATGCACCAGATGTTATGTATATGTGGAACTATCCAAAATATAGCAAAGCTTTATTATCTTTAAATGACTTAATCAAAAAAGAAGGTAAAGAATACAAAGATAATTTCTACGAGACTTTATGGAACTATAATAAGATCGGTGATGATGTTTATGGTATTCCAGTAGGATTTACAACACACGTTATGTACTATAACAAAGACCTATTTGAAAAAGCTGGTGTAGAGATGCCAACAGGCGACTGGACCTGGGAAGATGCAAAAGCAGCTGCAGAAAAAATCTCAGCATTAGATGATAGCACATATGGATTAGCAATTCCTATTAAACCAGATCCATATGATCAAGAAATGTTTGCTTGGTCAAATGGTGGAGCTTTCTCAGACAAAGATGGAAATATGAAGAATGTAATTAATTCTGAAGCAACAACTAAACCATTTGCATTCTTCCAAGAAATGATCAAGGAAGGTGCAGCAGTAGGAACTAATGACTACGGTGAAGAAAACTTCAAACTTGGTAAGATTGGTATGTTCATGAATGGTGCTTGGTCAGTAAACGCGTTGAACGAATCAGGAATTAAATATGGTATAGCATTATTACCAAACTTCGGCGAGCAAAAATCACAAAGTATAGTAAGTAGTTCAGGTTTAGGTATTTCTAAAGATTCTAAGAATGTAGAAGCTGCTTGGGAATTTATTAAATATTGGACAAGTGAAGAATTAAACAAAGAAAGAATCGGCTTCGAGTTACCAGTCTTGAAATCAGTTGTTGAATCAGAGGGACTTGAGAAATCAGAAGCTACAGTTAATTTCTACAAAATGCTAGAGCGTTCAGCAGAGCATATGCCTGCATCATTTGTAGCAACAGATCAATGGTCAAACATTTCTGACGATATAGGATTAGCTCTAGAGCAAATCTTAAATAAGAACTCAGCAGTTGATGCAAAAGTAGCGTTTGACGAAGTTGCATCTAAAGCGGAACATTAATAAAAGGTAGTAAAAAATAATCAAAAGATTAAAAAACAAAGATCTTGCCCGATTTATATCGGGCAAATCTTATTAATAAATTAGGAGTTTAATATGTCGAGAGGTAAAGTCGCCAAAAAGAATAGACTATATAGTAGATCAGCGCCATATCTGTTTTTATTACCATGGTTTATTGGCTTACTATTATTTACTGCTGGTCCATTGCTCATGTCATTAATAATGAGTTTCTTCAATTGGCCAGTAATAGGCTCACCTGAATTTGTTGGATTAAATAACTATGTGGCAATGCTTACTCAAGATCCACAATTCTGGTCATCACTAAAAATTACAATGGTATTTACTGGAATCTTCGTTCCTTTGAAATTAGTTCTAGCATTAGTACTTGCACTGATAATTAGCAAAAACATTAAGGGAGCAACTGTATTCAGAGTGGCATTCTATTTGCCAACTGTTATCTCAAGTGTTGCCGTCTCAATTATCTTTAATTGGATGTTAAACTCTGAATTTGGTATTATCAATTACTTATTGTCATTAATTGGAGTTAAGGGCCCAGATTGGCTAAATAATCCAAGTTCTGCATTTACAGCTTTAATTATGGCATCTATTTGGAGTGTTGGTTCATTAATGCTTGTTTTCTATACAGCCTTAAAAGGTGTACCACTAGATGTTTATGAGGCAGCAACTATAGATGGCGCAAGCGAGGTTAGACAATTCTTTAGTGTAACCTTACCGTTGATTACACCAACTATCTTATTTAATACAGTTACTTCAATTATTACAACTTTACAAAGTTTAGATTTAGTTATGTTATTAACTAAAGGTGGTCCACTAAAATCAACTTATATGTACGGACTCTTCGTTTATGATAATGCCTTTAAGCAACATAAATTAGGCTATGCAGCAGCTAACGCCTGGGTAATGTTTATTATTATCATGATATTAACAGCGCTAGTCTTTAAATCTTCAGATTTCTGGGTTTATACCAGTAAAAAAGGAGGTAAGAAATAATGAAAACTTCTAAGACTACAAAAGTAATTTTCTTTGTAATTGCTGCGATAGTATCAATTACCTTTATTTTCCCATTCGTTTGGATGATGCTGACTGCAGTTAAACCTGAACCAGAGGTAATGACATTCCCACCAAAGATTTGGCCAAGTGAATGGAAATTGCATAACTTCGTTGATGCATGGAATTCACAAGCATTTGGGCTATATACATTCAACTCATTGTTAATTAGCTTCTTAAATATTTTGGGTCAAGTAATTTCAGGTTCATTAGCAGCATATGCATTTGCAAAGTTTGATTTTAAGGGTAAAACATTCTTATTCATGCTATTGTTAGGAACAATGATGTTGCCTTGGGATGTTACAGTTATCCCTCAATATATGCAATTTAATATGTTAGGTTGGATTGACACATTGAAACCTCTTATTGTCCCAGCTTTATTTGGTTCTGCATATTACATTTACTTAATGAGACAGTATGTTGAGCAAGTATCAAACGATTTTTCAGAAGCAGCAAAGATTGATGGCGCTAATGAATGGCAAATTTATAGCCAAATCTACATGCCAATGATGAAACCAGTTTTGGCACTTGTTGCAGTTCAGACTTTCGTAACCTGTTGGAACGACTACCTTGGACCATTGGTATTCTTAAATAGTAGAGATAAATATACTTTGGCCTTGGGATTAGCTAGCTTCAAAGGTGTGCATGAAAATGCAATTGTTCCAACAATGTGTATAGCAGTTGTTATGTGTGCGGTACCTATTGCAGTTTACCTACTAGGCCAGGCTCAAATGGTGGAAGGTATCACAGCTGGTGGTGTTAAAGGTTAATAGACTGATTGATTAATTTTTGCCCAGTGTGAAGCACAAAATAAAAATAAATGAAGATGAAATTCAAAACAATTAGAAGGAGATAATAATGGCGAATATCTATAAGAATAGATTTAGTGAAGAAGTACGTAAATACTTGTCTGAAGATGAGTGGTTGCATGTAGAGGAGAACTACGATAGATTGGCAAACTACGAAAATGAAAGTATTTTTGCTTTAACCTCCGGAAAAATGAGTTCTAGAGGAGCTCATGAAGAAGGATTCTCATTGAAATCATTGCCTGCACATTATGTACATGGAGTATTTGATAGATCTGAAGCATACCAAAGAGAACTCGTTAATACGCCAGACTGGGCGAAACTTAAGATGTATGTTTCTTTAGAACCAATAGCTTTGGAAACCGGAAAAGGAATCTCAGACTACATTAGAGTTCTTGATCTAAAAAATGGTTTAGTGGCAAAACACTATATACATGAATCTAGAGAAGGACGCAAAACTCAAGTTGAAATAGTTAAATACTTGAGTAGAGAACATCAAACCGTTGGTGGATTTAGATACTACATTACACCTTTAAACTATGAGGAAGTAATTGAGTTTGAGAACATTATTGATGCTACTGTAACTAACTTCTTAGACTATCCACGTTTTAGAGTTAAACATTTAACTGTAAGAGATGTATTCTCATTAGGTGGCGATGGTGTAGGTGTCCTCACAGAGACTAGAGATTTCTTGCAAGCGGTATGTACTACTGCAGCTGTTAGAATGAGTGGTTTAAATGGTGAAGAAATTTCAACTAATAGAGAATTTAAACCATTTGGAGAAGTGGCATGCGAATTCTTTGATGCTAAGCCAAAAGAAGGACAAACAATTGTTATTGATAAGTTTGCAGCAGTAGCAGCAGAGAAAGATGGATTTGATGTTAGAAAAGTCAGCGAGCACGATTTAAGAGTTGCTATAGAAGAAGGTTTCGAACATCACTTGGAAAAAAATAGAGAAATTTATGCTGAAATGTGGAAGCGTGCAGATGTCAAAGTTACTGGTGATGAGAAGATGCAAAAAGGTTTGCGCTTCAATATTTTCCACTTAATGGGAACTCCAAACCCACGTGATAACATGACTAACTTAGGACCAAAATTGATGCACGGTGAAGAATATGGTGGGCATGCTTTCTGGGATACAGAATTATTTATGTTACCTTTCTTCAGTCTAGTATTTCCAGAAATTGCAAAAAATCTTGTTGAATATAGATACAACATGCTTCCAGGTGCTAAACGTAATGCTAAGAAGCGTGGTGGTCAGGGAGCTAGATATCCATGGCAATCTGCAGATACAGGTGATGAAGAATGTCCTGAGTGGACAATTCTCTATGATGGCTCAGTAGAACCTTGTACAGTTGCAGATGAAGAAGTTCACGTAACTGCTGATGTTATCTATGGTGGAATGCAGTATTATCTTTATACTGGTGATGATGAGTATTTCTACAATAATTTAATTGAAATGCTAATTGAAACTTCTAGATTCTGGTTGTCTAGATTAGAGTGGAATGCTGCTCAAGAAAGATTTGAGATTACAGGTATTACTGGTCCAGATGAATGGCATGAAAATGTCTCAAATAATACTTTCACAAATTATATGACACGTTGGTCATTGCAATATGCAGCACAAGAGTTGAAGAATGTTCAAGTGGATAGACCAGAAATCTATGCTAGAGTTGCAAAGAAAGTCAACTTCGATCCAGTAGAGATTGACAAATGGTTGGAAGCAGCAGAGCTAATTTATGTTCCAGAAGCTGTTGAAGATGGATTGATAGAGCAATTTGAAGGTTACTTCAAGTTACACGATAAAGAGATTTACGAATATAATGATAACAACATGCCTCTCTGGCCAGAAGAACTCAAGAAGTATCCACGCGAAGAGACAACTATCTTGAAACAAGCAGATATTGTTATGTTGATGTTCTTGTTTAGAGATATTTTCCCAATGGAAGTTCAGAGAAGAAACTTCGAGTATTACGAGAAGAGAACTATGCATGGTTCTTCATTAAGTCCAAGTATTTACTGCTTAATGGGTGTACATACAGGAAATGATAAATTAGCTTATGAATATCTAGAGAGAACCACTTATATAGATCTAGAAAACAAAAATAACAATACTCGTGAGGGTCTTCATGCAGCAGCGATGGGCGGTACCTGGCAAGCTGTAGTATTTGGCTATGGTGGTTTGACAGTGTTCAAGAATGGCGAGATTCACTTCGACCCTAATCTACCAAAAGAATGGTCAGAGTTAGAGTTTAGATTTGTATATAGAGGAGCTTTATTGACAGTCAAATTAACTCATGATGATATAGTTGTAAGTTCAGATACAAATGAAAAATTAAATTATTACTACAATGGCGAATTGAAAGAAGTTGAAATTGCAGGCTAACTATAGTTAGTGTCGTTCCAGCTAGTATATTAAATATAAATAAAATATTCCTAGTCATGGTTAGAATTAGAAGGGATTTAGGATATGGAAAAAGATCTTAAACATAAAAGTTTTGGTACATTAGCTTTGTTGGCTGTTGCTATAATTTGGGGATCAGGCTTCATTGCAACTGAAGTTCTGATTGATGCCAAGTGGAGTACAAGTCAGATGATGGCTACCAGATTCACTCTTGCTAGTTTAATTATGCTAGTAGTAATCGGAAGGAAAATTAAAGAGAGTAGTAAAAAAGAAATAATAAGTGGCAGCATAGCAGGGTTAGTCTTGTTTGCTGCCTTCTACTCCCAAACATATGGTCAAAGTGCAGGTGCTTCAGTCTCTTTCGCAGCCTTTTTCACAGCAACTAATGTGGTTATGGTTCCTTTCATAAGTTGGGCTGTTAATGGAGATAAGCCTAGTATTAAAACTATTCTTATTGCAATTTTAGCCTTAGGCGGTGTTGCTGTCTTAAGTATCGAGGGTGGAAGCTTTAGTCTTGGAGTTGGAGACTGGATTATTTTATTAGGTTCATTTTTCTTTGCTTTGCATATTTCCTATTTAGAAAAGGCAGGAGAAAATACAAATGCTCTCAGAGTTAACTTTTATCAGATAACTACTGCAGCAGTCTTATCCATTATTGTAATGTTATTTGATATGCAAACTTTGCCAGGATTTGATTTCAAAAAAGGACTTTTGGCAGCAATTTACTTGGGGGCCTTCTCAACATGCTTATGCTATATGTTGCAGACGAAAGCACAGCAATATGTTTCTGCAAGTTATGCTGGTGTTATTTTGGCACTGGAAGGTTTTTTTGGGAGCATGTTCTCAGTTGTTCTAGGGTTAGAAAAGTTAACAATGACTCTAGTTATTGGTGGTTCTATGATCATTTTGGCTACAGTTCTGATGAGCTTCAAATCAGAGCCAGGTGATGAGTTAGAAACTGATGAGCCTGAGTATGCAGATCCTCTTATACCAGAGCAAGATGAAACAAGGAATGAATAGATAAATGTAGTAGTAAATTAAAATTTAGAGAGCTAGGAGGGACAAAAACTTTTTTATGTTGGATAAAATCTTTAGTTTAAGTCCATACATCCGACTTGCAGGTATGCAAGGAAGTGATGATTGGCCACATAGAGATAGATTGATTTATGATCATCAAATACTTTATGTAATTCAGGGGTCTGGGTATATAGTTTTGGATGGGGTTCAACATAAGATAAATGCTGGTACTATGGTTATTATAAGACCAAATCAGCCACATAGATATATAAGGGACAAGGAAAACCCTTGTGAAAGTTTCTGGATTCACTTAGATTGGGAAACTCGTTTAGATTACGATTGGCCTGGGACTTTTTATGAGAATAAGAGTAGTTATTGGAGACTCTATGATGGAACTTTGCATTACCCGGAACATATAAGACCTGATATAGATCTTGGTGAAGGTTATGAGTTGCCAGATATAATAAGGGTGCACGATAAAGAATATTTCAGGGAACAATTTCAAAAAATATATGAAGCTTATCTGACTTTAGATGATACTTGGCATCTGAGAGCCAATGCGGCTTTTTATAACATTTTGTATGCACTTTACAATGACGATGTCCAAGAACAATCAGTGGCGGTAGACAAGTATAGTTACCAAGTAAGCAAAATGATTGATTTTATTAAAAATAATTATCAAAGAGACATTAATGTTGTCGAGATAGCAGAGCAGGGGATTTATAGTCCGGATTATGCTAGTAAGATTTTTAAAGAAAAAACTCACAAGAGTGTTTCCGATTATCTTTTCGAATACAGGTTAGAAAAAGCAAAACAATTATTCTTTAATATGGAGCTTTCTATTGCAGATATTGCTTATATGTGTGGTTTTAATAGTGACACGTATTTCTCTTCTGCAGTTAAGAATAAGACAGGATATAGTCCAAGCGAATTGAGAAAGGTTGTTTTGGAAAATGTTAATCAAGGAGGTCATTATGATTAAAGGATTATTATTTGATTTGGATGGTGTGTTAGTAGATACAGCTAAGTATCACTATGTTGCATGGAAAGACATTGCAGAAGAACTAGGAATTGAATTTACCGAGAAGGACAATGAGCGTCTTAAAGGTGTTAGTAGAATGGATAGCTTTAACATTATCCTTGAAATTGGTGACAAGGAAATGAGTGAAGAAGAGAAGATTCATTACGTTACTAAGAAAAATGATGTTTACTTATCCTATATAAATAAATTAGAAAAAAATGAACTATTTCCAGAAGTTGAAGATTTTTTAATTGATGCAAGAGAAAAGGGATACAAAATTGCCCTAGGTAGTGCTAGCAAAAATAGTAGGATTATTTTAGAAAGACTTGAAATTACTAAATATTTTGATGCGATTATTGATGGAAATTCAGTAAGCAAAACTAAACCAGATCCTGAAGTGTTCCTTAAAGGTGCGGAGGCTTTAGGTCTTGCTAATGAAGAATGTGTTGTATTTGAAGATTCTTTCTCAGGAATTGAAGCTGCTCATAATGCTGGTATGTTGGCAATTGGAGTTGGCTCAGAAGAGAATTTACCTGAAGCTGATATTTTAATTGATGATTTTGTTGGTGTACGTATAACTGATTTATTGGAACGTTTAGGAGAAAAAACTTCCAAAAATTTAATTAAATAAGAAAGGTGATTATAATGGCGAAAGAGAATTTAAGTCTGCTCTGGCAGAATGGATTTTTACATGGTGGTGACTATAATCCAGATCAATGGCGCTGGCGTCCAGGAACTTTGGATGAAGATATTGAGATGATGAAAGCAGCCCACGTAAACGTTGTTTCAATGGGAATGTTCTCCTGGTCAGCAATAGAACCACAAGAAGGTGTATATGATTTTTCTTGGTTAGACGAAGCGATTGATAAATTGTACGATAATGGAATTTTGGTCTTCTTATCAACACCTAGTGGAGCTAGACCTGCTTGGTTGGCAAAGAAATACCCTGAAGTTTTGAGAACTGATAAATTCCAAGTTAAACAAGTGTTTGGCGAAAGACATAATCATTGTTTCACTTCGCCAATATATAGAGCCAAAGTTAAAGAAATTAATCAAAAATTAGCAGAACGTTACAAGGATCATCCTGGAGTTGTTCTCTGGCATATTAGTAATGAATATGAAGGAGAATGTCACTGCAATCTTTGTCAAGAAGCATTCAGAGAATGGTTGAAAAATAAGTATAAAAATATTGATGCCCTAAATCGTGCCTGGTGGACTGGATTCTGGGGACATACCTTTAATGAATGGGATGAGATTCACTCTCCTACTCCTATAGGTGATTGGTCCTTAGATGGATTGAATCTAGATTGGAGAAGATTCGTTACAGACCAGACAGTTGATTTTTATCGTATGGAAGTTGAAGCTGTTAAGGAAATTACACCAGATAGACCGGTTACAACTAATTTCCATGATTTCCCGAATCCATCAGAAGGCCTAAATTATTGGAAGTTTGCCCCATACTTAGATATCGTATCTTGGGATAACTATCCATATTGGCACAATGAGACTAATAGCGATGCGATTGAAGGGGCGAGAAGAGATTTTATTCATGATATTAATAGAAGTCTTCTAGATAAACCATTCCTGCTTATGGAGAGTTGTCCTGGTGCAACCAACTGGCAAGAAGTTTCTCGTTTGCCTAAACCTGGAGTGATTGCACTTCAAAGTATGCAAGCTGTAGCTCACGGTGCAGACTCTGTTCAATATTTCCAAATTAGAAAGAGTTTGGGAGCATCTGAGAAATTCCATGGTGCTTTAATTGACCACTATCCAAGTAAAGATGTTAGAATTTTCAAGGAGATCCAAGGCCTAGGCGAAGATTTAAGTAAATTAGATGATCTAGTAGGTGCAAATGTAGACGCAAAAGTAGCTATCATTTATGACTGGGAAAATAGATGGGCAATAGATGATATTCAAGGTCTAAATGAAAATCGTAAAGAGTACTTCAAGATGTGTATTAACCATTACTTCCCGTTTTGGAGCAAGGGAATTGGTGTTGATGCAATTGATATGGAACAAGACTTGGATAAGTACGATGTCTTGATTGCTCCTTTACTCTACATGGTTTCAGAAGACCTAGCCGAGAGAATTAAAGAATTTGTTGCTCGTGGCGGTACTTTTATCACTGGACCTTTCACAGGTGTAGTAAATGAAGATCAACTAGCATATATGAATGGCAGACCTGGACCTTTGCGTGAGATTGCAGGTATCTGGGCGGAAGAAACAGACTCTCTCTATGATTCACAATTCAATAAGATTGTTAAAGCTGGAGAAGGTAAATCCTATGAGGCTAAATGGTTCTGTGATCTCCTACACTTAGAGGGAGCAGAAGCACTTTATAAGTATGGAGAGGATTTCTATGCTGGAAGCCCTGCAGTAACAGTTAATTCTTATGGTGAGGGTAAAGTTTACTACTTTGCTACAGTAATGGAACAAGATTTCTATGATGACTTCTATAAAGAGTTTATTAACGAAAATATGAAATCATTAGCAATAGAACTTCCTGAGGGAGTTGGTGCTAGTGTACGTGAGAACGAAGAAAGTAAATTTATTTTCATTGCTAATCATAATAATGAAAACGTTAAATTTAATTTAGTTGAAAGTGCTTACGACATTTTATCCGAACAAGAGCTTTCTAAAGATACAGTAGTAGAAATGCCGGCGTACTCTTACAAAGTTTACAAAATTAAGAAATAACGCTAAAAAATGTCAATCTTAAGCTGCCAAAAACTGGGTCTTATAAAAGATCCAGTTTTCTTTTGTGAATATAATTGATTTAAGTAATAAAGCCGTGATTTCTTAGATGCAATTTTAAATTTTTCTGTTAGAATAAGAGCGAATTTAAGTAATGACGGGTGCATATGAGAAAAGAAAATAAAAAAGAATTTTATAAGAAGAATGACTTGGGTTGTACTTATAGCCGAGGTAAAAGTACTTTTAAAGTTTTTGCCCCAACTGCTATAAATGTTGAACTTGTATTGTATAGGGATGCAGGTAAATATGATGACTTAGGTCTATTAGTTAGCCATGAAGATTATACCGCGAAGCTTCCAATGAAGTTGGAAGAGTTTGGGGTTTGGGAAATTACAGTTGCAGAAGATCTCAAAGGACAGTTTTATATGTATAGAGTGGAACTGCCAGAGGGTGAAATAAATTATGCTGTTGATCCATATGCCAAAGCACTTTCAGCAAATGGACATAGAGGTGCAATAATTGATTTTGCAGAAACTAATCCAGATAACTGGGATCCACATAGAAGAGCAGAACTTAATAGTCCAACAGATGCGATAATTTATGAGATGCACATCAGAGACTTCTCAATAAGTCCTGATTCTGGCATGAGGAACAAGGGTAAGTATTTAGCTTTAACCGAGAGAGGCACCAAGACTCCTGGTGGGAACAGCACAGGTCTGGATCACTTAGTTGAATTAGGTGTAACTCACGTGCAGCTTTTACCGATATATGACTATGTAACTGTTAACGAATTGCATTACGATCCTGAAGATTATAACTGGGGTTACGATCCACAGAATTATAATGCTCCAGAGGGCTCATATTCTACGGATTCACCCAATCCTATTGCAAGAATAAAAGAATTAAAAACTGCCATTCAAGCAATCCATGATGCTGGCATGCGTGTCATTATGGATGTTGTTTATAATCATACTTTCTCTATTGACGAAGGTCCTTTTGAAAAGATTGCTCCAGGATATTATTATCGTAAAACCGATGAAGGCGTTTATACAAATGGTTCTGGTTGTGGTAATGAGATCGCTAGTGAAGCTCCAATGGTTCGTAAATTTATCCTAGACTCAATTTTATACTGGATAGAAGAATTCGGAATTGACGGTTTCCGTTTTGACCTGATGGGCTTAATTGATAGAGAGACCATGAAGAGAATTGTTAGAAAAGTTCATACAGAGATTGATTCAAGTATTCTTTTCTTAGGTGAACCTTGGACAGGAAATGTCTCAGCTTTGCCAATAGATCAACAAGCACTAAAAGGTACTCAAACTAATAACGGTTTCTCAGTATTTAATGACAACTTGCGTAACGCAATTAAAGGCGGAAGTGATGATGCTAGCCAAGGTTTTGCTACAGGTGCAAGTGGCGAAGAGGTTAATATTATTCGTGGAGTTGAAGGATCATACAGAGATTTCACAGCTAAACCTAGTGAATCTATTAACTATGTAATTGCTCATGATAACTTAAATATGTGGGATAAAATTGTTAAGACTCAAGATTTGGATGAGGAAGCTGGTTTTATTCAAATCCTAGATGGACAATTATTTGGCGAAACTTTAGAGAAATATGGTGATGTAGAAACTGCAGTTTTAGCTGCCAATCCATATGCTAGTGTAGATTTTGATAATGTTTTAGCAGATGAATGCGTCAGAAGAAGTCTTTTGGCCAATGGTATTGTTATGACAAGTCAGGGTATACCATTTATCTATGGTGGAGATGAGTTCTTGAGAACCAAATTTGGGGATCATAACACATATAAGAGTCCAGATTATGTCAACATGTTTAGATGGGGAAATAAGGATAAATTCTTAGAGGTTACAAAATATTATCAAGGCTTAATCAAGTTGAGAAAAGAGCATCCTGCATTTAGGATGAATGATGTTGAGCTAATTAAGAAGCACTTGGTGTTCTTAGAGGTAGATGATAAATTTATAGTATTTAAGTTGCGTTTGCATGCAAATAAAGATAGTTGGAAAAACATAGTAGTTGCATATAACGCGAATACGAAAGCTCATAAATTTGAATTGCCCAAAGTTGATAATTGGAATGTAGTAGTAGATGATAAAAAAGCAGGCACTGAAGTTTTAGAGACCATAGAGGATTCACAAGTGACTGTTCCAGGACTCTCAATGATGGTTCTTTACTCTATGGATTAAAAAGCTAATTAAGTGGATAAACTACAATATCATTTTAAAATTTAGTGAAATTTATCATTGACAAATTTAGTCAAGAGAACTATTTTATCTTTGGAAAAAATAGTAAAGGGAGAAACGCTTATGAACTTACAAAAAGTAGTTGTAATTGGTGCAGGTAACGTTGGTTCTGCAACAGCATTTAGAATTATGAACTCAGGTCTATTTAACAAAATTGCTATTATTGATGCAAACCAAGAAAAAGCTGAAGGTGAAGCACTAGACATTGCTCACGGTTCAGTTTTGGCAACAAAACCAGTTAAAGTTTATGCTGGATCATATGAGAAAGATGTTGAAGATGCAGGTTTCGTAGTAATTACTGCTGGTGCTGCTCAGAAACCAGGAGAAACAAGATTGGATTTAGTTAAGAAGAATACAAGTATCTTCAAGTCAATCGTTCCAGCAATTATGGAAACAGGATTCTCAGGATACATAGTAGTTGTTGCTAACCCTGTAGATATCTTAACCTATGTAACATATAAACTATCAGGATTGCCAAAAGAAAGAATTATTGGTTCAGGTACAGTTCTAGATTCATCTAGATTTATTTACTTGCTTTCAAAAGAATTAAAAGTTAATGCAGCTTCAATTAGTGCAGATATTCTTGGAGAACATGGCGATAGCTCATTCCCAGCTTGGAGTAGAGTTACTGTTCACGGTACTCCAGTTGACGAATTTGCTAAAGTAAGAGGTATTGATCTAACAGACGAATTAAAAGCCAATATTTATCAACAAGTTAGAGACTCTGCTTATGAAATTATCGACAAGAAGGGTACAACAAACTATGGTATAGCAATGACAACAACAAGAATTGTTGAGGCTATATATACAAACTCCAACAAAGTTATGCCTGTTTCTAGTGTAATGGATGGAGAATATGGTTTAGAAGGTTTGGCAATTAGCATGCCATCTTTAATTTCTCGTGAGGGTGTTAAATCATTAGAGCTTAACTATACAGCAGATGAGTTGTCTAAATTGCGTGACTCAGCTGAAACTATGAAGAGTGTTTTAGCAGAATTAGATTTAGATTAATTTAGTTTTCTGTTTAATTAAAAGTAGAGAAAATAAAGCCTCCTTATTAAAGGAGGCTTTTTGCATTTACAAAATACTAAACCAAGCGATTCCGTTGATGCTTAGATTTGCCACAATGTGTAAGAACCATGGTGCCAGGAAGCTATTAGATTTTTCACAGAAGTAATCAAAAATAAGGCCAACGACAAATAGTGAGACAATAATAATGAGATTGAGCCACCAATCAAACCAAGCAGCTATTGTTGTAACGTGATACAAAGAGAACAAAAGACTGCTGTAAATATAAGCAAAAATTCTTAAGTTTAGTTTATTCAAGTAATAGAAAACAAATGCACGGAAGAAAATTTCTTCTAAGAGTGAATTTACGAAAGCGATATGCAAGGCTACATACAAGAAATTATTTGCATCAATGTTTTCTCTTTTGGCTAAATTATCTCTAATATTCTCAGCTGAAATGAAGTCTTTAAAAATCAAATACGCACCAATAATAACTAGAGAGACTCCAACTGCTATTAATGCTGAAATTTTCAAATTTCTTTTGTTAGTGTTTTTAAGCTGTTGTGCGAGATATGATTTTTTAAATATTAATTTATACAAGAAAACTGGCAGAATAAACAGAAGGATTTTTATCGCTGATTTGGGTACGTAGGACAAGTGAAAAACTAAATCCAGAGATGCTATCGCAAAGCAGACGATTAGGCTGCTTAATATGATAAAGACAATTTTGCTTTTGTTGATTTTGAAATTTAATTGCTTACTTGTAGTTTCCATTTTAGTTCTGATAATCTCCTCCATATTTTTAGAAGTTAATGTTTTTGAATTATTTTACTGTTACCGTAACTTTATATTTGAAGGTTGCACAATCACCAGCTCCTAGGGTGAGATATCCTTCACCTTTGGAGAAGCTGATTGAATTATAGGTAGGTTCAATGCAGAAGTAATCAGCTTTTTTGTCTGTCCAGAGTACAGTAACAGGTAAGCTTTCGTACTCCAACTCTAGGTTAAATAAGTCTGTTTCAACAAGTTTAGGGCTGTTTACATAAACTGAATCCGCAAATTTATCGTCAGTGATATCAATTGTTTCACCATCAATTTTAATCTCTTCTTGACCTGCTACATTGAAGTATGGGTGGAAGGCAGGAGATATGGCTAATGGGTTTTCTCCATTATTTCTTACAGACAAAATACTTTCTAGCTCAGAGTCAACTAGAGCAAAGCTTAGTCTAGATTCTAGATCCTCATATTCGCCTGTAACTCTATCAGCTAGAAGAGTTAAATTATCTTCAGTTTGTGATACAACTTGCCAAGGAATTTCTCTACCAAAACCATGGCTCATAAGATTGAATTCACCAGGTGCTCCAAATTGAGGTAAGCACACGTGAGATCCACCACGATTTTTGCTAGTACCACTGTAATCTAGCTGAGTTTTTGGAAAGAAAATATCTTGATCTCCAGCCTTAAATGAAGTGATGTAAGCTCCATGTGGATTGATTTCTAGTTGCAAAAATTTATTATTAAGTTCTAACATATTTATCTCCTAGTCATTTTATTAAGTTGATTTTAATTGTAAAGGAAATAAGTAAAATTATATACAGATGTTTTTGAAAATCTTTTTTGCGAATAGTAAAATAAAGAAAATTAGTTGAGGTGTGATATGACTATAGATTCAGATGAAATTATTTTGCAAAGAATTTTAGCAAAGCACTTTCCAAATATTTCTAAATTGAACTTTAGGAATATTTCTGGTGGTACATTTAATAGATCGTATATTGCTATGGTCGATGATGCACCTGAGTTTATCATTAGGATAAGTCCAGAAAAGCATAATTTAATGTATTTTGAGCAGCTTGCTATGTCTAATGAGGGTTTAGCATATAAATTAATGCAAGAATATAAGGTGCCTGTAGCTGACTTTTTTGAACTTGGTGTAATAGATGGAGAAGAATATAGTATAGGACAATTTATACCGGGTAAAGTTTTGAGTGAGCAGTTATGGAATGATGAGTCCAAAGACGATGCAATTAACTCAAATCTTTTGGAAGCATTAGGAAAAGTTATCAAGAAGATGCATTCACATAAAGTTGATACTAATTATTGCGGTTATCTCTTCTGTGTGGAAAAGAAGAGCTTTACATCTTGGGCTGAATTTTTAATATATTCGGTTAAGAATGTTTTAGAAAATGCAGGTCCAGAACTTAAGAGTAATGTGAACTTAGGTGAACTTATAAATGCATTTGAAGTTAATAGAGAAATTTTAGACTCTAGAGAGAAAAACTCAATTATTCATGGCGATCTCTGGGCAGCGAATGTTATTTTTAATGATAACGGCATTCATTTGATAGATTTGGATAGAACTATGATAGGGGATTCTCTATTTGAATTTGCAGCTGGTTGGATGGATAGAGAAGAATTTTGGCAAGGGTATGGATCTACCAAGAATCTAGAGAGCTTGAGTGGCAATGAATTACTTTGTCTGCAACTATATAATATTTATATGAATTTGTTGCATGCAATTAGTAATGAGAATCAATTTAAAGATTTAAAAACTGCCAGAGATTATATGGATAGTATTAATAAACGATTAGTAGAACTAGTTTGATAGTAGAATTGATGTAAAATTAGAATAATCATAAAAAGAGGGTAAATATGTTAGAAAAATTAGGTAAAAATAGAGCATTAGATTTAGGTTTGGTCGACAACACTGGAGTTAATATGTTCCAGGTTCCAACAAGATATAAAGATGTTATAGAAAAATCTCCTGGCACAGATAGACAGTATTTAGCACATCCTGATTTACTGCAAACAAAAACCGGCAGGATAATTCTTGCCTATGTAAAAGGACATGGTAAAGGTCCTATTATCATGAGAATTTCTGATGATGATGGCAAGACCTTTGTAGAAAAAACAGACACTCCAAAGTCATGGGAACAATCTTATGAAACTCCTACTATCTATACATTGAACTTCTCAGATGGTAGAGAGTATCTCATTCTAATTAGCGGCTGTGCCGGTTGGGCTCCAGAAGAACCTTCAGGTTTTTACACATCAATTTCTAAAGATAATGGTGAAACTTGGACAGAATTAAAATGTTTTTATCCAGAATTGGAAGAAGGAAAGAAACACTTTACCACAGTTGTTATGTCGAGTTTGATTCAAGTAAAAGATGCAGCTGGGAATTATATGGATAAGTGGATAGGGGTCTATCACAATGGACATGACTTTAAGAATTATATTTCTTACTTGAGTTTTGACGAAGAGGGGATGGATAAATGGTCAGAACCTAGACCTTACCTTAGTGAATATAGAGAGCTAGAAAATAAGTATCAAATCTGTGAAGTTTGTTTGATTAGAGATCCTAATCCAGAGAGCAAGGAGATCTTGGCAATTGCTAGAACGCAAGCTCATAATGCTCCATCAACATACTTTTTCTCTTATGATGAAGGAGAAACTTGGACGGAGCCTCAAGAGACGGGCTTAGCTTTGACCGGGGAGCGACACAAGGCGGTATTTGACTCAGTTAGTGGTAAGTTGATTTTAAGCTTTAGGGAGATTGTTAGAAATCCTAAGGATTGGGCAGCTGGTGACTGGATTGCTTGGGTTGGAACTTATGAATCTGCAAGGCAAGGTGGCAGTGAATCAAAACAAGAATATAGACTTCTTCTTGGACGAGACTACACCCAGAATGAAAAGGGTGGAGATACAGGCTATTCAGGTGTATTATGTTTGCCTAACAATGATATTATGTTGGTTGGCTATGGGCATTTCGATGAAGAGTTCTCTAAGTCTTGGAAGGACGAAATTTGGAGAGATTTATCCTACATACTTAAAGTCCAGTTTAAGCTAGAGGATTTAGAGAATTATATTGCAGAAAATCCAGAGTCAAAGTTATAGAAATTAATGTGCGCATAAAAGGTAAATACGTTCACACAAAAAGAAAGTTAGGTGTTTATGCTCTGGGAGTTATTCCTAAAGTTTTTAAAAATAGGTTTATTTAGTTTCGGTGGTGGCTACGGTATGATTTCTCTAATTGAGGAAGAGTGCGTGGAAAAGGAGAAATGGATTACTCACGAAGACTTACTCAATGTTACTATAATTGCTGAATCTACACCGGGATCAGTTGCAATAAACTGTGCGACCTTTGTAGGTAATAAACAAGCTAATTTACCTGGAGCAATGATAGCGACCTTGGGTGTAATTTTGCCATCATTTGTGATTATATTTTTAATTTCATTATTCTTTGAACAGTTTATGGCTATTCAATGGATACAGAATGCATTTAAAGGAATTCAGGTTGCCGTTGCAGTTCTTATTGTTGATGCAGGGATTAATATGTTTAGAAAGCTTCAACGTAACTTAGTGATTTTTGCAGTTGCGATATTGTCTTTCCTAGCTATTTTATTCTCAGCTTTTGGTAATTGGAATTTATCAACAGTGAACTTAATGCTAGTAGGTGCAGCTTTAACAACTATTATTTTGCCGATTTATGATGAGTATTTGTTAAAGAAAGATGTTGAAAATGATGTTGAAAATCAAGTAGCTAATAAAGGGCAAGAAAGCGAGGAGAAATAGTGGTTTATTTAGAACTTTTTATTGAGTTTCTCCTTGTAGGCTTGTTCAGTTTTGGCGGAGGCTATGCGGCTGTACCTCTAATCAGTGATGTTGTTGAAAGTAATGCCTGGATGAGCTCGGGTCAACTGACTAATATGATTGCAGTGGCAGAGTCTACACCAGGACCGTTAATGGTAAATTTAGCAACCTATGTTGGTAGTGCTCAAGGTGGAATTCTGGGGGCTCTTATTGCAACGATAGCGGTTACAATACCTTCTTTTGTAATTTTATTAGTAGTAGCAATGTTTCTTAGAAAAACTTTAGGAAATAAGTTTGTAAATGCAGCGACCAAAGGTTTACAGGCTTGTGTATCTGGTGTCATTTTAGCGACAGGTATTATAATGTTATTAGAGTCTGTAAATATTTTAGGAGGGTTCAAAATTGATATTAAAGCATTAATTATATTGAGTGCTTTGTATGTATTTAAATTTGTATATAAATATTTTGCAAAAGTAAAACTTTCAGCTGTGAAAACTATTCTAGTAGCTGCAGTACTTGGTGTCGCGGTCTATGCATTTTAGTATTTAGAAGATTTACGATTGCTTTTGGCACATAAGATATATTTAAGCTTTAATTTGTTGCGAAGCTGTAAAATTAATTTAAAATAATCAGCAAACATTGCGGATATCAATAC
>CAMYAM010000014.1 GCA_947253875.1 uncultured Fastidiosipila sp. | reverse complement strand
GAAAGGATAGGAAGTATGAATAAGGTTATAGAAATAAACTTAGTCGGGATACTTTTCTTCAATCAAGTTATTAAAGTAAGAGGCGGAATCTGATATAAAACCTTCTAAAATACCAACCAAAATAGCAGTAAGAAGAGGGTCTATTGGAGAATAAAAAGGTATTGCTATACAGAAAATTGAAAGAGAGTATTTAATAAAATGAACAGTAAATTTAAGAGCACTTTTCTTGGACAATCTATATTTCTTAGTACTGGGTGTGGGTGTAATAACGTAAGCTTGGGAAAGTTTCTTTTCTGGGCGACCATAGCCTACATAGTCTGGAATATTGTCGGTGAGGTAATCCGAAAATTCTTTAGAAGAGACGACTGAGTCGTTCAGTATTTCAGTAACTACAGTTTGATATTTGAAAATATCAGAATTTTTATAAACAGAATCAGAAAGCGAAATTGTAGTTTTGAGATGGTCAAAGTTATTAATTGAGGTAGTTAATCGATTAATAGATTCTAGTAGATTCGAATTGCTTTTAAAAATTGCATTAGCTAATTCTGATGTCTTAAACAGTGGATCAAAGACCTGTTCATAAGAAAAATTTAAATTTTTAAATTGAATTGTAGAAAAGCTTTTAGCTGCTTCAATTGCCGGACTTAGAGATTTGGTAAGACTTTCAATTAGGACTTGATTCCTTTTAGCAATCATTTCAAATGGATCAGATTTAGACATAGACAACACCTCAACTAAAACATTACTAGTTGAATTATAGCAAATAAAGGAAAGGAGCAAATCAATATGAAAGAGCTAGATTCGCTTATAGGCAAAAACGAAGTGAAAGAGATCCTAAAGGTTGGAGATAGCAAAGCTTATCAAATCATCAGAGAGCTAAACGCAGAGCTAGAAAGGCAGAATTTTAGAACGATTAGAGCATACGTTCCTAAAAAATATCTATTAGAGAGATACGGACTACAGAAAGAGGAGGTATAAGCATGATAGTAGCAGCAGTTATATGGATTACAGCGCCAATTACATTGTTAGCAGTGTTGTGGGCAATTTATTCAAATAATCAGATGGAGGTGATGCAAAAAGAGCTTTGGAAATTGCAAGATGAGAACAAAGAGCTAAAGAAGCAAGTTAATAAAAAGAAAGCAGGTGATGAGGTTCTGAGAAAGCAAATAAATAAAGAGATAGAAGAAAGGATGACTGCATAGATGAGAAGAGAAGTTTATTGCTTTATTCCAGAAGACCCTATTTGGGAAGAAATAACAAATCTCTCTGAGGTTTGCGACCAGATCAGAGAGATGCAAGAAATAATAAATTCTTTAGTACCTATGATAACAAAAGCTACTGAGAATTTAAAGAAATTAATTATTGATTCAGAGATAAAAGAGGTGTACTTAAGTGAAGATTAATAGTTTACAGATTGAAAATGTAAAAAGAGTCAAGGCGGTCAAGATAGAGCCGACCAAAGACGGATTGACAATTATAGGTGGAAAAAACAATCAAGGAAAAACATCAGTTTTAGACTCTATAGCTTGGGCATTGGGTGGTAACAAATTCAAACCTACAAGCGCTCAAAGAGAAGATAGCATTTTACCACCAAACATAAAGCTTGAGATGGACAACGGATTGATTGTTGAAAGAAAAGGCAAGAATAGCGACCTTAAAGTAATCGATCCATCAGGACAAAAAGCAGGTCAAGCTTTGCTCGATTCATTCATAGAAGAATTGGCGCTTAATTTACCAAAATTCATGGAAAGCTCAAACAAAGAAAAGGCAGATACGCTATTGCAAATAATTGGAGTGGGAGAACAACTATTTGAGTTAGAAAAGCAAGAGCAAGACACCTACAACCAAAGGCATGCAATAGGTCAGATAGCAGACCAAAAAGAGAAGTTTGCAAAAGAGCAGCCTTATTATCCTGATGCACCAAAAGAACTAGTTAGCGCTACAGATTTAATTAAGCAACAGCAAATGATCTTAGCTAAGAATGGAGAGAACCAAAAGAAAAGGTTAGAAGCTAAGTCAATAGAGGAAAAGCTAAGCAAGACAAGAGAGCTTTTACAGGAAAACTCAAGAAAAATGGAAGAGCTCGAAAATCAAAGAAAGTTGCTAATAGAAGATGAAAATCAGCTTATAAGTGATTTAGAAACTTCTAAGAAAACGGTAGCAGAGCTTCAAGACGAGTCTACTGCAGAAATTGAAAACTCAATCAATAACATTGAAGAAATTAATATCAAAGTAAGAGCTAATTTTGATAAAGAAAGAGCCGAGATGGAAGCAGAAGACTATAGAGAGCAATATAAGAACTTAACATCTTTAATTTCAGAAATAAGACAAAACAAATACGATTTATTGAATTCTGCGAAATTGCCACTAGAAGGCTTATTCGTAGAAGAAGGTGAGCTTACATACAAAGGTCATAAATGGGACTCAATGAGTGGAAGCGAACAGTTAAAAGTTGCTACAGCAATAGTCAGAGCGATTAAACCTGATTGTCAGTTCGTATTGATGGATAAGTTAGAACAAATGGACTTAGAGTCATTACAAGAGTTTGGAGATTGGGCAAAAGAAGAAGGTCTACAAATAATAGCAACAAGGGTCTCAACTGGAGACGAGGTCAGTTTAATTATTGAAGATGGTTATGTAAAAGGGGAAGAAATTCCGATTGCTGAAGAAATAAATAAAAAATGGGAGGCAGGTAAGTTTTAATGAAGATTTTTGAAGGCGTGATAAAAAGAGCACAAAAGGTAGTTATTTACGGTCCAGAGGGAATAGGAAAATCAACTTTAGCGAGTAAGTTTCCAAATCCTATATTTATAGACACAGAAGGTTCGACAGCACAATTAGATGTTAAGAGATTTGAGAAACCTAGTTCCTGGACAATGTTATTGCAACAAGTTAAATATGCAGCGCAAAATCCAGATATAGCAAAGACTTTAGTTATAGATACAGCAGACTGGGCAGAGAAACTATTAAAAGATCATGTTTGTGCAGTCAATAATTGGAGCTCAATTGAGAGTCCAGGATATGGAAAAGGCTACACAGTTTTAGCTGAAGAATGGGCAAGATTATTTGAAGCCTTAAATGAAGTTGTTAAAGCAGGCTTGAATGTTGTTATTACAGCTCACGCCCAAATGCGTAAGTTCGAGCAACCAGACGAGATGGGATCATATGACAGATGGGAATTGAAGCTAGAAAAGAAAACTGCGCCTATCACAAAAGAATGGGCAGACATGGTTTTATTCTGCAACTTTAAGACAGATGTTGTTATCGACTCAAAGACTAAAAAAGCAAAAGCAACTGGTGGACATAGAGTGATGTATACCTCGCACCACCCTGCATGGGACGCTAAAAACAGACACGGTCTTAACGAAGAATTGCCTATGGAATACGAGCCATTAAAAGAGATCTTTGAAGAAGACTTAAAAGTAAGCGTACCAGTAAGAGAGCGAAAAGATGTACCTAAAGAAGAAATAGAGCAATTTGAAAATGCTATAGAAGAAGCAAAAGCAAAAGAAACTAAGACCGAAGATAAGAAACAATACGATGGGATCCCAACTAATCTAGCTGAATTAATGTTTGTTAACGATGTTAAGGAAGATGAGATTAGAGAAGCAGTTCATAAGAACGGTTATTTCCCATTAGATACTAAAATCGCAGATTATCCAGAAGACTTTATTAACGGTGTATTAGTTGGAGCATGGGATCAGGTCTTTAATCTAATTAAAGAAATAAGAAAAGAGAAATATCCATTTGATATTAAGTAAAAGAAGGGAGTTTAGAAAATGGAATTTTCAGATCAAAAAGTAGATAGAGAGTTAGCTTTTGATGATGAGATTACAGCAGATGTTAAGGAGTTCATCACATTAAAGCCAGGAGAATATGAGTTCACAGTAAAAGAGATAGAAAAGGGTAGATATGAAGGCTCTTCTAAGGCTGATGGACTGCCACCATGTAACATGGTAAAGGTTTATTTAAACGTAGATACACCAGAAGGTAAAGCGACTGTAATCGACAATATATATTTGCATTCAAGAGTTGAGTGGAGAATATCAGCATTCTTCGCTGCTATTGGACTAAAGAAAAAAGGCGAACCTCTAAAAATGAACTGGAATGCAGTAGCTGGAAAACAAGGCAAAGCTAAGTTTGTTGTTAATGAATATAAAGGTAATACATACAATAACGTAGATAACTATATTTTGCCAGATAATTACGAAGTGTACGACATGGACAGTAAGCAACAGACCTGGAGTCCAGGGAAATTTTAGGAGTTGACATGAAACTTAGACCTTATCAAGAAGAAGCAAGGTCTAGCATTCACGAGGAGTTTGCTAAGGGAGTTAAAAAGACTCTCTTAGTACTCCCTACTGGATGTGGTAAGACGATTGTTTTTTCAAAAGTAATTGAAGATAGAGTTAAAAAAGGCGATAGGTGTTTGGTGTTAGCTCACAGAGGGGAGCTTTTGGAACAAGCAGCAGATAAGCTAGAAAAATCAACAGGCTTAAAATGCGCGGTTGAAAAAGCCGAAGATACTGCAGTAAATTCATGGTTTAGAATAACCGTTGGCTCAGTTCAGACAATGATGAACGATAAGAGATTAGAAGCTTATGCTAAAGATTATTACGATTTCATAATCGTTGATGAAGCGCATCACGTTCTATCTGATAGCTATCAAAAAGTATTAGATTATTTCGAAGATGCAGATGTATTAGGAGTAACAGCAACTCCAGACCGTGGAGATAGGCAGAATTTAGGTAAATACTTTGACTCAATAGCATACGAATACACATTGCCAAAAGCTATAAAACAAGGCTTTTTAAGTCCTATCAAAGCATTAACAATACCACTAGACATTGACTTAACAACAGTAAAGCAACAGGCAGGAGACTTTGCCGTCAATGGTTTAGGTACTGCACTAGATCCTTACTTAGAGAATATAGCAGAAGAAATGGTTAAATACGCAAGTGATAGAAAGACAGTTGTGTTTTTACCATTAATAGAGACTAGCAAGAAATTTACAAAAATACTTAATTCTAAAGGTCTAAACGCAGTAGAAGTTAACGGTCAAAGTAAGGATAGAGATCAGATTTTAGAAGACTTTGATAATGATAAATACCAAGTTCTTTGCAACTCGATGCTACTTACAGAAGGTTGGGACTGCCCAAGCGTTAACTGCATTGTGGTACTTAGACCAACAAAAGTAAGAAGCCTTTATAGCCAAATGGTAGGTAGAGGAACAAGGCTATTCAAAGGGAAAGAAGATTTATTGCTTTTAGATTTTCTATGGCACACAGAGAAACACGAACTAGTCAGACCTGCACATTTAATCACAGACTCTCAAGACGTAGCAAACAGAATGGTCCAGATGAGCATGGAGCAAGGCGGATATGCAATGGACCTGGAAGAAGCAGAGCAACAAGCTACAGAAGATGTTGTAGCTGAAAGAGAAAGAGCCTTAGCAGAGCAATTAGCAGAGCAAAGACGAAAGAAACAACGTTTAGTAGATCCATTGCAGTTTGAGATGTCTATTAATGCAGAAGACTTAATCAACTACGTACCTAGTTTCGGTTGGGAGATGCAGCCTATTACAGAGAAGCAAAAAGAAGCATTAGAGAAACAAGGTGTTGATCCTGAAGAAGTCGGAAACGCAGGAAAAGCCTCTTTAATCTTAAACAGATTACAAACAAGACGTGCTAATGGCTTAGCAACACCAAAACAAATTAGATTCTTAGAACAAAAAGGTTTCTTACATGTAGGAACTTGGGAAAAAGAAGAAGCTTCTAAGATGATTTCAAGAATAAGCGCTAATAGATGGAGAATACCACATGGAATTGATCCAGAAACATATAAACCTAAAAGTAGAGCGCCTTGGTACAACAAATATAACACTGAGACAACAGAAGTCAGAAAAGTATCCTGGAAAAATGATAATGGCTACCATTTAGGAATTTTCAATGTTTTAACTGGCAAAAACGTAACAGAAGAGGTAACAGGAAAACCAGGCATGTGGTTACCAAAGCATAATCCAGAAATAAGAGAAAGGGTATAGAACTATGGAAGATAAAAAGAAAGCAGACAATGCTAAAACCGTCTACATTGTCTGCGATAACAGCAAGGAAGTTTTTCCTCGCTCGATACTACGAATATATTATACCAAAGAATCAGCTTATAGGTTCTTAGGAAAATATGTAAGTGAATTAAACCAAAGTACTTACACAGGGTATTTGAGTATTGCAGAAAAGCAAATAGGCGATTCAGACACTATCATAGATCTTGGAACAGGAGAACAATACCAAAATGGAGAATAATATTTTAGAAGCGTTAAATTATATAGACCCTGCAAGGCTCGACTATCAAGGCTGGGTAAATGTAGGAATGGCGCTAAAGCATGAAGGCTACACAGCTAATATTTGGGACCAATGGTCTAAAAATGACCCTAGATACAAGTCTGGAGAATGCTACAGGAAATGGAGCAGTTTCAAAGAAGAAACTAATAGTATTGTCACAGGTGGGACTATTGTTCAGCTAGCCAAAGAGCAAGGTTATAGTTTTTATAACAACAAAGAAGATAGAGAGCTTGATTTTGACGATTACATTACAGAAGATTTTAAAATCATTGATAAAGATTGGCTAGAGGGTAAAGAAATAGAAGAACCTAGTTCTTGGGACCCTGCAAAAGAAATCAAAACTTATCTATCTTCACTCTTTGAGTCTAATGAATATGTCGGTTATGTAACAAGTACATATGAAACGGAAGACGGCAAGCATTTACCTAAAAAAGGATCTTACGATAGGACTGCAGGAGAATTATTAGAATTAATAGATAAAAACCCTGATGATCTATCTAATGTATTTGGAACTATAGACAAACAAGCAGGTGCTTGGATCAGATTTAATCCACTTGACGGTCAAGGCGTAAAAAACGCAAACGTAACAGATTTTAGGTATGCGCTAGTCGAATCCGACTCTATGGAGATAGAAAAACAAAACGCTATTTTAAGAGAACTAGAATTGCCTATAGCTGTTTTAGTTTATTCAGGTGGTAAAAGCATTCATGCCATAGTTAAGATAGATGCAGCTAATTATGATGAATATCGAAAAAGAGTTGACTATCTTTACAATGTTTGCGAGAAAAACGGCTTAGAAATAGACAAACAAAACCGAAATCCATCAAGGCTATCAAGAATGCCTGGTGTTTTAAGAAATGGTAAAAAGCAGCATATCATTGATTTAAACATCGGTAAAAGCTCATGGACAGAATGGGAAGAATGGATAGAAGGTATTAACGATGATCTACCAGATCCTGAACCTTTAACAGACGTCTGGGAAGAAATGCCGCCTTTAGCTCCACCATTGATAGAGAACGTATTAAGACAGGGTCACAAAATGCTTTTAGCTGGTCCTAGTAAAGCAGGAAAATCGTTTGCGTTAATAGAACTTTGTATTGCGATAGCAGAAGGAACTCAATGGCTTGGTAGGGATTGTACGCAAGGAAGAGTGTTATACGTCAACTTAGAGCTAGACAGACCAAGCGCCTTACATCGTTTTAAAGACGTATATAAAGCCTTAGATTTAAAGCCTACTAATATTAATAATATTGATATTTGGAACTTAAGAGGTAAGTCTGTACCACTTGATAAGCTAGCTCCTAAACTGATTAGAAGAGCGCAGAAAAGAGACTATATAGCAGTTGTTATCGATCCTATTTACAAGGTAATAACTGGAGATGAGAACTCTGCAAGTGAAATGGCACACTTTACCAATCAATTTGACAAAATAGCTACAGATCTAGGTTGTGCAGTCATTTACTGTCACCACCACTCAAAAGGATTACAAGGCAATAAGCGCTCAATGGATAGAGCTAGTGGTTCAGGAGTCTTCGCAAGAGATCCAGATGCATTGCTAGACCTTACAGAGCTAGATTTAAATGAAGATGATATAGAGCGTGAAAAACAAGTAGTTAGAGCTCAAGGAATATACGAATGGATAAGAATCAACAAACCAAGCTACTTTAAACATAATATCGAGCCTGAAGAAGAACTAGACATTATTCAGATGAGATACCATCAGGCTAAATTAGAGTTAATAGCGCCTGAAAAGGTAGATCTAGAGAAGTTTATAGAGTTTAATCAAAGGAATATCCACCAAAAAACAGCCTGGAGAATTGAAGGAACGCTTCGAGAATATCCTAGCTTTGATCCTATTGATATTTGGTTTGAATATCCAATCCACACAATAGATAATGCAAAAGTTCTAAAAGATGTGCAGCCTGAGATGGAAAAAGCGCCTTGGCAACGTGGCATAGATTCCAGGAAATCTAAAGAAGAGAAGCAAGAAGAACGTCTCAATAAGTTAGAAATTGCATACTCCAATTTAGAGGTTTCAGGTCTAAAAGAAATCACAATGCAAGATTTAGCTGACGAATTAGGTATCAAAAAGAGAACAGTTGCTAACTATATTGATGAACATTCGGACTTTGAAAAAGTAAAACAAGTTGGCTTTGGTTTACCAGATTTAATTAAACGAAAGGAGAAATAGTGTCGTGTGTAGTAAGAAAAAAACATCAAAAATTCTCACTACATACTGTGAGAATAAAACTGTGAGAATGCATTCTTGCAGTATGCGAGAAAAAAACTGTTTTTCAGTTTTCCTGCATGTGCGAGAAAAAAACATATATATATATATATATTTGATTCTCGCATACGAGACTCAGTCAGGTGGTCAGGTGTTGTCGGTGACAAAGTTTCACCGACTAACACCAGACTCACATCCAACTGACAATAGAAATTTTTTCTTACACATATAAAACAATATAACAAGTTATGTATATGAATGATAATAAAACAATAGATTTTTTTATGGCAATGAAACCACCAACAACAACTTTTCAGGCAAAGCAGATTAATTGGAAAAATAAAAGCATATTTGATTCTGCAGAAGCTAAAAATGCAAGAGATAAATTAGAAGCTAATTTAGCAAAACATAAATTAGATGAACCATTAACAGGTGCTATTAGAATGACTGCGATTTGGTGCTATCAAACAGAAGACGAAAATATTGTTGGAGAACCTAAAGTGAGTAAACCTGATCTAGATAATATGAATAAGCTTTTAGCCGACTCAATGACGAAGCTAAAGTTCTTTAAAGATGATAGTCAGATTACTACTTTAATTTTAGAGAAGTATTGGAGCGATGTTCCAGGTATATATATTAAGCTGGAGCAAATTTAAAGAATATGAAAAGAGGTAATGGAATGGTTAAGTACAAAGTAAGTTTTGAAATAACAGATGTGATAGGGGATTTTATGCATTCTAATAAAGAAGAATGGATAGAAGCTCAAAAACAATTAATTAAGGAAGTTGTATATGCGATGGAGCTTGAACATCAAGATATAAAGTTAATCAAAGTAACAGATTTTAGAATTGAGGAGGTAAAAGAAAATGACTAAGGAAGAAATATTAAAGCAACTAAAAGAATTACAAGAACAAGTGATTATGTTAACTGAAGATGATGTGAAGAAGATTAGAACTTTACCAATTGAAGATGAAAAATATACTTATGTATACACAGGAGACTTGGTATTTTGCGAGGATAATTATCCAGATGGGTTTGACTGCTACCAAACAAAAGAAAATTCAAGTATAGGCAATTATTTCAAATCAAAAGATGACGCAGAAATGGTAATCAAGGCTATGCAGATTGAGCAAGCCATAAGAATTAGACGTATTGAGTTAAATGATGGCTGGGAGCCTGAGTTTGAGATAGTGAGTGAAGCTAATGCATTAATTAGCTTTAATGAAAATCGTGTGTATTCCGATGTAACTTGGACTTATAACTTTTATCCGATTTTCGGTTATTACAAATCAAAAGAAGTTGCACAACAAATAATAGATGAGTTTAAAAACGAGTTGTATTGGTATTTTACGGAATATTATCCAAACAAAGACAAGATGTATGTGTGGGAGTAGAAAATGACTAGAGAAGAAAAGATAGATGCGATTAACGAGTTAAATAGAGAGAATAAAGAGATATTAAATGTGATAAGTGCCTTTGACTTAAATAAGCCAGACAATGCTACTTATGAACTTACACGTTATTGTTTTGGAAGCGGTTATAGCGTAGTAATTAAAGATGAAATTTTAATTAAAGTTATTGAAATGTTAAAAAGCAAAGTTGATGAGAACAATAAAAAATTAGATGAGCTATTAGGAGAGTGGAACAATGATTAAAACATTTTTCCAAATAGGGTTTGGCTTAGGTTTAGGAGTTACATGTGGAGTATTGATCGTGATGTTGGTTATTACAATTCTAAGTGCGATATTTAAGAAATTGCAGTAAATAAAAAAGCTCGAGACTTGCCCGAGCCACACGTTACACCGATTATTATATCACATTAAGGGGAGTCTCGAGCTAATGGAATTACTAAGAAGTATCAAGATTTTAAGGGCAAAGGTCAAGCGATGGAAAGACTTAACAGACGAACGATTTACAAAACTAAATAAAACTACAAAAGACACGACTGTACCAAAAGTTAGTTCAGTGGGAAATCAAACAGACAAGTCAGAGCTCTGGGATAGTTATTTATACGCTAAGAATAAACTAGACGAAGCGCAAGCAGAATACAATGCTACTCTGTCCGTTGTAATGGCTTGTATCGATACTATGGACGATCCATTGCTCGCAGACCTATTATTCTACAAATACATAGATGAAACGCCGTGTACCTGGCAAGAATTAGCAGATAGGCTATACATAAGTGAAAGGTATGTATACACATCACATTCTAAAGCACTAGAAGAGTTTCAATCTAAAATTGATCATATTTGTTCATGATTGTGCAGTAAAGTGCAGTATAGTGCAGACTTTTTAAGTGATACTATAAAACTGTCAAAAAGTACATAAGAGACACCTTTTCATTTATCTGGATAAAGGAGCAGTTTAAGCGGCTGCTCCTTTTCTTTTTGGCTAACTCTAGGGACTAATTTAAAGCGGTAGTCGTCAAGTAAGATTTATGATTTAACTGTTTTGTTAATACTGCCTGTGCCTCCGCAGGTGGATTGTTGAGAGTTTAGGCTAACACGTAAATTAGTTCCTAGATTTAATTAGGAGGAGTTTAATGAGACGAGACAGAGGGACAAGCCATAGAGGCAACTACGAAAGAAATAAAAAGAGGATTTTAAAAACACAGGACACATGTGGGATATGTGGTTTCTTAGTAGATAAGAATTTACCCTACGGTGACAAAATGGCACCTGTAATAGATCACATTATTCCAGTTGCAAAAGGTGGACACCCTAGCGATATAAGTAACCTTCAGCTAGCTCACTGGACTTGCAACAGTGATAAGTCAGATAAGTTATTCAAGAATAATGAAGTTAAAGAACGTAAGCCTGAGCCTACAGGAAACAGGAACTTACCTCAATCAATGCGGTGGGATTGGTACAGAAGTTAGGGGGGGGCATACCTCCCTCGCTTGCCTGCAAATGCCCTTCCACGCCGTCTACTGTACAAAAAAACTCACGCAGAGGAGATATTAACATATGGAATATGGAATTGAACATCTAAGGAAGAAGTCCAAACACCATGCTAGCCGAGCTCAGACTAGGCTAGATGCATACGAGCAAAAGACTAGATATAGTAACAAAAGCATTACAATGTCACCTCAAGTACGTGAGCTATATCGTGCAACATTAGGGTGGAATACAAAAGCAGTTGATGCATTAGCCGATAGATTAATCTTTAGAGAATTTAGAGAAGACAATTTCCAAATAAATGAAATTTTTGAAATGAATAATCCTGATATCTTTTTCGATGCTGCAATTACTAGCGCATTGATCACCTCAGTGTCGTTTGTTTATATCTCTAGAAATAAAGATAATGATATTCCAAGGCTTGAGATCATAGATGCAAGAAATGCCACTGGTGTAATCGATACTGCGACTGGTCTTCTAACGGAAGGCTATGCAGTCTTAAGAAGAGATGACAAAGGCAATCCTGAATTAGAAGCGTATTTCAGACCAGGAGAGACATATTACTACCTAGACGGTGAATTATTAAATATTGAACGCAATAAGTCTAACCAGGTGTTACTAGTTCCTATAATTCATAGACCTGATGATACAAGACCATTCGGTAGAAGTAGGATAACTAAAACCGCTGAGTATTGGAGTGAATACGCTCAAAGAATGCTTGAGCGTTCAGATGTAACAGCAGAGTTTTACTCATTCCCTCAAAAATATGCGACTGGTGTCAATATTGACGAGAAAGAGCTAAATGTTTGGAAAGCTACTATTTCAACAATGCTTATGTTCGAAGCTGATGAATATGGTAATAAACCTACGTTAGGACAATTCCAGGCTGCAAGTATGGCACCATATACCGAGATGTTAAAAACTGCTGCAAGTGGTTTTGCCGGTGAAACAGGTTTGACCTTAGATGACTTAGGTTTTATTACGGAAAATCCATCAAGTGCAGAAGCCATTAAAGCCAGCCATGAAACATTGAGACTGCAAGCTAAAAAAGCACAAAGAAGTTTCGGTAGTGGCTTTTTAAATGTAGGTTATGTTTCTACATGTTTAAGAGATGATTTTGCTTATAGAAGAGATAATTTCTATTTAACAAAACCTATCTGGGAGCCTGCATTTGAAGCTGATGCAAGTACATTGAGCTTAATCGGTGATGGTGCTATTAAGATCAATCAAGCGATACCAGGATACTTTACTGCAGAAACTTTAAGAGACCTTACAGGTGTTGAAGGTGGTGAGGTAATTGAGTAGAGATATTGTTCCTGAATTATTAGAAGCTATTCAAAATGACTTTGATAATGGATTAAATAAATCTCCTAGACTTAGGAAAATTCAGAAACAAATAGAAGAAGGGAATGTAAGTTTTGCTGAGGCTAATAGCTATGCCATTGAAGTTGGAGAGATACTATCAAACTCATTACAAGACCATATAAAGGCAGACATCTTACCTGATGGCAAGATGTATTACAATATAGCTAAAAGAATAATGGAGCCAGTACTAGGTAAAAATTATGAATTGATTTCAGAGATTGCTGTTAAAGTTCAGGGAATATTAAATAAAAAAGCAAAAATGAGAATATTACCTCAGAAACCAAAACTGAACCAAGATAGGATTAACGGATTTGTAGAAAAGCTATCTAGCGAGGAAGACTTTAGAAAAGTACAATTTATGCTAGGTGATCAAGTAGTTAACTTCAGTCAATCAGTAGTAGATGAGACAATTGAAAAAAATGCGAAATTTCATTTCAAATCTGGATTTAAACCTAAGATAATTAGAAAACCAGAGTCTAGAGCCTGTAAGTGGTGTAGGGGCTTAAGTGGGACATATGAGTATCCTAATAATGTTCCAGAAGACATTTATCGAAGACATCAAAATTGCAGGTGTACAGTTGAATACAAACCTGGTGATGGTCGAACACAAGATGTTTGGAGCAAAGAGTGGAAAGATATTGAAAAAGATGATAAAGTTAAGGAAAGGAAAGAGATTAATAGCGAGGTACGTACAACTAATGAATTGGTCAGGAGTTGTCGAGAAGAAAACATAGACTATAATCCAGTTAGAAAAATCGAAAATGTAAAAACGGAAGATGAGATTATAAGCCGTATAAGTGGAGGAGACCAGACTGATGGTTCGTGTTCTTCTTTGGCTTTCGCATATATAGGGAATAAAGCGGGATATGATGTTTTAGATTTTAGAGGAGGGAATAGCTGCGAATTCTTTTCTAAGAACCGTAATATACAAAAGATTTCTAATTTAAAGAATGTAAAAAGCTACGTAGAGAAGCATACCAGTGATTTTGAAGCCGTAAAAAATTTACTTTCACACGCTGAGGCGGGGAAGGAATATTATCTAGCAACAGGGAAACACGCTGCAATTGTACGCAACACAGAAAACGGGATGGAATTTTTAGAGCTACAGTCTCCAGGAACAAAAGGCTATCCGCAAAATGGTTTTGCACCCTTAACTGATAAAACCCTAAGAAAAAGGTTTGGCTGTAAAAAATCACATAGCGTTTATGGAATAAAATTAGAAGCGCAGAGTACATTGATTGATATAGAGAGCCTATATGAAAGTGATGAGTTTAAAGATGTACTTGGATTCATAAATACCCAAGGTAAGAACCAAATGAAAGGAGTTAATGGAAGTGTTAAATAATTTAATAAAAGAATTAGAACTATATGAAGACGAAGAAGACACGAGCATTTGGGCCGATTGTGACATAAAAGGGTATGAGGATTTTCATAAAAGCAGTAAAGAATCTAAAATATGGTGGACCAATAAAATAGATTCAGTTGGTGAACTTAATATAAGTTTTGATAGAAAGAAAATATATAATTTATTTAAGGATTACCCATATAATATGTCGCAAGAAGAGATTAAAATATTTGAGAAAGAGGAACTCTATTGGGCAAGATTTTTTGCATGGAGAAAACAAAAATAAATTGTTAAAGCACACTAACTAATAATAGTTAGATGTGCTTTTTTTATACGAAAAATTAAGAAAGGGGCGACTATGGAAGTAATATTATTTATGTCAAATGGGGATACATTAGAGTTTAAGCAAGTTAGCAATTTTAAATCTAGAAAAGATAACTATTCTTATGATGTTGAATTTAACTATTTCGGAGAAACAACGCAAAAAAATAGACACCTAACTATGACTGGAGTACAAATGTTATAAAATACAATGTAAATAAAGATTTTAATATTTTAAAATATAGAGCGTATGAAATTAAATATAATAAATATGCTAGTATAGGAAAAATGGAAGAGTTTCTTCAAAAAGTAAAGGAAGATGGAGTTGAGATAGAAATACTATGAGACAAAATCATATTGTAGATAAATATAACGATTTGTGCAAAAAATATAATACAGACATAATGACAGTCCTGGACAGCAGATGGGAAAAAGCAACTTCGAAAGATGCAACTGAAAATGATAATATTGAGCCATCTGTATTAGATGAGATGAGTGATGAAGATTTGGATATTTTATATGAATATAATAAATATTTAGAAAGTATTAGTAAATGATAAACTTACAGCAAGCTTAACGGCTTGCTTTTTTATTGAAGAAGAATGCTTGTTATTAAATAGACCAAGATAAGGAATTTCGCTACCTTATGACTGCACCTTGAGCATGTGTAAAAACTGCTCATTTTTTATGCTCAAAAATAATTAAAGAAAGGGGTAGAAATGGCCAATATAAGATTAGGCAACCAAAAGCCTACAAGAGAGTTAGTTCTACCCTTTAAAAAGTCAGATGGTAAAAAGGCAATAGAACTATACAAGAAGACTAAACGTGAGATTTATCCATGGCAAGAAACGATCGTTAATAGAATTTTAGCTAAGAATGAAGACGGCCTATGGACTCACTCGAAGTTTGGATATTCAGTTCCAAGACAAAACGGTAAGAACGAGATAGTTGCAATAGTTGAATTATATGCGTTACATCAAGGATTAAGAGTTATTCATACAGCGCATAGAACAAGTACCAGTCATAAGGCTTGGGAAAGGCTTTGTGCGTTATTAGATGAATCAAATACAGAATACGACTCACTAAAAGCTAGTGGTAGAGAGATGGTAGAGCTACCCACTACTAATGGCAGGGTTGAGTTTAGAACTAGGACTACTTTAGGTGGTCTTGGTGAGAGTTTTGATTTACTAATTATTGATGAGGCCCAAGAATATACAGACGATCAAGAATCAGCATTGATCTATACAATTGCAGCAAGTCCTAATCCACAAACAATAATGACAGGAACGCCACCAACACCACATTCGAGTGGTATGGTGTTTTCTAATTTAAGGACTAAAGCGTTAACCGAAGAAACAGAGGACACTGGTTGGGCAGAGTGGTCTGTACCTGAAGAGTCAGATGTAAACGATCGTGATTTATGGTATTTAACCAACCCTAGCTTAGGTTATAGAGTTACAGAGCGAGCAGTAAAGGCTGAAATTAGAGGAGATGACATCGACTTTAATATTCAACGTTTAGGACTTTGGCTTAAATATAACCAACAATCAGCAATAACAGAGGTGGAGTGGAACGCACTAGCAGTAGAAGAACTCCCTAACCTGGTTGGAAAATTATTTGTAGGAATTAAATACGGTGTAGACGGTCAAAATGTTGCCATGAGTATAGCGGTAAAAACAGAATCAGAAAAAATCTTTATTGAGACTATTGATTGTAGGCCTGCAAGAGCAGGTAATAATTGGATTCTGAAATTTCTATTAGAAGCTGATTATGAGGAAGTAATAGTTGATGGTGCTAGTGGACAGGGAACTCTAGAAAAAGAAATGCAACAACTAGAACTAGGATCATTAATTAAACCGAAAGTCTCAGAGTTTATTACAGCAAACTCAGAGTTTGAACAAGGAATATTCCAGGAACAAATTCAACATATGAACCAGCCTTCACTTGCAAAAGTAGCAACTAACTCAGATAAACGAGCTATTGGAAGTAATGGTGGATTTGGATATAAGAGTCAACTCGAAGAGTTTGACATAGTTTTATTAGATAGTGCGATCTTAGCTTACTGGGGATGTAAAAATAGTAAACCAGTAAAGAAAAAGCAAAGAATCATTTATTAGGAGGTATAAAAATGGAGTTTGAACCAATTCAAACACAGGAAGCTTTGGAGAAAATAATCAAGGAGAAAGTTGCGGAGGCAACATCACCATTTAAAGATTACGAAGATTTAAAGCAACAAAATAAGTCATTAAACGACCAATTAGTCGATCAAGGGAAGTTGCAAGAAACGATCTCAACTCTAACTAAGGAAAGAGATGAGTTTAAGAAACAAGCTCTAAAAAGTAGAATTTCTCAAGAGTTTGGATTGCCAAAGCAATTAGCTGAGAGACTAAAAGGCGAGAATGAAGACGAGTTAAAAGCAGATGCCGAAGCGTTATCAGAGCTTTATAACTCAATGAAACCAACTGCTCCAAGAAAAGACAATGAACCTAAAGAACTTGAGAGCAACAAAGACGCAGCATATAAAAAATTGCTGAAAGATCTAAATTTTAATCTGTAAAGGAGAAGAAAATGACAGATATTTTAAACAAAGGTACATTATTACCAGAACAATTAGTAACAGAACTATACGAGAATGTAAAAGGCAGAAGTACATTAGCCAAGCTATCAGGACAATCGCCAATTCCATTTAATGGTTCAAAAGAATTTGTATTCACAATGGATAAAGATGTTGATATTGTTGCAGAAAGTGGCAAGAAAGGCGTAGGTGGAGTTAGTTTAGAGCCTGTCACTATTGCTCCAATTAAATTAGAGTACGGTGCACGTTTCTCTGATGAGTTCATTTACGGAACAGAAGAATATAGACTAAATGTATTAAAAGCGTTTACTGAAGGATTTGCTAAAAAGGTTGCTAGAGGTTTCGACCTTGCAGCAATGCATGGTGTAAACCCTAGAACAGGCGAAGCAAGTACCGTTGTTGGACAAAACAACTTCGATTCTAAAGTTACTCAAAAAGCAACTCATGATAAAGATGCAGAGGTTTCAATTGAAACTGCAATCGGTTTAATCCAAGCTAATGATGCTGATCTAACTGGTTTAGCTCTAGCTCCAGCATTAGCAACTGAATTATCTTCAATGAAAGTTAACGGTGTACGTCAATATCCAGAGTTAGCTTGGGGTGCAAATCCGGGCAACATTAACGGATTAAAGACAGACATAAACAGAACTGTATCAGAGAAGAACAACGTCTTAGCAATTGCAGGAGACTTTGAAAACGCATTTAAATGGGGTGTAGCCAAGAATATTGAAATAGAAACTATTCAATATGGTGATCCTGACAATACAGGTAATGACTTGAAGGGTCACAACCAAGTTTATTTACGTGGTGAAATCTTCATTGGTTGGGGTATCTTGGATCCTCAAGCATTTGCAAGAATTGTAAGCGCATAATTTAAGGAGAAATTATGAAACAATACAGAAATACAAGAACTGGGGTAGTGTTTAGCTCTCCAGTTCCTATTTCTGGATATCCATGGGAGCCTGTGGTACCAGAAACTGAAGAAATTAGTAAACCTAAAGAAACAGAACCAAAGGTAAAAGAAGAAAACGTTAAACCTGAGGTTAAAACTCTTGAAGATTTGACTAATGAAGAATTAAAACAAATCTTAAGAAAACGTGGAATAAAAGATTTTCCTAATAGAGCGAACAAAGAGACTTTAATCCAATATGTAAAGAATACGGAGAAGTAAGATTATGGAAAGAGCTTTTGCAACGATAGAAGACTTAGAACTTTTGTGGCGCGAACTGAATATAGATGAGGTCAATAGAGCAAAGGCTTTACTATCTGTAGTATCTGATACATTAAGGCTTGAAGCTAAAAAGGCAAAAATTGACTTGGACGAAAAATCGCAGGAAGACGAAGCTTACAAAACAGTCTTAAAATCTGTAGTAATTGATATAGTTGCTAGAACTCTCATGACTAGCACTAATTCAGAGCCTATGGTACAAGAGTCTCAATCTGCATTAGGATATACATGGTCTGGAACTTACCTAACTCCAGGCGGAGGTCTTTTCATTAAAAAGGCTGAACTAGACAAACTAGGAATAGGGAAACGTCAAAGAGTTTGGGGGTGGGAACCTTATGGCAAAATTGAAGGGAATAACAATTACTTTAATTAATAAAGTTGAGACCGGCAAAGATCCTTTAGGAATGCCTATTTATGAAGACAAAGAAATTGATGTAGATAATGTATTGATTAGTCCTATTAATTCTACTGATGTAGCTAGTAATTTGGAGCTTTATGGGAAGTATACGGTTTATGAATTAGCTATTCCAAAGGGAGATACTAACAACTGGATTAATCAAGAAGTTAGATTCTTTGGAGAGCGATGGCGGACTGTAGGAGAGTCTACACAAGGTATTGAAGCTATGATCCCTTTAGCTTGGAATAAGAAAGTTAGGGTGGAGAAATATGTCTGATAAATTCAAGTTTGTGCTTAATCGAAATGGTGTAAGAAGCTTACTCAAATCAGTTAATATGATAAATGTGCTCGAGAGTGAAGCTAATGAGATGTTAGCCAGACTAGGTCCAGGACATGAGAAAACCTATCATATGGGATCAAACAGACCTAACTTTAGTGTAGCAACTAGATCTAAAAAAGCTGCTGAAAATAATCTAGATAACAATACCATGATAAAGGCGGTGAATAAATGATCGAAGTAGATATTCTTAATCACTTAAAAGCTAAGCTTGATGTTCCTGTGTTTTTGGAGAGACCTGAACAGATCGAAGTCCCATTTGTCCTATTCGAAAGGACTAGTGGCTCTGGGGAATATGGCCTTATCAACGGGACTTTTGCATTCCAGTCTTATGCAGATTCGAAGTTTAAAGCAATAGAGTTAAATCAAAGAACAAAGAAAGCTGTTGAAAGTTTAATTGAATTAGATGTAATCAGTGGAGTTCATTTAAATAACGATTACGATTTCACAGACACAAGAAGAAAAGAATACCGCTATCAAGCGGTATTTTTTGTTAATTATTATGAGGAGAATTAATAATGAAAAATAATACACAAAATGTAACATTTGGTAAACCAAAAGTAGGTGGAGCGATATTTGTAGCGCCTTTAAAAAGTAAGTTACCAACTGATGCAGTGACAGAATTAGACAATGCATTTAAAAACTTAGGATATGTATCTGAGGACGGTCTAACTAACTCAAATAGTCCAGAGTCAGAAACTATAAAAGCTTGGGGTGGCGATACTGTTTTAGCACCACAAACAGGTAGACCTGACACATATTCAATGACTTTAATCGAGTCATTAAACGTTGATGTCTTGAAGTTAGTTTATGGTAGCGAAAATGTAAAAGGCGATTTGTCTACAGGAATTGAGATTACAGGAAATTCAAAAGAGCTAGATAACATGTCTTTAGTAATTGACATGATCCAAGGCACAGCTCTTAAGAGAATTGTAATCCCTAATGGTAAAGTTTCAGAAGTTGGGGATATCACATATACAGATGGTGATCCAGTTGGTTTTGAAGTAACAATCACAGCATTCCCTGACGAAAAAGGAAACACAAATTATCAATACTTAAAAGAATCACAAGCAACTACTGTAGAAGCTAGTTAAAGGAGGATTAACTAATGGAAACTATTAAAGGCAAAACAGATACTGGTTTTAAATTTGAAATAGACTCATCTGTTGGAGACGACTGGGAGCTTTTAGAATTAATTTCACAAGTTGAAACTAATCCTTTGATTATTATCAAAGTACTCAATAAGATTTTTGACCAAGATCAAGTAGATAAACTGAAAGAGCACGTAAGAGATGATAACGGGATTGTCTCAACTGCTAAGCTCATGTCAGAAGTAACTAATATTTTCACAAAAGCAGGTGAGCTAAAAAACTAATAATCCTTGCTGAGATGATAAAAACAGATGAACAATCTTTGATTTGTGATTTCGCTGAAACTTACTCAATTTACAATTACAAGAGTTTACCTTTAAAACTAGTAGCTACATTAGCTAGTGGACTTAGCGGAGATTCTAGAATAAAACGAAAACTTTCAGGACTTAACCATTCAATAGATACATTACTTTTAGCATGTATTGTCGATAGGTTAAGTCTTTTATTATGGCGCGATACAAAAGATGCAAGTAAAGGAAAGAATAAACCAGAATCTATGTACGAATTACTAACTAGCAGTAGTAAAGATGTTTCAGAAAGCCACGACTCATTTAATTCAGGCAAGGAATTTGAAAGAGAAAGACAACGAATTTTAGACAAAATTAAGAAAGGAGCTTAAACATGGCAGATGGTTATGATTTAGGAAAAGCGTATATACAGATAATCCCTTCTGCTAAAGGTATAAAAGGCAATTTAGAAAATGTGATAGCTCCGGAGGCAGAAAAAGCTGGTGAAAAGTCTGGTAATTTTTTCACCAGATCATTTAAAGGAGTTGTGAAGACTGCTGGTGCAGGTGTTGGTAAAGGATTATCAACAATAGCCAATGTTAGTTTTAAAAGTGCTATAGCAGGTGCTACTGCACTTGCTTCAGGAATGACTGCTATTGGTGGAGCTTCTATTAATGCATATGCAGATACAGAACAACTAGTTGGTGGTGTAAAAACCTTATTTGGTGCTAGGGAATTAAGCATTCAAGAATATGCAAAATCAGTAGGCAAGTCTGTTAACGATGTTCAGACAGAATATAATAATTTATTAGAGGCGGAAAATACAGTACTTAACAATGCTCAAAATGCATATGAAAATGCAGGTCTATCAGCAAACCAATATATGGAAACTGTAACAAGCTTCTCAGCTAGCTTAATTTCCAGTCTTGATGGAGATACTATTAAAGCTGCTAAGTTGGCAAATCAGGCAATTATAGATATGTCAGATAATGCCAACAAGATGGGTTCTAATATCCAAGACATTCAAAATGCCTACCAGGGTTTTGCTAAACAAAACTACACAATGTTAGATAACCTAAAACTCGGTTATGGTGGTACTAAAACTGAGATGGAGCGATTATTAAAAGAGGCTCAAGCGATTAGTGGCATAGAATACGATATTGATTCTTATGCTGATGTTGTTGAAGCTATCCATGTTATTCAAAAAGAAATGGGTATTGCTGGAACAACGGCAGATGAAGCAGCAGGGACTATATCAGGTTCTTTAGGAATGCTCAAAAGTTCCTTTAGTAACTTAGTTTCAGGGATTGCAAGTGGAAATGCTGATTTCAAAGTTTTAATTGGTAATATTGAAAAATCTTTTGCTGCTGTAACAAAGAATATTACACCAGCAATCAATAGAGTATTACAAAACATTCCTCAGTTACTCAAAGCAATAATTCCTGTAATTTTAAAATCTTTAACCGGACTTCTGAATACGTTAATAAATATTTTCATCCAAATGGTTCAAATGCTTCAGGATCTTCTACCTCAAATAATGCCAGCAGTAATACAAGTAATTTCAAAGATAATAAATGCCATTTTAGGAAACATTACATTATTTTTAAGAGTTGGAATAGAAATAATGCTAGCAATAATCCAAGGAATAACTGAGATAATACCTAAATTAACAGAAACTCTACCAAACGTAATTAATACTATAGTAGATTTCTTCATAAATAATATAGGCACTATTTTAGACGCGTCTATTCAACTTATGATGGCATTGATTGATGCTATCCCAGTATTAATAGACGCACTTATCCCAAGATTGCCAGACATAATAATAACAATACTTAATGCGGTGATAGAAGCTACTCCAAAGTTGTTTGAAGCAGGCGTAAAATTATTCTTTACACTGATCAAAGCATTAGGACAAATATTGGTTGAGTTAGGAACTAACCTTCCTAAGATATGGGAATCAATAAAAGGTGCATTGTGGGATCTACCTGGTAAGTTGTGGAATATCCTAAAGGAAGCTGTAAGTAATTTCTCCAAATGGATCTCTGAAACATTGAGTGTAGTAGGTCCAGGAGCGCAAAAAGTTTTGTCATCCATTGGCCAATGGTTTTCACAATTACCAGGTAAAATTTGGAACTGGATAGTTGGTGCGATAGGTAAAGTTGGTGACTGGGGTAGTAAATTAGCAAGTAAAGGTGCGTCTGCCGCAAAATCATTATTAAATGCTGTAAAGAATGGAGTAGCAAGTATTCCAGGAACAATGTTCAATGTAGGAGTTAACCTCATAAGAGGTTTCTGGAATGGTATAGTCAATGTAAAAAATTGGCTATGGGGTAAGATATCAGGTTTCTTCGGTGGAATTCTTGATAATATAAAAGGTTTCTTTGGTATTCATTCACCATCAAAGGTATTTGAAAACGAGATAGGTAAAATGCTTCCTGCAGGTATGGCGATAGGTATTGAGAATAACCTTAAACCAGTATCTAAAGCAATGGATCAACTAGAATCTGAAGCAATGCGTGATATCACAAGTGATATAAACTTCAACTCAGCACTTAATTCTCAAAGCTCTAATTTCAAGAAGTTAGATCATTTAGACAAGTTTTCTCAAACTGATAATGTAATAAATCAAAGGCAACCGTTACAACTAGTTGTAGAAGCAGGTAACCATGCTTGGGAAGTTTTCGTGGAGAATATATTTGAAACTCAAGATCAAAAAGCTAGGTTAGCCTTAATTAATTAGGAGGTGAGATATGGAATATTGCAGAATTTTTTATAATGGAATTTCTTTTGATGACGCAATTCCAGGCTATCTTACCTTAAATGTAATAGGCAGAGGATTGAAGCCTAATATAATTGAAACTATTGATTTGCCTGGCACTGATGGCTCGCATTTTGTTAGTCAAAAGGTGGGAGAAACTAAAATAACAGTTGAATATCTTTTAACTGCTGATAATTCGTCTGAATTTAATTGGCGTTTTAGTATTTTAAACAATTATTTGAAGCAAACTGATGGATTGGTTAAATTTAGTTTTGCTGATGAGGGTGGGTTTTACAGAGAGGGTGTACTCTCTGAAGTCGAGAACCCACCTTACAATCAATTTAGAGGGGTAGGAAAGTTTACTTTGCTATGCCCTGATCCTTACAAGTACTTAGATATAAGAGATTTCAAGTCTGACAGAATTCCAGGAAATCTGGACATTCCAGTAGTTCCGGATAAGATGATTTTTAGCGTTAATAATCCTGGAGAAAATTTAAGAATAACGAATGAAACTACAAATAAGTTTATAGAGTTAAATAAAAAGGTAAGTACAGGTGATGTAATTACCTTTGATAAAAATAATATTAAAGATAAAAATAATACAAATCTTATGAAATATCTAAATATCTTAAGCGACTTTGAAGATTTTACAATCAAAGCAGGAGATAAAATCTCTTTGTATCCTAAAGGTGAACTCCTAATAAATGCAAGGAGGAAAGCTAGATAATGTTTTATTTATTCGATAAAGATGAAGAATTAATTCAAATTATTAAAGAAGATAAGGTAGTAGAAGCTTATAGAACAGAATCAATTAATAGCCCGGCTGCTCTAAATACTACTAGCTTAGAAAAACCTGATGATAGAGCTTGGTTTATTGCTCATAAGAGTGAAAGCAATCTAATAGAATTTTATAAAATACAACAATTAAAAGTGCAATCAAAAAAATGGCAAATAATTGCTACTGAATATGCATTTGATGAGTTAACTTCTGATGGAATAGTAAAAGATCTTAGACCAAATAATGAATATGTTTTTAGTATTGTATCTAGGATACTTGAAGGCAGTAGATGGCAAATAGGGTTAAAAAAGACAGGTAAAAAACTAACTGGCAATTTCTATTATCTTACAAGAATTGAAGCACTTAAGAAACTTGCCGAGAATACCTCTATTGAATACAAATTTAGAGTTGTATTTGATGGAAATAAAATTACGGGAAGATATATAGATGTATTTGATTCTATAGGTGAGGATCGAGGTAAAAGATTTTATCATGGTTCTAATTTGTTAAATGTTGAAAAAGCTGAATCAAGAGACAATATATTTACTGCACTGATAGGAAGAGGCAAAGGTGAAGAACTTGAAAACGGTGGATTTGGCAGAAAGATAACCTTTGAAGATATTGTATGGCAAAAATCAAAAGGAGATCCTACTGATAAACCAAATGGCCAAAATTATGTTGAAATTCCAGAAATGACAAAAAAGTTTGGACTATCTAATGGTAAGCCTAGAGTCTCAATTGTAGAGTTCAATGAAATAGAAGATAAAAGAGAGCTTTTAAATGCTACCTATCAGAAATTAATTGATATAAGCAGACCTATTGTTTCTTATTCAGCTCAAGTATTAGATGTAGGAGATACAGAACTAGGAGATATAGTATCAGTAATAAGAAAAGACTTGGACATAGCTTATAAAACTAGAATATATGAAAGGCAAATTAATTTGCTTAACCCTAAAAATGTAACAATAAAATTAGGAGATGAGATTAAAAGTCATCAAAAACAACAATTGGATAAAATCTCTAAAAGTGTTGAAGCTCAAGAAAATAATATGAATCAAGTAGCGGAACGCATCAATGAGAATGTTGATAAGAAAATTATTAGAGAAAATGAAAAGACAAAAGAGCAACTATTTGAAGAGATTAAAAAAAGATCATCAGATTTAATCAAAGATGGTATTGGTGGATATGTAAGAATCTACCCTGACAGAATTTTAATTCTTGCTGATAGTAATGATGAAAAAACTGCAAGAAAAGTATGGCAATGGAATAAGAACGGATTAGGTTTCTCAAGTACTGGTGTTAACGGCTACTACACCATGGCATGGACGTATGAGGGACAATTTAACACAGATTTCATTCTTGCAGACGGAATTACTGCTAATAAAATAACATCTGGAACAATTGACGCAAGCAAGATTAATGTTGTTAACTTAAGAGCTGAATCAATCAATTCTGGAGTATTGCAGGGTGATAACTCCTACTACGATTTAAGAAATGGAACGATTAAAACAACTCAATCTGGACGTTCTAACGTCATGCGACACGGTCAGTACTTCATTATGCGAGGTAGCGATGAGATTTTGAACATTTCAAACTATGTTGGAGATGGTCGAGATGCCTACATCATTGAAGGTTCAGGAGCTGATTCGCTTCGCTTAGGAAAATCTAATCGACAAGGCGATTACTCTAGAGATTATTTAACTTTTAATGATAGGCAGAACCGAGCAGTTCTGCATACAGATTTCTACAGAATAGTTAATGGTTATAACGTGCCAGTCCCGTACAACCTAGCAGGACAAACAACAGTGGACAACATTCCTGCTGGTGGATCATCTTATGTTGATATCACTTACGGTTTTAATTTTAGTAGTTTGCCAGTAGTAGTGGTTTCAGTGAATAATGGTTCGCCTGAACTTTTCCCAGTAGGTACATCAGCAATATCACGGTCAGGGTTTAGAGTTCACGTGAAGAACAATTGGAACAGGTCAAACAGTGTTACAGTCAATTGGATTGCAATGGAGATGAGATAGGAGAATTAAACAATGAGAACAATAACAATTAAATATCAATCAGATGGCGAGATTTTAATTAATGGAGCTTTGCCAAGCGGACGATACGCAAACATGGAAGATGACGAACTAAAAGACTTCAAAGACGTTTTGAATAAGCTTTTAGCAAAGTTCGATGAAAAGGAAAATGAACCGTTAAAAAAAGCATATGCCGAAATTCAAACTAAAGATGAAACGATTGAGGAACAAAAGCAAGTAATAGTTAAGAAAGATGAAGAAATTAAAAGCTGGCAGGAGAAATACGAGGAGCTTGCTGGCACGTTTAGAGATTGGGACAAGATTAAAGTCGGCGACCATCTAGAAGCTGGCACGTTCGTAACAGACAATGGTGTCATCTTCAAGGTCATCACAACCCACAACAAGCAGCAGGACTGGAGACCGTCCAAAACTCCGAGCCTATTTATTGAAGCAAAATCAACCAAAGATTTAGGAGATGTTGTCGCTCAAGACTTTAAACAACCGTCTGGAATGCATGATGCTTATAAGAAAGGCGATAAAGTTAAATGGAGAAATAAGACATTTGAGAGTCTTATTGATAACAACGTGTATTCGCCAACAGATTATCCTCAAGGTTGGAAACAAATCTAATCAACACTAAGCGACTTATTAAAGTCGCTTTTTTAATGCAATTAAAAAAAAGAAAACAGGAGTTGAAAACATGGCAATTAAAACATTGAATTTCTTTGTTGAGATGCAGAATGTGAATCTAGGCTATGGTCGAACTACATACAGAGTTTTCACGAGCGATGAGCATTCTATCGAGCTTAATTTTGAAATCCTTGATATCGAAAATCTATCTGGAATGACTGCTGAAATCATGATATATACGGAAGACAAAAGCCTATTTGTTAACAAAGCGACTTTTAAAGCTCCAAACTCTTATTCCTACATCATGCAACCTCAAGAAGATGCAAGACGTGGTTTATGCATCGTGCAGTTGCTATTAAAAGACGGTGCTAAAATCTTGACTAGTCCGAAATTCAAGTTTGAGATAGAGCGTTCAGTTAACGATGAAGTAGTGCAGGAATCTGGAATAGTCAACACTTGGGAAGATTTCAAAAAAGACACCGAAACTTGGAGCAAAGAGACCCAAGAAAAGCTTGACGCTTGGAGCGAAGAAATGACCGAAAAGGTCAACGAGATGAAATCTAAAGCCGAAAAGGAAGAAGCGAGACGAGTTGAAGCGGAAGAATTAAGAGTTAGACGTGAGAATGTTCGAGCAGGAAATGAAGCATCTAGGGAGCAAGCCGAAAAATCTAGAAATACTGCAGAAACTAATCGAGCTGAAGCCGAGAAGCTAAGAGTAGAAGCCGAATCTAAGCGAAACAGTCGATATGAGCAGGCTGAAGCAGCAAGAAATAGCAAATACGACTCAGCAGAAAAAACGAGAGAATCTAAGTTTATTCAAGCTGAACAAGCTAGAGCTGATGCAGAAGCCAAAAGAGTTACTGCAGAACAGTCAAGAGCTAGCGAGGAATCCAAGCGTGCAACTGCTGAATCTACAAGGGAGTCTGCAGAAGCTAATCGAGCTAATGAAGAAACTAAACGAGTCAACGCAGAAAAAGAACGAGAATTTAAGTTCAACGGTTGGGATAAGACGATGCAGGGAGTCATTCCTGAAGCAACTGCTGACAAAGCAGGAATAGTTAAGGTTGAAGGAACAAGTGGAGAATCAGCACCATATACGGTTTATTCGAAAGGCAAATTAGCCGACAAGTTAACTGTGTTTATGAATGACTGTTTTGAAGATTACCAACCTAAGCTAACAGCAGGCGACAACATCACAATTGAGGAAAATACTATTTCTTATGATGATACAAAACTAAGAGAAGAAATTTCTAAAAAATATGTAACAACAGAAAAGTTAGATATTGGCGGGGCTATACCAGATGTAGCACGTCTATATGCTAAGGGTATAGCTCTTAATTCCAAAAACCGTGGTCTTGCGGGAGTTCTGACAACCGACGACATTAAAATTGTTCAAGGAAATATGGGTAATTCAGCAATAATTAATGCTGATGTTGTTTTGACTACAGACCGAAAAACACAGAACCAATATAGACTATTAAGCGAAAAAGATACAGGTTCGGGCTCAGGTTTAAACGCTGACAAACTTGACGGTTATCATGCAGACCAGTTTTTTACAAAATATGAATTAAAAATATTTCAAGGAAGTGGGACGTTTTCATTTAAAATTTTTAACAATATTGAATCAATACAATGGGTTTTATTAAATAACATACTTTTTTACGATATTGTATTTGCTTCAAATGACGATGGACTTATGCAACGTGTGAATGCTGGTATTCCACTAGCAAAACTAGATTTACCTAGACCCTTGAAAAAGAAAGTTTATCTTGACGCTACTAATCCTAGAGATGGGTGGGTTCCTAAAATGTTTTATATAAGGGAAAACGGTGATATTCATTTTAATCGGGACAATCCAACTAAGACAAAATACATAGATGTAACGAATCCATATTTCGTAAAAGGTATTGCTATTAATATATAGGAGAACAAACACATGAGTTATTCAAAACTAACAAACAAATATTTGCCAGTGCCTAGTCACTCAGGCAAACGAACACAACAAATTAGACATATCGTAATCCATCACAACGCAGGAATTAACAGTATTGAGAGCTTGCATAAGTTCTTCTTGTCAGGCTCAAGACAGGTTAGTGCGAATTATGGAATTGGCAACGACGGACGAATTGCCTGTTATGTAGATGAAGAGAATCGAGCTTGGACAACTGGCGGAGATGACCCTGACCAAATGGCAATCACTATTGAAGTTTCCAATTGCGAAGTAGGTGGACAATGGAGAATTTCCGATAAAGCAATGCAGAGCCTTATTAAGCTAGTTGCAGACATCATTCAGCGTTATCAAATACCAGGAGAAATTTACACAGGAGATAAGCGAGGAATATTGCTTAAACATTACTACTATTATGCTACTGCCTGCCCTGGTCCTTATCTATCCAGTAAGTTTGGATATATAGCTGAAGAAGCCAAGAAGCTGATTAAAGCTGATGCAAGCGATGGCAAACTATATCGAGTTCAAGCAGGAGCATTTAAGGAAAAGAGCAATGCCGAGAAATATCTTAAAGAATTAAAAGCTAAAGGAATTAATGCTTTTATTGTTGAAGAAAATTCAAAGGCACAACCTACACCAGCACCAAAGCCGAAGAAATCAGTTTCACAAATCGCTGATGAAGTACTGCAGGGATTGTGGGGGAATGGATTGCAAAGAGCAGACAAGCTTGCAAAGGCAGGTTATAGCTACGACGAAGTTCAGAGAGAAGTTAACAAAAAGATATACGGTAAATGATAAGTTAGGGGGCAAAATTAATGCCAGAATGGATGCAATGGATTATTTGGATAGGTTCAGCAATAGGAGCATTAACAGCAATAATTAAATTTATGCAAGGGTTATATAATCCAGTAAAAGATATGTTAAACAATGCTAATGAAGTTCAAGAACATACGCTAAAGTTGCTAGATGACCATGAGGAACGTTTTAAAATGATAGAAAAGCGACTTGAACAACATGAACTAATCTTAAAAGACCATTCAGATAATGATATCGCTTCATTAACTTGCAATTTAAGACTGGCAGTTAATCAAGGACTTGACCAAGGATACAGAACTCCTGGTATAGATAGAGCTGTAGAATTGGTAATGAAGCAGTATAAGGATATGGGATTAAACCATATTGACAGTACTGGATACAACGAATATATGAACTTACCAGAAGAAGCAAGTTATTTGAGAAAAATAAAGGAGAGTAAAAATAATGACTAATAAGACTTATGACATTTTGAAATGGATAGTACTAATAGTAATGCCTGCATTTGCAGTATTTGTTGGTGTAGTAGGTCATGAACTGAACTGGATTCATACAGATACGTTCGTTACAATCTTAAACGCATTCACTGCGTTTCTTGGTGTTTCTTTAGGATTTAGTAATAAGAGTTTTAAAGATGAAAATTACGTTATTACAAAGCCTAAAAGATACAAAGACGATTAAAATTTAATAATAACTATTATTTGCCCTTAGCCTTAACTGGTTAAGGGCATTTTTTGCGTTTAAAATCGTGCGAACTGTGTTCTAAAATTGTTTACAATTATACTAATAAATAACCTTGACATTATATAATCTTGAGGTTATAATGTAATTACAAAGTTAAGAAATGACTTAACAAAGAAAGGTACAGGTAAATGGAAATGAGAAAAGTATTTGCAGTAGAAATTTTAGACAATGAGAACGTATTAGGATGTGATTTATTTGAAGGAATTACAGAATCAAAAGAAAAAGCAATCGATATGGCAGAAACTGCTTTTAATGCTAAGAGAGCAAAAGAGCAAGAAACAATTCAGGTTTTAGTATCAGAGTTTGAAGCAGATGAAGATTTGGATAGTGATGAATTAGCAGATGCATACTATGAAGCAAGAACAAACATTGAGACATTTGATATTGCATTAGTTGATAAAGATGGAGTTAAGATTTATTAATATGAATTACAAAAACAAAATTTTGATAGAATTAAACAAGCAAGGCAAGTCAATTAACTGGCTTGCCGAGAAAATGAAAAGAAGCTATTCGCCTATTCATGATTTAGCTACATCAGAGTTCATCGACTTTAAACAGTTCGGTTCAGTTGCTGATGTTGCTAGAATTCTAGATGTAAAGATTGAGGACTTATTCGAGGTGCAAGATGAAAATTAGTTATGATTATTCAGACATGATTGAAGAGATTAAAGAATTAATCGAAGATGAAGAGTTGAAACTCGATGAAACCGTTTGTGTCTTGCGAAAATACAGAATGGTTGAGCATTTTGGCAAACTTATTAACTACAATCCAATAATTGATTGGTTCTACCCAGAAGAAGATGCTTTGGATTTGGATATTGCTTACAGAATCATTGATGGTGATGATTTGGAAAAAATTAAAGTTAAAGATTTCATAGCAGAGATGGAAGAGATGAACAGGATTATTTAAAATAGTACGTTTTTAGTACGCTGAAAATTTAAAACCCTGTAACTACAGATGCTACAGGGTAAACTGGCGGAGAGGAAGGG
>CAMYAM010000013.1 GCA_947253875.1 uncultured Fastidiosipila sp. | reverse complement strand
ATGGCAAAAAAATAAACACAGTATTGTCGAGAAAATATAAGAAAAATGAAAATCTAAACAGTTTTAAATAAAATTGTTTACAAAAGACTAAGTGAGGAATTGATGGCTTTTACACATTTGCATTTACATACAGAATATAGCTTATTAGATGGTGCAACCAGAATTGATAAACTTGCAGAGCGCTTAAAAGAGCTCGGTATGGACTCATGTGCTATAACTGACCATGGGAATATGTATGGTGCGGTGGAGTTTTACCGTGTAATGAAGAAAAATGATATCAAACCTATCATAGGTTGTGAAATTTACGTAGCACCCGAAGGTAGAACTAATAGAAATGTTAAGGGACATGGATATAATCACTTAGTTATACTGGCAGAAAATAATGAAGGCTTAAAAAATCTTAACAAAATTGTATCTCAAGGTTGGATAGATGGTTATTACTACAAACCACGTGTCGATTATGAAGTTCTAAGAGAACATTCTGAAGGAATAATAGCTTTATCAGGCTGTCTATCCGGTGAAGTAGCAAGTGCACTGATTGATGATAACTATGAACTGGCAAAATCCAAAGCTTTGCTCTATCTTGACATTTTTGGTGAAGGTAATTTCTTCCTAGAAGTTCAAGCGCATGGTATGGAATTACAGAAAAAAGTTAATAAATTAAGCAAGCAACTAAGTGAAGATACAGGTATACCTCTAGTAGCTACAAATGATAGTCACTATTTATTTAGGGATGAAGCAGAGACGCATGAAATTCTTTTAGCTATGCAGACAGGTACAACTCTTAGTGATCCTAAGAGAATGAAATTTGATACTGATGAGCACTTTGTGAAATCAGAAGCAGAGATGAGATCTACCTTGCCAGAGTTTACAGAAGCTATAGAAAATACTTCCAAAATTGCTGAACGTTGTGAGATAGAGTTCGATTTCGATACCATTCATTTACCTGTTTACAAACCTGAGAACGGGCAAGATTCAGTTAGCTTTTTGCATGATTTAGCCTACGAGAATATGAAGAGGAAATATAGAGAAGATTCTGAGCATCCTTGGGAAAAATATCAAGAAAGACTTGATTATGAGTTGAATGTTATAACCACCATGGGTTATACAGACTACTATTTAATCGTTTGGGATTACATAAATTATGCAAAAGCCAATGAGATAATGGTAGGACCAGGCCGTGGTTCTGGTGCTGGATCCTTGGTCGCCTACGCTATTGGAATAACCAGTATTGATCCAATGGAATATAGTTTGCTTTTTGAGAGATTCTTAAATGTTGATAGAGTTAGCATGCCTGACTTTGACGTGGACTTCTGCTATGAGAGAAGACAAGAGGTAATAAATTATGTCTACGATAAATATGGTGAGTCTCAAGTTTGTCAAGTTATAACCTTTGGTACACTAGGTGCCAAAACAGCTGTACGTGATGTCGCTAGAGTTATGGAGGTCCCTTATGCTATATCTGATAGTATCTCCAAAATGATACCCAAGACTTTGGATATAACTTTAGAGAAAGCTCTGAAACTAAATCCGGAATTGAAAGAAAGATATGACACGGATAAGACAACTAAAGAAGTTTATGACATCGCTAGAAAATTTGAAGGAATGCCAAGACATACATCGACTCATGCTGCAGGTGTAATTATTTCAGGTATTGATATTACAGATGTTGCTCCTCTCGCCAGAAATGATGAAGCCATAGTAGAACAATATGATAAGAAAACTATAGAGAGTTTAGGCTTACTTAAGTTTGACTTCCTTGGCCTTAGAACTTTAACAGTTTTACGAGATACTCGAGATATGGCAAGAGTTAATAAGAATGAAGATATCGACTTCGATAATATGGCACTAGATGATCAAAACATTTATCGCATGATTAGCCAAGGAGACACTGCAGGGGTTTTCCAACTTGAAAGCGCAGGTATGACAAGCTTTATGCAAGAGCTACAACCTGAGAACTTTGAAGATATTATTGCAGGTATAGCTTTATATAGACCGGGACCAATGGAGAATATCCCACAATATGTTGAGTCACGTCATGATAATAGCAAAACTCATTATGACCACCCAATGCTCGAGTCAATATTAGATGTTACCTATGGAGTTATTGTTTATCAAGAACAAGTTATGCAGATAGTCCAGAAGCTTGCAGGCTTTAGTATGGGTCAAGCAGATATCCTCAGACGTGCCATGGGTGACAAAAATCCTGCCCTGATGGCATCTTATGAAGAGCTATTTTTATATGGTGGTGAAGATGAAAAAGGTAGACCAATAGATGGTTGTATTAAACGTGGAGTGCCTGAACAGATAGGTAAAAAGATTTTTAAAGAATTACAAGCTTTTGCTGGGTACGCATTTAACAAAAGCCATGCTGCAGCATATGCAATGGTAGCTTACCAAACAGCCTGGCTGAAATATTATTATCCATTAGAATTTATGGCAGCTATGCTTAACTCATTCTTAGGAGACCTGGGTCAAGCTGAGAATTATTTAAATGTATGTAAAGCAATGGGCATAGAAGTTTTACCACCAAATGTAAATTACTCTTATGCAAAATTCACTACAGAATCAGGTGCAATTAGAATTGGTTTAGGTGCGATAAAAAATATTGGGACTTCGCAAATTAATACTTTAGTAGAAGAGCGTGATAAGAACGGTAAGTTTAAAGATTTTGGAGATTTCTTACAGAGGGCACATGAATTAAGTATTAGTAAGAGAGTTATAGAGAGCTTAATATATGCTGGTGCTTGTGATGATTTTGGTGAATATCGTTCGCGTTTAATGAGTGCTTTGGAACCTTATTATGACATGCTAAACCAATCTGGTAATAAGCAGATGAAAAGTCAGATGTCATTATTTGATTTTGGCCATGAAGATGCTATGGAGATAGCAGCACCTACATATTTAGATGTGCCTGAATATAGTAAGGCGGATTTATTAGGTAAAGAGAAAGAAATGTTAGGTGTATATATATCAGGACATCCTCTTGAAGAATATGCAAGGCGACTAAGGCATAGATCTGTGATAAATTCTCTAGAACTTAATCCTGATACAGATTCGACTGAATCTATGAATGAGGCAGATAGCTTATTGCAAACTGAAGTGAAACATTATGATGGTGAGTCAGTATTTATGGCTGGAATAATTAACAAGAAGAGAAATGTAACTACTAAGAAACAAGAATTAATGTGCTTCTTAGAGTTAGAAGATCTTAATGGTAGTTTTGAGTTAGTAGTTTTCCCTAAGGCATATGTTAAGTTCAACACAATACTTCGTGAGGGGGAGGTAATAATCTTATACGGTAAGATTAGTCAAAAAGATGATTTCCCTAATAATGTAATATTGGAGTATGCGGAGACTTTGCCAAAAGATGAAATTCCTCTAGATGAAAGCAGTAGATTTATTAAATTGGACAAGAATATTAATAATGGTAAAAATGAGACTGAGGGCTCTGCTGCAGTAAAGATTGAGCAAGTTAAAGGAGATACTACTAATCCAATTGAAGTAAAACCAAACATGTTAGCAGAAGCTAATACTATTAATTCAAGAAAACCAGATGTTGCTGAAGTTGATTATGCAGTTGAAGAGCAGATTGAAAGCAAGCTCTTTATTCGCGTTAAAACTCAAGAAGATGTAAGATTTATTCATAGTCTTGCAGAAGATTACCCGGGTAATACTAGTCTATTTATTTATATAGAAGAAAAAGGTATTGACCGTGCAGTTTCAGGAGAAATGAAAGTTTCTTTACATCCTGATTTTCTTTATAACTTAACATCAGTCTTTGGAGTAAATAGCCTCTGGATAGATATGTAAAATTTAATATAATAGTAAAAAATTATATAATAGGTTAAAATTTTAGATGTTTTTAAACATGATTTAATCTACTAATAAAATAATGCTTGATACTAGTAATTTATATAAAAGTTTAATAAAATGTATGAAGTGCTAATGCACAAAGGGAGGACCAAGATGGCAGATAAATCAAAAATGAATCCAAAAATTAAGAATATTGGTGTTCTAACTAGTGGTGGTGATGCTCCTGGAATGAACGCAATTGTTAGAGCTGTTGTAAGAGCAGGTTTATCTTTTGGATATGGCATGTACGGTATAAGACGTGGATTTCACGGATTGTGGCGTGGCGATATTGAGAGACTTGAAACAAAAGATGTTTCAGGAATATTGCAACGTGGTGGTACATTTTTGATGACAGCCAGAAGTGCTACTTTTAAGACTCTAGAAGGTCAAAAGAAAGCCAAAAATATGATGGATGTTTTTGGCATTGATGCATTAGTAGTTATTGGTGGAGATGGAACATTTCAAGGTGCTCAAGCATTAACAAGATTGGGTGTTCCTGTCATTTGTATTCCTGGTACCATTGATAATGATATTAATTGCACAGAGTATACAATAGGATTCGATACAGCACTCAATACAGCGATGGAAGCAATTGACAAGATCAAAGATACAGCTTCATCACATGAGCGTTGTAGTGTTGTAGAGGTAATGGGTAGAAATGCTGGTTATTTAGCTCTAGAAGCAGGAATCTCTACAGGTGCAGAAGTTATTTTATTACCTGAAATCGAATGGGAATTCAACCAAGATGTAGTTCGTAGGTTGTTATATTGCAGGAATGCTGGTAAAAACCATTACGTAGTATTAGTGGCAGAAGGTGCTGGTAATGCAGAAGAAATCGCTCAAAAAATTCAAGATGAAACTGGAATCGAGTCAAGAGCTACAGTACTAGGACATATGCAAAGAGGTGGTAGCCCAACTGTTAGAGATCGTTATACTGCATCTTTGATGGGAGCAACTGCAATTGATTGTATCAATGAAGATAATATGAATAGAATTATCGGTGTTAAAGGTGGTCAGATCGTAGATATTGATATTGAAGAAGGTTTAGCAGCTAAGAAAGTACTTAACAGAAAGATTTATGATATAGCAGGTTACATTGCTATTTAATAACTGATTATCTGGTGTTTAGTACGAATATAAACATGGTTAATATATTGTTTGGGGGAGTATGCCTTGACAGAAAATATAAATAAGATTGATTGGAAAAAACAAATTACTATTCCCAACTTAATATCATTGATTAGACTTTTGGCGATACCGTTTTTAGGATATGAAATTTACAGAACAAAAGGATTCTCAACACTTAGTGTTGTATTGTTTGCAGGAATTTGGGCAACGGATTTCTTAGATGGTTATGTTGCTCGTAGGTTTAACCAGGTATCAGATGTAGGTAAACTATTAGATCCAATGGTAGATAAAGTTCTACATACTGTTACAGCAGTTATGATGACAGTTGTAGGAAGAGTGCCAATCTGGGTTATGGTAACTTTAGTTATTAAAGAGATTTTAATGATAGCATCAGCAATGTTCTTACTAAGTAAGAGAATTATAGTCAGTTCAAGATGGTATGGTAAATTGGCTACTGTTCTTGTAGCATTAGCATTTGGTATAGTTTTCCTATTATCGCCAGAAAATGCTTGGCTGAGCGGGTATATATTTATTGTTCCAATGTTTATGCTATATTTTGCTCTGTTTGCCTATTTGTATAGAATTATATTTGTTAAACAGAATAATTTGTTAAAAGAAGCTGATGTAAATTCAAGTGGTTTTAGAGATATAAGTTCAATAGATATTAAAGAGTAAAAATATTTAGATTTCAAAGCCAACTTATTTGGAGGTGTATTTCTTGTCAGGAGCAAAAGATTTATATTTGAGAGCACAAGAAAATTTAGAATTTCCTGAAGTTTTAGACATGCTAGTAGATTTTGCAAAATCAGATTCTGGTAAGGAAATGTGTTTAAATCTTGAAGCTAGCTCAGATCTTGAAGAAGTTCAACGTATACAAAAAGATACAGCTGATACTCTTAGAGTTCTTATTCAAAGAGACGGCTCAGTGATAAGTTCATTCCCAGAAATTAAGGAATCAATCAAAAAAGCAAAAGTTAGCTCTTCTGTTTTAAATTTAGAGGAGCTTTATTATATACGTGTGTTTTTAGAGAAAGTTAGTGAAGTTAGCCAGATGAATCCTAGTGAAGACTCAGATTATTATTTGGAAAATAATAATTTTTATCACGAGATTGGCGGACTCATAGTGCTTACTCGCTTAGAGAAAACTTTAGCTAAAATTATTTTATCAGCAGAAGAAATCTCAGAAAATGCTAGTCCTAATTTGAGACGTATACGAGCTGAAATTAAAAGAGTTCAAGAAAAAATTAAGCGCGATTTGAGTAAGATTCTAGAAAAGTCATCAGATATTCTTCAAGAGCAAATTGTAACTTTGCGAAGGGGACGATATGTTATTCCGGTTAAATCTGAAAATAAACATAAAATACCAGGAATAGTTCATGATAGCTCTCAAAGTGGTCAAACTCTGTTTATTGAGCCGCTTGCAGTTGTTGAAGCTAATAATAATCTGCGAGAACTTTATTCGGAGGAAGAGAGAGAAATTTGGAGAATACTTTCCGATTTAACTCAACTTGTTAGAGATGATGCTGAAATCTTCATGGATAATGTTTTAGTAATGGCACGTCTTGATTTTATGCAAGCTAAAGCAAGGCTTGCTCTTAAGATGGAAGCTGTTCAACCTAAATTAAATGACAAAGGCTATATTAATCTAATTAAAGCTAGACATCCACATATTGAAGCTGACCAAGTGATTCCTATAGATCTGAGTTTAGGAGATGATTTTAGAACACTTCTAATAACTGGACCAAATACAGGTGGTAAAACAGTTTCTCTAAAAACCTGTGGATTGCTTACACTTATGGCTATGAGTGGGCTACATATTCCAGCTGCTGCAAATTCAGAGTTGTCTATATTTGATCAAATTTTTACCGATATCGGTGATGAACAGAGCATAGCTGAAGATCTGTCGACTTTCTCTGCTCATATGCAGAGCTTAGTGACTATTACTGAGAATGTTAACGATAGGACTTTAGTATTGGTTGATGAGCTTGGTTCTGGAACTGATCCTAAAGAAGGTGCAGCTTTAGCAATTGCAGTGCTAGATTATTTACAGAGTCAAAATGCTGTGACTTTAGTGACGACACACTATAAAGAGTTGAAGGTATATGCTCTAGAAACTCCTGGAGTTGAGAACGCTTCTATGGAGTTTGATGAGAAAACTTTAATGCCTACATATAGAGTTTTAGTGGGAGTTCCAGGAACTTCTCATGCCTTCTCTATTGCTAAAAGAATGGGATTAAATGGAGAAATAATTGCTAAAGCTAAAGAGCAGTTAAGTGAAGATGAAATTAACTTCGAGAAAGTACTTCGTGAAATAGAAAACAGTAGATTAGAACTTGAAAAAATTCGAGAAGAGAATGAAAACTTGCAAAAAGATCTAGATTCAGAGATTAACAAGACGAAACGAATAAAAGAACAGTATGAGGCAGCTAAGTATAAGCTTAATAGTGATACTAGAAATGAAAAAAGATCAATGCTGAAGCAGCAAAGCCAAGCAGTTGATGAACTTATTAATGATTTTGAAGATAAATTAAAAAATATAGAAAATGTAGATTTTGATGATATAAAAGCCCTTAGATCAATGCTTCGTAGTGAACTAAAAGATGTTGAGGCAGAAATCGGGGCGGATACTTTACAGAAGTTTAAAGCTCATAGTGTTAAGGGTAATGAGAAATCAAAAGAATTAGGAATGGGTGATGATGCATTTGCTCCTGGATTAGGATTAGAAGGTACAATTATAACAGAGCCAGATAAGCAAAATCAGGTGCAGTTTAAGTCTGGTCAGTTGACAGTTACATTACCGTTATCGGCTTTACAAGTTAGTCATGGCAAAGCAAAAGTTGAAGATAAGTCGAAACAACAAAGTAGGTCAGTTAGATCTAAAGTTAGAAGTAATTTCAGTCCGGAAATAAAATTACTAGGAAATACAGTTGAAGAGGCCTTATATAAACTTGATGATTATATTGATGATGCAGTTTTAGCAAATGTTGAAAGGGTTAGGATAGTACACGGAAAAGGTACAGGAGCACTTAAACAAGCTGTGCATGAATTTCTGCGAAATGATAGACGAGTAGTCAAATATGAATTGGCAGAATTTGGCGATGGTGATGCAGGAGTAACTTATGCATACCTGAGAGCATAAAATTAATAATTTAAATTTTATTTTTTGGGGTTTAAAATTCTGCTTGAAGTAAAGAAAATTCAAATCTATTTAAAATTATGATATCATGTTTGTACGACTGTGAGCCGAAACATGGTTCAAGTACGATGATAAACTTTATAAAGTTGAGGTGAATTTATGAACGTAATGATTTACAAAGACAAGGAAACTGCTAGTAGTGCAGCAGCGACAATAATTGCTGCTCAAATCTTGCAAAAACCAAATTCAGTATTAGGTTTAGCAACAGGTAGTTCTCCAGAATTAACTTACAAAAATTTAGTACGTTTGTATCAAGAAGGTGTTATCTCATTTGCTGACGTAAGTACCTTTAACTTGGATGAGTACATTGGTTTAGATGGGGAGCATCCACAAAGTTATAATTACTTTATGAAAGAAAAGTTATTTAACCATGTTGATATCGAAGAAGATCAATTCTTTATTCCTAATGGTGTAGCAGAAAACCCAGAAGCAGAATGCTACGATTACGAAGAATTAATCGAATCTTATGGTGGTATTGATCTACAACTTCTAGGTTTAGGTGGAAATGGACATATTGGATTTAACGAACCATCTAATAACTTCGCACCTATGACACATGTAGTTGATTTAACAGATGAAACAATTGAAGCTAATTCAAGATTTTTTGACTCAAAAGATGAAGTACCTACAACAGCAATTAGTATGGGTACAGGTTCCATAATGAAGGCTAAGAGCATTCTATTAATTGCATTTGGTGAAGCTAAAGCAGATGCCGTAGCAGCTATGGTTAATGGCGCAATTTCACCTGAAGTACAAGCTTCAATTCTACAAGTACACCCAGATGTAACAGTATTAGTAGATGAGGCAGCAGCTTCAAAATTATAATAAATTGAAAAGTAAAAATAATAATAAATTATGTTAATAAGCAATGTTGAAGTAGGAGTAGTAAGATCGTCACTGCTTTACAGAGAGGTTTCATTAGAAATAAATTTCTAGATGCTGGAAGAAACTAAGTATATGATCTGAAGTCGTCTGCAGAGTTGCAAGACAATTTAGAATTGAGTGTTTGTGCAGTTTTAACTGCCAAGAATACCGGTGGTACCGCGGAAAGCAACTTTTCGTCCGGAAGGATGTAAGTTGCTTTTTATTATTTTTTAGAAAACTATATGTAGGAGGATTTATGAGAAATATAGATAATATTCCAAGTAAATTTGATTTTAACGATAGAGAAGATAAAATCTACGAAAATTGGGAAAAATCTGGTTATTTTCATGCGAAAGTTAATCCAGATAAGAAGCCATTCACTATTATGATGCCACCACCAAATATTACAGGTCAGTTGCATATGGGTCATGCTTTGGATACGACAACTCAAGACATCATTATTAGATGGCGTAGAATGCAGGGATATGAGACTTTGTGGCAACCAGGAACTGACCATGCTTCAATTGCTACTGAAGCAAAGGTAGTGGACAAAATTAGAGCTGAAGGTAAAACAAAAGAAGAGATTGGACGTGAAGAGTTCCTAAAAGAAGCTTGGGCTTGGAAAGAAAAATATGGGAATAAGATTAGCAAGCAGCTAAGAAAGCTAGGAGCATCTACAGATTGGGAGCGTGAAAGATTTACCCTAGATGAAGGTATGAGTAGAGCTGTTTTACAAGTATTCGTTAATCTCTATAATGAAGGATTAATCTATCGTGGCTTGCGAATGGGTAACTGGTGTCCTAATTGTGTGACAAATATTAGTGATATTGAAGTAGTTCATGAAGAGAGAGATAGTAGTCTTTGGTATATTAATTATCCTTTAGCAGATGGTAGTGGAAATATTCAAATCGCTACAACAAGGCCAGAGACAATGCTAGGTGATACAGCAGTTGCTGTGAACCCAGAAGATGAACGTTATACACACTTAGTTGGGAAAGAAGTAATTCTACCAATTGTAGGCAGAAAAATTCCTATAGTTGCAGATGACTACGTTTCCTTGGATTTTGGTACAGGTCAGGTTAAGATCACTCCAGCTCATGATCCGAATGACTTTGCTATAGGTCAAAGACATGATCTCGAGTTTATAGAAGTTATTGATAAATTTGGAAACATGAATGAAAAAGCCGGTAAATACGAAGGTATGAGCCGTGATGAATGTCGTAAGGTAATTGTCAAAGATTTACAAGACTTAGGTGTACTCGAAAAGATTGAGGCAATCAAACATAATGTAGGAACATGTCAGAGATGTGGAACTGTAATCGAATCACGTGCGACTGTTCAATGGTTTGTATCTATGAAAGAGCTAGCAGAGCCGGCAATTGAAGTAGTAAGAAGTGGTGAGATTAAATTCGTTCCAGAGCACTTTGAGAAAACCTACTTTAATTGGATGGAAAACATTCAAGATTGGAGTATCTCAAGACAGTTATGGTGGGGACATAGAATACCAGCATATTACTGCCAAAATTCAGATTGCAAAGAAACTATTGTTGCCATGGAAAAACCTAAAAATTGCCCTAAATGTTCAGGTACAGATTTAGTACAAGATGAAGATACTTTGGATACATGGTTTAGTTCAGCTTTGTGGCCTTTCTCAACTTTAGGGTGGCCAGATGAGACTCCTGAATTGAAATACTTCTACCCAACAAATACTTTAGCTACAGGGTACGATATTATTTTCTTTTGGGTAGCAAGAATGATTTTCTCAGGGCTTAAACATACCGGAAAGAAACCGTTTGATACTGTCTTAATTCATGGAATTGTCAGAGATGCTCAAGGTCGTAAAATGAGTAAGTCACTAAATAATGGTGTAGATCCATTAGAAGTTATAGCTAAATATGGTACTGACGCTTTGCGTTACTCACTGATAAATGGTACTGCTCCAGGAAATGACCAAAGATTCCAAGAACAAACAGTTGAATCTGGTAGAGCCTTTGTAACTAAGATCTGGAATGCTTTCCGCTTCGTAATGATGAATTTGGATGAAGGTAAAGCTATTAATGAATATGTTTTAGCTAAAGATCAATTACAACTTGAAGATAAGTGGATATTATCAAGACTTAACACTGTTATTGCGGAAGTCAATAAAAATCTAGAAAAATATGAATTGGGCTTAGCTTTGGCGGATATTTATCAATTCTTATGGGATGAGTTCTGCGACTGGTATATTGAAATGCTAAAACCTAGATTCGCAGATAAAGATAATAAGAGTAGAGAAACTGCTCAAGCTACAATTATTTATGTATTAAAAACAGCAATGACATTGTTGCATCCATTTATGCCATTTGTTACTGAAGAAATCTATCAATATTTAGAAGCTGATAAGAGCATTATGCTAACTGATTGGCCAGTAGCAGATGCTAATTATATTGACAAAGAAGCAGAAGACCATATGTCAGTTTTGTTTGATGTAATACGTCAAATCCGAAACATAAGAGCAGAAAATGAGGTCAGTAATAAACAAGAAATAAGAGTATATGCCTTATGTGAGAATCAAGAATTAGCGGATTACTTTAATACTGCTAGAAGCTATATTCAACGCTTAGCTGGAGTAGGTGAGTTGCATGTTCAAGAAAGAGATAATCTACCAGAAAAACATTTCAGTATTATTTTTAAAGGCGGTCATATTTTGATACCGGCAGAGGATATTGCTGATCCAGAAAAAGAAAAGTTAAGACTTGAACAAGAAGAAGCAAAACTACTAGGAGAATTAGAGCATAGTCAAAAAGTTCTTTCTAACGAAAGTTTTGTAAGAAGAGCTCCTGAAGCAGTTGTTAATAAAGAAAGAGAAAAGCTAGCTGAAGTTGAGAGTAAGTTAGCATTAGTTCAGAAACGTCTGCAAGAATTAAAATAATAAGAAGCTATTAGCAAAAAAGCTCCGAATCATAAATTGATGTGACCCCAAAAAGTCTAACTTTTTAGGGTCACATCATCACATCAAATTTCGGAGCTTTTTTAATGCTTGTGGTAAAAATACATTTATAAAATTATTCGAATCTTCTACCTTTTAGATATACATCGTAAATTTCTAATTCTGAATCTGTAATTACAAAATCAGCATCTTTTCCTACAGAGATTGATCCTTTTTTATCTGCTACTCCTAAATAAGTTGCAGGAGTCAAGGAACCCATACGTAAAGCATCTGCTTGAGGAATACCCCATGATACACAGTTTCTAACTTCTTGCCAGACGTTAGAACTACCACCAGCGATATCACCAGTTGCTTTAACCCTTGCAACACCATCAGTGACAACAATTGGCTGACCACCAAACATATATTCACCATCTGGATTACCAGTTGTTTTAAGAGCATCACTTATCAGGATCATGCGCTCAGGGCCAAACATCTTGTAAGCTGCATATACAACAGCAGGATTAATATGTAAACCATCAGCTATAATTTCAGTGTAGTTTCCTAATTGTAATGATGCCATAAGTGGACCTGGATTACGGTGATGAATGCCTGGCATAGCATTGAAACCATGACAGAGACCACGAGCACCGTTTCTCATTGCTTCGAGTGAATCTTCGTAGGTGGCCATACAGTGTCCAACTTGGCAAATTACTTTATCTGATAGTTCTCTAATGAATTCTTGATTATTATTAACTTCTGGGGCGATATCAATTACTAAAACATTGGCTTTGGATAGAAATTCATTCATTTCTTCCATAGTTCCGCCACGAACGTATTCAGGGTTTTGGGCACCTTTTTTCTCAACATTAATAAATGGACCTTCCATGTGGTAACCTAATACTTCAGCACCACTTGTAGTCTCAGGTTGATTGTCAAATACAGCGTTAATATGCTCGTTACCCATTGTCATTGTTGTAGGTAAGAAAGAAGTAATACCATGTGCAGCTAAGTGACGACTGATAATTTCAATTGATTCAGGATCTGCATCCATAGTATCTCGGCTAAGTGCACCATGTGTATGTTGATCAATAAGTCCAGGAGATAAAATTTTACCAGATAAATCCAAAACAGTTTCGTTTGGTTCTGGTGTTAAAGTTCCGCGAATTGCAATTTCACTAAATTTACCGTCTTTTACTCTTACATCAAAAGGGCGTAGAATAAAATCTTCATCGTATATTTTTGCATTAATTAAAAGCATATGCTCCTCCGTATAATTATTAGTTTAATATTATTTAGACAATATTATAAAACACTTTGGTAATTATATGAAACCAAAATGTTGATAAAAACTTAAATATCTAATACCCTTTCTTGGGATAGTATATATAGTAAAATATAATAAATTAAGAGATTATATGGTTTACTTTTAATGTAGAAACTGCGTAAATTACATAAAAGTAAATTTAAATGGAGGAAATATGGCAGAGAAAAAAGAATTTAAATTTGAAATCAAGAAACAATTAGGAGTTCTATCTAGTGGACGTTCAGGCTGGAATCGTGAAGTAAATGTAGTTAGCTGGAACGAAGCTAATCCGAAAATTGATATTAGAGACTGGTCGGAAGACCACAGCCGAATGAGTAAAGGTATTTCTATGACAGCTGAAGAGATATCAGTTTTATTAGAGATATTAGAAGAAATTGATCCATATGAAGAGGTTGGCGCACTTTAAAAATGAATGACATTCCAAAGAAAGATCATAAATATTACCAAGATTTGAAGGATCGTGTTTTAGCATTAAATGATGCATATTACAATCATGATCAGTCGAATGTATCAGATTTTGAGTATGATCAACTTTTACATGAATTAGAAGAATTAGAGCTAGAACATCCAGATTGGCAAGAATCAGACTCACCAACTATCAAAGTTGGTGGCAAAGCTTCTGAAGTTTTTTCAAAAGTTAATCATGAGGTCAAAATGGAAAGCTTACAAGATTTCTTCTCGGTAGAAGATATTGATAGTTTTGTTAGAAAAACTCAGAGAGAGTTGTCTTATGAAGCTGAATTTGTGGTGGAAGAAAAAATTGATGGTCTATCAGTTTCTTTGGAATATGAAAATGGTGTATTTGTTCGAGGGGCAACAAGAGGGGATGGTTTAGTTGGTGAAGATGTAAGTTTAAACCTATTAGAGATTGCCGATGTGCCAAAAATAATGTTATACGATAAGCCAAAACGCTTAGTAGTTCGTGGTGAAATTTATATGACAAAGTCTGCATTTATTAGATTAAATGAGATTCAAGATAATAATGGAATTAAACTTTTCGCGAACCCTAGAAATGCGGCGGCAGGATCTTTGAGGCAGTTGGATCCAAAGATAACAGCAAGTAGAGATTTATCACTGTTTTGCTTTAACGTACAACTAGTTGAAGGAATGGAATTTTCTACACATCAAGAAGCTCTTAGATTTTTGGCGAAGAATGGTTTCAAGATTATTGATCTTGAGCGAGTCGCAAAAACAACAGAAGAGATTGATAATTTAATAATTGAAATCGAAGAAAGACGTTCTGAACTAGATTATGGGATTGATGGTGCAGTCATTAAGCTGAACTCTTTGCGAGATAGAGAGAAACTAGGTTCGACCAGTAAATATCCACGTTGGGCTGCTGCTTATAAATATCCACCTGAGCAAGTAGAAACAGAAGTTTTAGATATTCAAGTTAATGTTGGCAGAAGTGGTAAACTGACTCCTTTAGCAATATTAAAACCCGTTGTTGTAGATGGTTCTACAGTTTCCAAGGCTACTTTACATAATGAAGACTATATCTCTGAAAAAGATATTAGGATTGGAGATATAGTTAAAGTCCAAAAAGCTGGTGATGTAATACCAGAGATAAGTACAGTGGTTTTGACTAAGAGACCGGAAAATACAGAAAAATTTATGATGCCTCAAATATGTCCTGTTTGTGGTGCTGATGCTATAAGAAAACCGGGTGAAGTGGCTAGAGTTTGTGTTAATGTTGATTGTCCAGCTAAACTAAAACGAAAACTTGAGCATTTTGTTTCTAGAAATTGTATGAATATAGATGGACTTGGAGAAAAAAATATTGAATTATTCTTAGATTTAGGTTTAATAAATGATTTGGCTGATATTTATCTACTCAAGAATCATCGAGATGATTTACTTAAACTCCCTGGATATGGTGAAAAAAGTGTTGATAAACTCTTGCAAGCAATTGAATTGAGTAAAGATAATCCTATGGAAAATTTTTTGGCAGCACTAGGAATTCAATTTATAGGATCCAATACAGCTGATTTAATTGCAGAAGAAGTTCCTGATCTTGATAAACTTAAGGTAATGAGTGCAGATGAATTAGAAAGTATACCTGGAATTGGTCAAGCTTCTGCAAATGCTATAGTTGAGTATTTTGCTGATCCGATTAATCAGAGTTTAATAGAAAAATTTAGAGAATTAGGTCTTAACTTTAAATCTAATAGATATAAAGACTCGGCAAGTAGGGAAGCGGCAGATAAACTTCCATGGTCTGGATTAAAAGCTGTAGTTACTGGTACTCTGGAAAATTATAAACGTCAGGAAGCAGAAGCTAAACTTAAACAGCTAGGGGCACAAGTTGTGTCAGCAGTTTCCAAAAATGTTAATTTTATTCTTGTTGGTGAAAATGCTGGAAGTAAGCTCGACAAGGCATTAGAGCTAAATTTAAAGATAATTAATGAGCAAGAATTTATTCAAGCAATAAATGAACCTGATAAATTCAGAGAGGATATATAATATGAAATTTTTCATGATATCTGCAGGAATTATATTTATTTTAATTATTATTTTATTGCTGGGGTTTTTATATATTGTAGATAGATTTAAACCAAGTAAATGTAATAGAAAGACACAATTTTTCTTACCTACAGTAATGGGAGTTTTTTTGGTAGTTGTCATTATAATATCGATTCCAATTGGCTTAGATGCTCTTGATGTTATGGCTAAGAAAACAGAAACCCAAAATATTTTAGTTTCAGAACTACAAAGTTTCTCAAAATTAAAGACAAAAGACGGAAGAATTTACAAATATAGTTCTTTTGAAGAAAGTCCTAAAGCAGGTCAAGAATATCAAGTTAAAATTTGTAAGAGAACTAATTTTGTATATCATTTTAATAAAGTGGAGAATGTTAAATGAGTAAGAAAGAGAACAAAATTAAGATTACTATTGTTTTAGTTTTATTACTACTAGTGGTTTCAGTATTGTTGTTTTATCTTTATAGGTACTTTTTTGATGGGCAAACTAAATATTCAAGTAGGTTAAGTGAAGCGAATCAAGCCGTACAAGTTGGAGATGATCATAAAGCTGAGCAGATTTATAGCAGTATTTTAGCTGAGGATAAAGATAATATTAGTGCTCAATATGGTATGGTTAATGTTGCTTTATTACGAAATGATCGTGAAAAAGCAAAAGATATAATGGATAGATTATCAAAGCTTGATAAAGATAAAGAAAGATATACTAAAGCCTTATTTATTTATTCACTAAATACCAATGATTTTGGTCTTGCGCAAAGTTTAGTAGACAAAAACCCAGAACTTCTTGACAATGAGGATGACTTCACAAATCTAATTAGAGGGTTAATTGATAATAACTATTTAGATCAAGCCCATACAAGTCTAAAGAATGCGATGGATAAATATCCTAATAGTCAGAAACTCAAGAGCCTAGCTTTAGATTTAGCTTTATTAGATGGTGATGATGCTAAATTTATGAATATCTATAAATCAGGTGTAGAGAATCTAACAGTTAAACAGGTGAATAAAGTAATCGAATTATCCAAGGATAGTGCAGATACTGATTATCTGATTGAGCAGCTCGAAAAAAGCTTGAGTATGGATGATAAACAAGTTGATGTATTGAAGAGTCTATATACTTTATATGCTCGAAAAGATGATTTAATTAATTTTTGGAATACAAGAGTCAGAATCCTTGCAGCAGATGAAGAATTGCCAGTTTTAGAATATAATATTCAAGGAAATTCTTTTGAAAATTCTAGAAATACAGGGTTAGCAGCGCAACAAGGCGATACAATTTATTTCCAAAGTTCTTATAATCATTTTATATATAAAGCGCCTGCAGAAGATTTAAGTCAGGCTACCCAATTAACCAGTACAGTATCGAATGGAATCAATGTTAAGGGTGAGTGGGTCTATTTTATAAACCTAGATGATAATGAAACAATCTATAGAGTAAAGACGGATGCAAGTAAAATTGAGAAGATTTGGTCAGGAGAAGCTGTTAGAGATTTGGTTGTCTATGGTGATAAAATTTACTTTGTAAATAAAACTAATAATAGTTTTAACCAAATGAATTTAGATGGCTCTGAACATAAAGTTATTAATGTTAAACCAGTATTTGAATATGTTTTAGATCCTGAAAATATATACTATATAGATTATGAAAACAGATTCTTACATAAACAAAAACTAAATAGAGATGGCGAAACTAGTGAAGATAAAGTAATCAAAGAAGGAAGGTTTGCACAATTAGTTATTGATGAATTTAGTAATTTATTCTATTTAGATCTGGATAGAGGAGGAAATATATATAGAGTTGATAATGAAGGGCAAGAAGCTACATTGATTAGCTCAGAATTTGCAAGTTATTTATATTACCATAATGGCTACTTATACTATATTAACTGGTCACCATCTAGGGTAGATGTAAATGGTAATCATCGTCAGCAACTTGGCGCAGCTTTAATTAGGGAATTAGCAGTACTAGATTCTTGGGTATTTGGTAATCCAAATGAACCAGTTGAGTATATAGATTTTGTTACTTTTAAACATGATGGAACAGAATGGGCTGATTTACCAATAAGATATTAAGAAAATAGATAATCAATTAGGAAATGAGAGGAAGCGTTTTGGAACATAAGAATATTAAGTTAGTAGTAAGTGATTTAGATGGGACGTTATTAAATGCTGATAGCCATTTGAATAAATTCAATAAAGATATGGTACTTAAGTTAAAAGATAAAGGGATTAAATTCACATTTGCAACGGGCCGAATGGATAAAATGACTTGGCAATTTGCTCAGGAAGTAGAGCTTGAATTGCCAATAATAAGTTGTAATGGTGCTGCAATGCGATATCTTGGCAAGAAAGAGCCTTTATATTCTAAAGTCTTAAGTAGACAACAGTTAGAAGAAATCAATGAAATTTGTTCTAGATATTCAGCGGATTATTTATTTTATACATTGGATAAAGTTTACTATTCTAAAGGAAGTAAAAGAATTGAAGTTATCAAAAAATATAATCGAATTGCTGAAAGCGGTGAACAAGTTCCAGTAGAAATAATTTGCTTAGATGATGTACCTGGTGGAATACCCACAGAACCTGTTAATAAGACCTTTATTCGCTTTGAAGAGGGCAATGATCATAATTCTGACTTAGGCAGAGAACTAAGCCAAATTGAGGGTGTTGATTTGGTTGTATCAAGTCATGGTACGGCAGACTTAATCCCAGAAAATACAAGTAAGGGTGAAGCAGTTGAATATTTAGCAGATAAGCTTGGGATAGATATGAAAGATGTTATGACTCTAGGAGATCAAATGAATGATATTAGTATGTTAGAAAAATCTGGTTTGTCTGTAGCGATGGAGAATGCAACTGAAGAAGTACAACAATGTGCTGACATAGTAGCAGATCATCATGACAAAGATGGTTTAGGTAAAATTTTGCAAAGAATTTTTGATCTGTAAAACTTAGTTTAAATTTAAAGTACTTTAAAGGTCCAAATTGTGTATATAACCGTTTGGACTTTTTGTTTATTTAAGAGAAAATAAAACTCCAAAGGAAAGTTGAGGATAAAGACAAAGGAGTTGAGATGATGAAAAACATTAGAGGCTTTAACCCTGAGATTAAAGCCTATGAATTTTACATATCTTCAAGTAGCAAAGATTTAATGACTCACATATCTGAAATTATGAAAAGAAATGGGTATATTGGACATGCTGACGGTGGAGGTAAGATGCACTATATAGTAGATGGATCTAAGAACTTATATAAGACTTCAAATAGTATAATGCAAATCCTTTCTGACAGTGAAGCTGCTGCATATCAAGCAGATAATTATAATGAATTGAAATTACAAGAAAGGGCAGTTCTTCAAATTTTGGACAAGTATAAATTCCAAAGGCATTTAAAAGGGTTTAATTACTTAAAATTACTTCTGGAAACAATTTTAGCAAGTGGAGATGACAAGACTAGTCCTGATAAAGAAATATATGGAAAAGTTTGTAAATCTTTTGATACAGGTAGAAGACAGCTAGATAGAGTATTGAATTATACTTTTAAGAAAGTTAACTTGCTTGGTACGAATACAACAATTATTACTGAATTGATTAGAGAAGTGCGAGAAGAATATAAGCAGTTAAAGTTATAAAAAATAGCATAAAAAAACTACTGATAACTATTAATTAAAAAATGATTATCAGTAGTTAAATTTATAATAGAAAAAAGATTACTTATTAACGCGATCTTTTAATTTCTTACCTGCTTTGAATGCAGCATTTTTGCTTTCTGGAATTTGAATTGTTTCTTGAGTTGCAGGGTTTCTACCTTCACGTGCTTTACGTGTACGTACTTCAAATGTACCGAAACCTACTAAAACAACTTTTTCGTCTTTTTCCAAAGCGCTAGCAATACTTTCTAATACTGCGTTTACTGCTGCTTCTGAATCTTTCTTTGTTAAACCTGAAAGTTCAGCTACTGAACTTACTAATTCACTTTTGTTCATTGTAATCCCTCCTTTATATTTTTCGAGTCGAAACCTATTATCCATTTTAATTGGATTAATGTCAACTACATACGCATAAAAATTATTACGAATAAATTACAATCTTTGTTTTTGGCGATGATTCAAGGAGGGACAATTTTTAAAAATGTATTCTGATGAATAAAAATACAAAATGTTGGCTATTTATAGAAAAAGTAAACAGTAAACTATATTGGTTTCGTGTAAATATTAATATTAAGCTTTATTTGTTTATTTATTTAATTTGTTGTCAGCTTATCTGTTAACTTCTACAAATAAGTTGGAAAACTTTTGTAAATAATGTAGAATTGTTAAAAATAAGACTGAAAAAAATGTTTAACAGTAGAAAAAACAAACTAAAAAACATAATTAGTCTATAATAGTAAATATAGTATTTCAAGGAGGTAAAATATGGATTTACATAGTATTGATATCAATAACATGGATATGAAAGTTTTCATGGACCTAATTGATAGTAGTGAAGGAAATGTATATTTGATCACCGATGACGGTAACAAACTAAACCTAAAGAGTAAGTTATCTCAATTAGTCGGATTAATTAATATTGTTGAAGGTGCAAGCGTTTCTGAAGCATCATTAGCATTCGATAATCCAGATGATGAAACTAGATTCTTTAGAACTAATTTATATGGTGAAGAAGCATAATATCTTATAAATGGTAGTTATCAAACCGTTTCATCATATGGGACGGTTTATTTTTTTATTTTAGGAAGCTAAAAACTAAAATAAAACTATAATTATTATTTTCAAAATACTTGAAATATTTCTATAAATACTCTTGACAGTTAAAGTCATTCAGTTATAATCTATATCACTGTTAAAAGTAGTGTTTTAATAATTCAGTCATGGAGAAGTACCCAAGAGGCTGAAGGGGCGTCCTTGCTAAGGATGTAGACGGTTTACGCCGTGCGAGGGTTCGAACCCCTCCTTCTCCGCCAGTATAAAGCTAGCATTCATCGAAGTTTGCTAGCTTTTATTATTTTTGATTTGCACTTTATTTGCGTATTTACATTTTAGTAACTTTATTTTGATTAGTTTAGTCATCAGAATTTCAAAAATATTCTAGAAATCATTTAAAACTTGACCTGTTTACAATTCATCGTTATTTAAGGAGAATTATCAGATATATTAAAGAGTGCTGGTATTGTGAAAAATATCCACTCGGTGCAGGGCATGGAAAGTCATATTGGAATAAACGTAATAAAGGTAAGGAGATTTTTACAGAGCTATTATTGCCGGAAATTTCAAACCCGCAATCTTTAGTACTAATTAAGAGAGAGATTCCAAAACGTATGAGATTTATAGAGAATTACTTAAAATTATGCTAGGAGATGAAGTATGACATTGTTGGAAAAAAGTTGAAGGAATATGAAGATTTTTTCCATGAACCTTATGTTTTCCATATAGGATTTTCAAAAAGATATAATAAAAGAGATTGAAATTTGCCTCAAAACGGGAAAAAAACAGTTACATCCTACGTATAAGGCTGATGTAGATTATTAGTTTTAATGATGTTGCAAGGAGATTTTATGGCAAAAGATAATTTACAGCAAGCTTAATAACTTGATTTTCTACTTTAAAAATATGACAAAAGCTGGTCATAATATAATAAAGTTTCAAGCTTATTATTAAGATTTTATATAAGATCCCTTATGATTTTAAAATATTTAACTTAAATCTTTCACAAATTGCCAATTATTCTAACAAGTCTTTAAATTATTAAATTATAATTTAATTGTGTAATTTATTGTTTCGCAAATCTCGTAAAGGAGTTCTGTATGGATAAAAATTTTGGACAAGAGCAAGTTTTAATGTTTAAGAAAATTGAAAAGATGTATAAGGATAATGACATTAAAGCTGTTACTGATATTTGCACTAATACACAATTAGAAATTTTTAGAAACGAAATTAATATACTCAAAGATTTAGGGTTAGAAAAAGAATTTAAGATTTCTCATGACTTGAATGAAAGAGGTGATATAAGCACTGCCAGTTCATCAAAAGAGGATGGGAAAGTCGACAGACATATAGTTGTTTCTTCTGGGAAAATTACTGAAATAATTCGTCAAGGAAATAAAAAGATATATATAAATAAAATAAGAAATTCCCTTATCACAATGTTTTTAATAAAAAGCAACAAAGTTTTTTCTTATGAGAAAGATGCCTATAATCTTTGTAGAAACTGTGGATCTGAGCTGAAAAGTATTGGCACAGGCTTTAAATGTGAATATTGTGAAACGGAGTATAAAAGTGAAGCAACAAAGTTAATGATTTCCAGATTCCAGTATAAAAGTGCTTTTAGAGGTATTTCTAACTTTTTTGTAGGATTTTTAATCTTATTTGTAATTGTTGCTTTGTATCAAAGTGGAATATTTATTGAGAAAATTCCAGATTCTGTTTTATTAAAAATTTATCTAGCATTAGGAACCATTTTAACTGTTTTATTCTTTGTTTTGTTTTTTATTTCACTGTATAAAATTTTAAAGTCTAAATTTACAGAGTTGAAAATTAAGAAAAAAGATATAAATTTTTCTAATGATATTTTTATCCAACATGTAACTGATTTAATCCAAATGAATCGTGAGCGCGTGCATGGTGAAAAGAAAATAATTAGAGGTGTTGATGGTTATATGTATATTGAAAATTATAGGGTACTTAATGGAAAAGAATATGTAACGGTTAAATGTATGTTTAATACATTGAATTTCAAAACTAAAGGTTCAAAGATAAAAGTTGAAGATAAAAGAGAAAAATATGAATTTGATATCTATAGAGATATAGATACAGTAAGTAAAGTTTATTATGAACCAGATCAGTTTACTTGTATTAATTGTGGAAGTCACCAGTTAATAAAATATAGAAAGATTCAAAAATGTTCTTACTGTAAAACTGAAATTGACATGTCAAAAATTGATTGGGTATTGGAATATAAAATTTAATATAGTAGTAATTGCTTTTTTAGAAAAGCACTGCTAGAATTAAGCAAAAATATTTTGATTTTGGTTAGGATAAGGGAAATAGGTTAGAAGCCTATGCGGTGCCGCCGCCGTAAATAGAAGAAATAGATCAAAACCACTGCCAAAAGCGGGAAGGGATCTAGGTAGAATTTTTTCAGATTCTCTCTATGAGCCGGAAGACCTCCTAATCAAAGTGACAACGCAACGGGTCATTGCAAGTGTTACAAGAGTGGTAGAACTGTACGACAAGATAAGGTTAATCTTGGAAGACAGGACTGCTTTTTGTACCTTCTTAACCTGTGAAATTAAGTCACAAGGAAAGGAAAGGTTATGAGAAAAAAACATTTTTTCACATTCGTTTTAGCATTTGTATTATTTACACTGATTTTTGTAGATTATCAAGTGCAAGCAAGTTCAAATTCTCTGGAAGCAGCAGTAGAGAAAGTTAATAATTACTGGCTTCTGAAACCAGAGTTTCAAAAAGATAAGAACATCATAAAGTTCTTAGAATCAAAATTGAAACAAGATGGTTTCACAGATTTTAAAATATCCTTAAAGGAAGGTGTTTCTGCACGAAATGATGCAGCAAGTATCAAAGCAGATGGAACCTTAAATTACCATTTTATTGATCCAAATATAGATTCTAGTGCAGCAAATAGTGGTGTTTCTAATCTTTGGCCAATTTTTATTTTAGAGAAAGATGGAAAGAAGTTAGAAACCGAGAAGAAAACAGTCCAATTAAGATGGGATGAAGATAGAGTTAAAGAATTATTGAAGAATGAAGTGGATACTTACTTTAAAGAAGGTCTTACAGAAATAATAAAACCTAATAAAGATGCTAAAAATATTATTAAAGATTTTAATCTGCCAAAGGGTTTAAATGATAAAGCATGGCTAAATTCAACTTGGTCATCAAACTCAAAACAATTAAAAATCGATAATATAAAGACAGGACTAGATAAGAATAATAAATATTTCGCATATTATCCAGTTAAAGTAGAGCAGTCAACAACAGATCAAAACGTTCAGTTAAGTTTAAAAGTAAACTTTGATAAATCAGGTGGAGAGCACATTAGTTATGAAAAAGTATTTGATTTAGTAATTCCTAAACCGGTCGTAGATTTAGTTGAACTTAAGAAAGAGATGCAAAATGATCTTGATGCATATTTTAATGAAAGTATTTTAAAATATGCAAATCCTAATCAAAATGAAACCTTTGACCCACAGGTAGTTAAGCATGCAATTGGATTACCAAACTCTGGAAAAATTAGAAAAGATACAAAAGACTCTTCAGGAAATGTAGTTTCAAAGGGTATAAAAGATCTGTATAAAAAATATAAAACAAGTGGTAAAGGATTTTCATTTTTTAAAGTTGAAGATATATCAAAAAGCAAGGAGAATGTTGGCGCTAGTATAAAAGGTTCTATGTTAAATATTAATGTCCCGAAAGATGGGGAAGCTCCTCATAGAGTGCGTTTGACAATGACGCTTAAACACAAAAGCTATGATCTAGAAGTTAATAAATCTATTGATCTCGTTTTAGTACCAAATGATTATGATGTCATAAAGGCAAAAATTACTAAGTATAAGAAATTAATGGATTTAGCAAAAGAAAATATATTTAATGCATTGAACAGCAACCCTAAAAATACTCAAAATGAAGGTCCAGATAAAATTACAAATGATTTAAGTATGTTCGAGGAGATTCGTTTCAAGAATCCAGATAATCCTGATGATAATACGCTTGAATATATTTATGCTTATAAAGAAATAGTTGGTGATGGTATTACACCAGCAGCTTTAGATAATTGGGAAATTCAAGAAGCATATAGAACTGCTAAAAGTAGTTATCCTGAATATCTTAGCCATGAAAATTTAATTGTTAATAGACCTACAAAAGATACTGAAGTCGTTTTAGAGATGAAGTTAACGACACCAATTATGGAAGAGTATAAAAACTATTTTGAAGCAGACGACAACTCTCAAGTGAAGCAAGATTTAGATTCACTTTTTGATCAAGATATAGAACTTAATTTAACTATATTAGGTGAAGTTAAGAATGAAGATAACAATCAGGAAGAACCCGAACCAACACCAGAGCCACAGCCAAAACCAACTCCGGCTCCAGACCAAGGTTCAGATAGTGATGAAACTGGTAAAGGCGAAGAACATACATTAAAAGTTGAGACTAAAGAAAACGATTTAGACTTGCAAGCTACATTGCAAGCAAAAGCAACAGAAGATCTAATCCTTACAGCAGATAGAAAAGATCCAAAAGCTTTAGTAAGTGATGAATATACCTTTACAGAAGTATTTGATATTAACTTAACTACTTCTGCAGGCAAAAAAGTACAACCAGGCTCAACTTTAACAATTAGTCTCAGACCAAGTACTGAACTTGAAGCAAATACCGTCCTGATTCATGAGATAATTGAAAATGGTGTAAGAAGACTCGAAAAAGTTAACTATAAAGTGACAGAAGATGCCAAAGGTAAAATTATTACATTTGATGTCAATCATCTATCACTATTTGGCTTAGGCAAAGCTGTGGATAAATCTGAAGCAGGAACTGATAACTCAACAAAGGCCACTAGCTCAACAACTACATCAGAGATAAGTCCTGAAAATACAGAAAAATCACAATCTCAGTTAGAAACAAGTGCTAAGTTAACAGAGCCTACAACACCTAAGGATACAAATGAGAATAGTGAAACTACAGTTGCAAATACTCAAGTCACAAGTGCTAACGAAACTGCAAATCATTCTAAATCTGCTACGCAAGTGCCAGCGGTTACAGGTGAAAGGGCAGAAATGTCAATGATAATCTCCTTGATGTTGATAGGAGTTGCTGGAGCAATGCTTGCAGTCAGAACAAGGAAAGAAGATTAATTACTAGCAGTAGAAATTTGTCAATAACAGTTCAAATAGGTGTAAAACAACGTTTTGAATTGAACTTAAGCTGGAAATATATAGATATAATGAAGAATACTCCTAGAGCTTGTTTCTAGGAGTATTTTTTGTGTGTATGAAAGTTGAATTTAAAGCTTATAAAATCAATAGTAATTTTACAGGGATTTGAAAAATAAATTAAACTGCAAAATTGAAGTTGTCTTTGTTTTCAAGGAGTTGACATCAATTTTTTCTCTTTTTGAGAGAATTTGTTGTTCTTTGTGAAAATCAAACCGGAAATAATATTGGACAATAATCTCAAGTAAAGGAGATTATATTTATGATTAAACAAAAGAAAGACAAAATTGGAATTGCATTAAGTTTGATTTTTATTTTTAGCTTAATATTCAATTTATTAACTTTAACAAAAGTCAGAGCAACATCTGTTGGTGATCAAGCGGTAATATATGCAGAAGCAAATGGTAGGAAATATACAGACTTAAAATTTTCAAATGGAACAATTTTAACAGTAGAAAATGATACGTTTAGTAAGGCTGATGGAACTAAAGTTTTTTGCTTAGAGCCTGTAGTTCCTGTAAGTAGTGGAAAAAATCACAAGGCTTATACAGCAGAAGATTCTTTGCTTTCGGGTACAGGTAAGGGTGTATATTTAGGAGCCAGTTCTGGTGAAGATAGGATTGTGACAAAAGCTCAATTGGATCAAGCAAAATTATGGGTATATTATGGTTGGGATTCAAGTGCAACAAAAACTGTAGATGAATATAATGCAATTCAGGCAAAAATATGGCAGATATTTTGGGGTTGTAATGTCACATGGTATCATACAGGTGCAGATGGTGTAAGCACAATTACAGATATTTGGAATAGGGTTTCACAACTAATAAATAGTCATAGAACAATGCCTAGCCTAGCAGGAAAAGGCTACAATCCTGCAACAAATACGTTAACTTTAAAAGCAGGAGAAACTGTTACACTAAAAGATACTAACAATGTGATTGGTAAGGGTTTATCAAAATTAAATTTATGTAAAAATAATACTAATGCAAATGTTCAAGTAGGAAACGGAACTTTAACTATTACTGCTCCAAAAACAGAAACTAATGGAACCCTAGAGTTTACTAAGATTAATAGTCCCAAATCCTTACAAACCAGTATTGTTTGGTTTGATGGATCAGGACAAAAATTATTAGAAACGAGCGATCCAGATAGGATGTTTTTTTCAATTAATTTTAGTTCCAAACCTTCAACAGGAGAGATAATATTTAGGAAAACAGGCGAAAACGGAGAACTATTAGATGGTGGAGAATTCCAATTACAAACAAATACGGGTTCTGTAATCAAGAATTTCACAACTATTGATGGTATTGCAAAATTGACAGATCTTGAACAAGGCACATATAAGATTATTGAAACCAAATCCCCTAAAGGTTATGTGAAAGGTTTTGATACCACCGTAACAGTAACTGCTGGTGGCACAGCTAGTGCAAGTATAGATAATAAACGTCAAGAATTTACTATTGAAGTTTTTAAACAAGATAAAAATACCAAAAATCCACTGGCAGGAGCAAAGTTTGAAGTTGTAGATCCTAATGGGAAAATTTTAACTACAGTTACTACAGAGAAATCAGGTAAGGCTAAGACTCCAGCGCTAAAAATATTGCAAGATGGTAATTATATAGTTCGCGAAGTAAAAGCGCCTAAAGGCTATAAATCTAATAGTCAAGATATAAATATTACTATTAATGGAGATAGTTCTAATGTAGTTTTAGAGTATACTGCAGATTTTACTAACGAAGTTATAAAAGCACCTATAGTTGTACAAAAGTACGACTTAGTTAAAGGTTTAGATATTCCTAAAGAAACAAGTCTAGCAGGAACAAAGTTTGAAGTTATAGCAAAGTCATTAGATAATCCAGAAAACACTCCATACAAAGTAGGAGATGTAGTAGATACTTTAGTAACAAACAAAGCTGGAACAGCTAAGAGTAAGGATTTATATCTAGGTACATACGAAATCAAAGAAGTAGAAGCTCCTAAAGGGTTCGTTCTAAACCAAACTTCTGTAGAGTTCAGTATTACTCAAGATGGAGATAGAGCTAAAATTACTCAAACCACAGAGAATACTCAAGAGTTATTAGCTAAACTTAATAAACAAGTAGAAGAATTAAATACTACATGGAAAACAAAGGAAGCGAAAAGAAAAGCAGAAACTCTATTGGAATCAAATAAACCCCAAGTAGAAGACGGAACTATTACATTTGCAGACCGTCATATTCTAGGTAGAATTGATTTGAATAAGGTTTTAGGGGAGTACTACCGAAAGGCAGGAGATCCTAAGAAAGCAGAAGCAGACATACAATTCGATATCTTAGACAAAGACGGAGAAGTAGTAGATTCTATTACTACTAATAAATTTGGATACGGTTCTAGTAAGTTTTTACCATTTGGTACTTACACTTTGAAACAAATAACAGAAACAGAATTTTCATATAAGGTTGAAGATCAAGAGATAGTAATTGATAAAGATTTATTCAACTACACATACCAGTTAGAAAATAGAGAAGTAACTTCAAGATTAAAACTAGTTAAGTTAAATCAAGAGACTGGTAAACAAATACCACAAGCTAACGTAAGTTTTGAGATTTATAAGAAAGATGGTACAAAAATAGTTCAGAATATTTACTATCCAGAACATAAAGAAATTAGTCTATTTAAGACTACAGAAGACGGTACAGTTGAGCTTCCAGAACCTTTAGTAGCAGGAGAGTACTGTATCAAAGAGGTAGACTTTCCTAAAAACTATGTGGTTGAAGATACGAGAGTTGATTTTACAGTAAGTAGATCAATCGTAGAGAAAACAGAAGGAATACTAGTAATAGATATAAGCAATAAACCAGCTTATGGCGAGATTGTTATTTCAAAAACTGGAGATTTTGTTAAGTCATTTAATGAAGAAACTGTATCGGTGTCAGGTAAAGAATATAAAGTGTACAATCCTGTAATGGATAAAAGCTATTTAGCAGGTGTTAAATTTGCTATTTATGCAGGCGAAGATATTTACTCTGGAGATGGCGAGTTAAAACATAAACAAGGCGATAAGGTAGATACTTTAGAAACTAATGACAAAAAACCTGTAAAGACAGATAAATTATACTTCGGCAAATATATTATCAAAGAAGTAGAAGCTCCTAAAGGTTATGCCAGACATACAGAAGACTTTGTAATAGAACTAACTCATAAAGAGCCTACACAGGAGCTAATTAGCGAAAGCTTTAGCCTTAATAACCAATTGCAAACTGCTAAGTTAAGTGTTAAAAAATACATGGAAGAATCCAAGCACTTTGGAAGTTATGCAAAAGCATTAGAAGGAGTAGTGTTTGCTCTAGTAACAAAAGAAGAATTACAAGTTCCAAACTCTAGCTTAGAAGCAGATAGAATTGTTGGTATAGCAAGACCAGATAAAGATGGAATGGTAAGTTTTGAGAAAATCCTACCCGGTAAGTATCATTTAGTAGAGTTAAGTACAAATAGTGCTTATGAATTAGCAGAAGCAGAAGATGTAGAGTTTAGCCCAGCAGACGATAATACCTTAGAGACAGAATTAAACTTAAAAGCAATTATTAACAGGCTAAAAAAGTACAGCTTAGAGATTACAAAAATTGATGCTGATGATTCTAATTTAAAATTACAAGGTGTTGAGTTTGGGTTGTACGTTAAAAATAATGATCAATATATAGAAGTAGATCGTGGTAAAACTGGAGAAAATGGAGTACTTGAATTTAAAAGTTTAAACTCTGGTATTTATTATCTCAGAGAGCTAAATGCACCTTTGACCCACGTAAAAGATAAAGCTTTCTACCAATTTAGCACGGAAAATGCAGCTGAGAGAATCTATACAATGTTTAAGAATTCTAAGACCACAACAGAAATTAGCAAAGTTGATATTGCAGGAAAAGAAATACCTGGTGCACAGTTAGAGGTCTACGATAAAGAAGGAAGTGTTGTAGATTCGTGGATTAGTGAGAAAAATGTTACTCATATTATCAGAGGCTTAAAGAGAGGTGAAACTTATACTCTAAGAGAAACTTTAGCTCCAGCGGGCTATGTTAAAGCTCAAAATATTGAATTTAAAGTGAAAGAGAATGGAACTGTTACTAAAATAGAAATGCTTAATGAGTTAGTGCCTAGAATTCCTAATACAGGAGATAGCGGTCTAATAAGTTTTGTTAGTGGTATTTCAATTTTATGTCTAGCTATTATTTTAATTTATAAACAAAAGAAAAAAGTTAAATAAATAAAATAAAGGTACTGATATTGAAAATTAAATAATCAGTACCTTTATCAAATTAAGTTGAAAATATTGATTAATTCTTTGAATAATTCTCTAGAAGACTATCATCCTCAAAATAGTTGATTTTTAAAGCTTCACGAACTCTTTCAGTTGTTGCCTTAGCTTTTGCATTGGCTCTTGCAGTTCCAGAGCGCAAAATTTCGTACACTTCTGGAATTCTATTTTCCCATTCTTGGCGGCGATCACGAATAGGTGTGAGTACAGTATTTAATACATTAAATAAGAATTTTTTAATTTTGACATCGCCAAGTCCGCCTCTAGTATAGTGTGCTTTTAGCTCGTCTAGATTATTATATTCTGGTAAGAATTTCTGGAAATCTTCATCAGTACAGAAGGCATCTAGGTAGGTGAAGACTGTGTTACCTTCGACTTGACCTGGATCTTCAACGCGAATATGGTTTGGATCTGTATACATGCTCATAACTTTTTTCTTAAGCTCAGCTTCATCATCTGATAAATAGATGCAGTTACCAAGAGATTTACTCATTTTGGCTTGGCCATCAGTTCCTGGTAAACGAAGAGAAGCTTTGTTGCTTGGTAAAAGAATTTCAGGTTCAACTAGAGTTTCACCATATAGATGATTAAATCTATTAACAATTTCTCGACATTGTTCCAGCATAGGTTTTTGATCTTCACCGGCAGGTACTGTAGTAGCATCAAAAGCAGTGATATCTGCAGCTTGGCTAATTGGATATGCCAGAAAACCTACTGGAATACTTTGACCAAATCCTCTCATATCTATTTCAGATTTAATTGTTGGGTTACGCTCGGCTCTAGAAACTGATACTAAATTTAGATAGTAACAAGTTAATTCGTAAAGGTAAGGGATTTGTGATTGAATACAAAAAATTGATTTCTCTGGATCTAAGCCAACACTGAGATAATCAAGAGCTATATTGATAATGTTATCACGTATTTTTTCTGGGTTATCAGAGTTGTCTGTCAATGCTTGATAATCAGCTATTAATATATATATTTCGGAGAAATCTCCTGTGTTTTGTAATCTAACTCTTTCGCGTAGTGAACCAACATAATGTCCGATATGAAGTTTTCCTGTTGGTCTATCGCCGGTAAGTATAATCTTATTCATAAAATCTCCTTCTAAATAATTTTATGAGAAACTATTGTGTATCTTTTTAATTTATACATTATATAACAAGAAATTACTTTAGTTAAATAAAATAGTAATTGCAATGTTTTGAAAATTAGAGTGAAAAATGTATGAAAAAATAAAAGTTATTACTTTACAAAAAAAGCAAAATTGCAAAAGAAAAATTTGACCTATTCCTAAAAAAAATCTATAATATACGAGCTAAGCGCACATGTGAACTAACATTATTCAGCGCAAGAGAGAGGTGAAAATTATATGCCAGAGATTCATGTCAAAGATAATGAAACTTTAGATAGCGCTCTCCGTCGCTTTAAACGTTCAACAGCTCGTTCAGGAATTTTAGCAGAAGTTCGTAAAAGAGAACATTATGAAAAGCCTAGCGTAAAACGTAAGAAGAAAGCAGAAGCTGCACGTAAGAGAAAGAGATAATATGAGTAAATTAGCAGATAGATTATCAGAAGATTTTAAAGCAGCAATGAAGAATAAGGATAAAGGCAGAAAAACTGTTATCCAAATGGTCAGGGCTGCGGTATTACAATACGAAAAAGATGAACAAGTTGAAGCTACAGATGGAGATATAATGAAGATCGTCGAAAAAGAGATCAAAAAACGACGTGAATTAATTACAGAAGTAGCAGAGCAAAGACCTGAAGCTGCAGAAGAAGCAGAGTTTGAAATAAGTATCTTAGAAAATTACTTACCAGAACAACTTGACGAATCTGCACTTAGAGAAATCGTTCAGAATACTGTGACTGAAATCGGAGCATCTAGCATGAAAGATATGGGTAGAGTAATGAAAGAGGTTTTAGATAAAGTTCAAGGTCAGGCAGATGGTTCAAGTGTAAGTAAAATTGTCAAAGAAATCTTAGGTTAATTTAATTTTAATTTTGACTCTGAAATATAGGAAGTTCCAAATAGGAGCTTCCTTTTTTATTTGAAAAAATTGTTTAGGTTAATTCTATTTTAAATTAAATATTAACTAAAATTTAAATAGAAAAAAGTCCACCTTCTAATAATGTTAAGAATGGTGGACTTGGCGGAGAGGAAGGGTTCTATTCTTATGTGTTACCCCGTATTACTTCATGTTAA
>CAMYAM010000012.1 GCA_947253875.1 uncultured Fastidiosipila sp. | reverse complement strand
AAGAAACAAAAGCAACAGAAAAAGCTAAAGAAACAAAAGCAACAGAAAAAGCTAAAGAAACAAAAGCAACAGAAGCTAAGAAAGTAGCAGCTACAGGTGTAGCTTCAACAGCTCTAGTAGGTGTTGCAACATTAGTAAGTGCTTTAGGTGCTGCATACATTAAAAACAGAAAGTAATCTTTCTTAAATAATAATGTTAATTACAGAAGTGGGACTCCGGTCTCACTTCTTTTTTACGTAGAAAATTAAATACTTAAAATAATTCAAGAATAAAAATAGGGCCTAGTAAATTACTAGACCCTTAATTAAATTTGCATGGTATATGGTGTTTAATATTATTAATTATTAATAATCAAATTAATCGTTTTCAACAGAATTATCAGTATCAATAACTTTATAAACTTTCTTTATCTCAGCAACGTATGCGTAGTCAAATCCATTTTCATATTCTTCTTTAGCAAATTTCTTGTATTTTTTGAAAAAAGAATCTTTTTCTAGATGGCTTCTGTATATTACTCTACAAGTTATTACATACTCTGCTTCTTCAATTTTTGGGGTTTTATCTGGAATTAGTGTAAGATCAGTTTCTTTAATTTTATCTGTATCTTTACCACTTGAATGAGCTAATTTATCCAAAATTTCTTTTGATTTATCATTCTGAGGTAGAAGATTTATACTGAATCTACCTTTCTTTTCAACGTATCCACGAGTATAGAAATCTTTGCCCAGGTATATAGTTGCTATATCTTTGTTACGCATTTTCCCAAAACTTACCTGATTAGTAACCATGGCATTATTATTTTTGTTGTCACCGGATACAATTACAAAATTTTCTTCTTCTGAACTTAGATAAGAAAATAAATCTATATCTTTTAGTTCAATTTGTTTCAATTCTTTCATGGCATATTCTCCTTTTTAAATTGAAGTTTATCTAACTATCAATTTTATTGTACATCATTTTTATTTTAGAATTAGCTTTTTACCTTGATTTATACGTATTTAACGAACTTTTAATGTGTTTTTAACATAAGGGATTAATGAACTTATATTTCGCCTATAGTGAACTAATTGATGAAAAAATAAGCACTTGCATTTTCTTTTGAATTACAGTATTATACTAAGGCACTAAATTTTGGAGAGATGGTCGAGTTGGCTGAAGGCACCGGTCTTGAAAACCGGCAAGGGGCAACCCTTCGTGGGTTCGAATCCCACTCTCTCCGCCACGTATGAAAGCTAGCAGTTATAACTTGCTGGCTTTTTTCTTTTATTATCAAAACTAGTTCTGCAGTTAAATTCGTCTACATGTAATCACCCACCAATAGACAACCACTGCAAAAATGAATATACTATCGTCTAGAAGCATTATTGGAGGCCAATTTGAAAATATTAGTAATAACGCAAAATTTCTATCCAGATGATTTTAATATCAATGAGATAACTTTTAGAATGGCTAAAGATGGTCACGATGTTCACGTGCTTACAGGTTTACCTAACTATCCAAAGGGAGTAGTCCCAGAAGAGTATAAGTGGCCTAAAGTTATCACTGAAACAGTCAATGGTGTTACAGTCCATAGAACTAAGATTCATGAGAGAAGAGATGGAATTTTCCATAGATTTTTGAACTACGCTTCATTTGCTATAAATTCTAAGAAACGTTTGAAAGATTTGCCGAAAGATTTTGACGTTATATTCTCATATCAACTTTCGCCGATTTCTATGGCGCATGCTGCTAGAGCATTACGTAAGCAAACTAATATACCTTTATCAATGTATGTTTTGGATATTTGGCCAGAATCTCTCAAGGCTTGGCATCTGACAGAGACTAATCCCGTATATAAGATTATTTCTAAGTATTCTAAGAATATTTATAGTTCTGCAGATCAGCTTTTAATTAGTTCGGAGCCTTTTGCAGAGTATCTACATATTACCCATGGTCTTGACCCAGAAGAAATGCATTATCTGCCCCAACACTCAATTGACATGTTGTGCGAAGAGGATTTGCCAAACCCATTTAAAGATGACAAGAAGCACTTCATTTACGCAGGTAACATTGGGGCTGTGCAGATGTTAGATGTTTTAGTAGATGCAGCTGAGCTTTTGCAAACAAAGTATGCAGATAGATCAAGGGAGATACAAATTGATATTTTTGGAGATGGTTCTGAATTCTCTAGGATTAAAGAATTAGTTGAGCAAAAGAAGCTAGATAATATTATGAAACTACATGGTCGAGTTAGCAAAGATGAGCTAAGAGCTTATTATCAGCATGCGTATGCTTTTCTTTTAACCTTGAAGAGAGATAATTATATTGGCGATACTTTGCCAGCGAAGTTACAAGGTTACATGTCGGCAGCTAAACCAGTCATAGCAATGGCAGGTGCAGGAGCTTCAGCAGTGTTGGAAGAGTCTCAGGCTGGGTTAACAGTTGAGCAAGGTAGAAGCGACATCTTAGCTGAAAATATTTTGAGATTAGAGTATGATAAAGACCTAGTAGACACTATGGGCAAAAATGCAAGAGCTTATTATGATCAGCATTTTACTTTGGATGAATTTATGAGAAAATTATATAGTTATTTAGAAACATTAATTGAGAGAGGAGTAAATTAATGAGTTTTTTTAAGGATAAAGTTTTGCTTATTACAGGAGGTTCAGGATCTTTTGGTAGAGCCTGTGTAGATCGTTTCTTAGATACAGATATCAAAGAAATTCGTGTATTTTCTAGAGATGAGGCAAAGCATGACGCAATGCGTCACGACTACAAGAGTGACAAGATTAACTATTTCATTGGAGATATTAGAGAATACGATAGCGTAAAAAATGCTATGCGTGGAGTAGATTATGTTTTCCATGCAGCTGCTATCAAAGAAGTTCCTAGTGCTGAGTTTTTCCCAATTGAAGCTGTTAAGACTAATATTCTAGGTGCAGATAATGTTATTAATGCTGCAGTAGAAGAAGGTATTGAAGGTATTGTTTGCTTATCAACAGACAAGGCAGCCTATCCTATTAATGCTATGGGAATGACCAAGGCTATTATGGAGAAACTAGTTGTCGCCAAGACTAAGAGCTATAGAGATAACAAGACCCTAGTATGCTCAACTAGATACGGAAATGTTATGGCATCAAGAGGATCTGTAATCCCATTGTTTATTAACCAAATCAAGACAGGTCAAGCACTTACAATAACAGAACCACTCATGACAAGATTCTTAATGAGTTTGCCTGAAGCAATTGACTTGGTAATGTATGCATTTGAACATGCTGATCCAGGTGATTTACTAGTAAGAAAAGCTCCAGCTTCAACTATTGGTGATTTAGCTCAAGCTTTATTAGAGCTATTTGATGCAGATAACGAAATTAAGATTATCGGTAAACGTCACGGTGAGAAGATGTACGAAACTCTAGTTACAAGCGAAGAGATGGCTAAGGCAATTGATATGGGTGACTACTATAGAATCCCTGCTGATACTAGAAATTTAAACTATGATGTTTATTTCAAAGAAGGTGCAGCAGATTCTCGCCAAGTCGTTGAACAGTTCAATTCTGATAACGCCAGAAGATTGAATGTAGAGGAGGTCAAAGAATTACTGTTGACTGTTGATTACGTTCGTGAAGAGTTGGAGAATTGGAAGAAGTAAGTATCTAGTTGTAGCTAGACATTTGAATTTCTTGTTGAAAATATCTTAATAGGAGAAAATATGAAAATATTAGTTACTGGGGCAAAAGGCTTCGTTGGTAAAAATTTATGCTTAGAATTAAAGAATCGTGGCTATTCAGATATTATTGAGTATGATAAAGACTCCTCCCAAGAAGACCTTGACTCAGCCTGTAAAGATGTTGATTTCATCTTCCATCTTGCTGGGGTGAATCGTCCAGAGAACGTTGAAGAATTTAAAACAGGGAATGCAGATTTAACAGATGAAATTTTAAGTAAGCTCAAGAAATACAATAATAAGGCTAGATTTTTGTTGTCCAGTTCAATTCAAGCGGAACAAGATAATCCTTATGGACGTAGCAAAAAAGCTGGTGAAGATTATGTCTTAGACTATGCCAAATCTGAAGGTGTTGAAGTTTATATCTATAGGTTCTCAAATCTTTTTGGTAAATGGAGCAGACCTAATTACAATTCAGTTGTTGCTACCTGGTGTCACAATATAGCTAGAGGCTTAGATATTCAAATTAATGACGAAAGTCACGTAATCTATCTCGTATATATTGATGATGTAGTAGATGCTTTAATTAAGACCATGGAGAATGATAGTTCGATAGAAACAAGTGAATACTACTCAGTCGAACCAGAGTATCCTATAAGTCTGGGCGAGTTAGCTAGAACTATCAAATCTTTTGCAGAGATGCGTGAGAGTAGACTGTTACCAGATTTATCTGATCCATTAACAAGCAAGTTATACAGTACATATACAAGCTATATTCCAGAAAATGACTTTGCTTATGATTTAGTGCAACACGAGGATCACAGAGGATCTTTTACAGAGATATTTAGATCTCATGGTGCAGGGCAAGTATCTGTTAATATCTCCAAGCCTGGAATTAGCAAGGGCGAACACTGGCATACTAGCAAAGTTGAGAAGTACTTAGTTGTACAAGGTAAAGCTCAAGTCAATTTGAGACAAGTGTTCTCTGATGAAGTCATAACTTATGAAGTTAGTTCAGAAAAATTAGAAGTTATCGATATACCAACTGGCTATGTACACAATATTGTTAATATAGGCGACGATGACTTAATTACAGTCATGTGGGCAAATGAGAATTTTGACCCAGAAAATCCTGATACTCATCTGGAAAACGTTTAGTTCCAAAAATAAAAACTTAAAAACAGAGGTTAATATGAAAAAATTAAAATTAATGACAATTCTAGGTACAAGACCTGAGATTATTAGACTTTCTGAAGTTATTAAGAAGGCTGATAAGTACTTTGACCATATTTTAGTTCACACAGGACAAAATTATGATTATCAGTTAAACCAAGTATTCTTTGATAACTTCGGCTTGAAAGAACCTGATTACTACCTAGACAGTCCAGGCAAAGATCTAGGAGAAACTATAGGTAATATAATTGCTAAGTCATACGAGATTATTCAAAAGGAGCAACCTGATGCTCTTTTAGTACTTGGAGATACAAACTCAGCACTTTCAGCAATTTCTGCAAAACGCTTGAAAGTACCTATTTTCCACATGGAAGCTGGTAATAGATGCTGGGACTGGAATGTTTCTGAGATGGTAAATAGAAAAATTGTTGACCACATTAGTGATGTTAACCTACCTTATACAGAGCATGCTAGAAGATATCTCTTGTCAGAGGGTATAGATGGTAAGACTACCTTTGTTACAGGGTCTCCAATGACTGAAGTTTTGGAACAAAATAAAGAGTCTATAGAGAAATCAAAAGTTTTAGAAGAACTAGACCTAGAACCAGGAAAATACTTCTTGGTTTCTGCTCATAGAGAAGAGAATATTGACAACGAAGATAAGTTCATGCGCTTAATGACTGCAATTAATAATATTGCGGAGAAATATCAATATCCTGTAATTTTCTCAACTCACCCACGTACAAGAAACTTTATCGAGAGAAGAAATTTCAAATTCCACGAATTAGTTAGAAACCTTGAACCTTTCGGCTATTTCGACTATAACAAATTACAAAAAGAAGCTTTTTGCGTATTATCAGATAGTGGTACTCTTTCCGAAGAGAGTGCTCTATTGGGCTTCCCAGGAGTATTAATTAGAACATCTACTGAGCGTCCAGAAGTACTTGATCACGGAACTATAATCATTGGTGGTGTTGATACAGAAGTTGTAGAGCAATCTGTAGAATTAGCTACAGCAATGTATTTAAACAATGAAGAGACAGTGATGCCTGATGACTATATTGACAAAAATGTATCAATCAAGGTTATTAAAATAATTCAAAGCTATACAGATATAGTCAACAAAACTGTTTGGTTAAAGGATTAGCTTAGAAAAATAAACGACTCTATAATTGAGAGGTAAAAGATGTATAAAGATGATATATTCAAATTTCTAAAGGATAAATTCTGGAAACTATTACTAACAATAATTCTTTTAACTGTCCTTATTTTTGCTGCACTAACTTTTGTATTACAAAGACGTTCTAATAATGTGAGAAATACAATAACCAATGAAGAAGATACTGCATATTCATTTGAGCTATTTTTGGTTAATGAGCATAGATCAGCTTTGAACTTTAGGTTATTGACAAAGATCTTGAATAATCAAGAACATAAGCAAGAGTTAGAAACTTATTTGAATAAACCAATTAAAGACTTGGATATAAAGCCAGAAATTATAGAGAATATCGAAATTGCTGACTTAAATGTAATTGAGGCTGAATTAATTTCTGATACTTCTACTATTTTATTCAAAGTTGATTTGTCAAAAGATAGCAAGGAGAATCAAGAAATTGCTGAGTTCTATTATGACAAATTGACCAACAAAGCAAATCCTCTATTTAAGCATCTTAATGTATATACTGTTAATCCTGTGGAACATTATGATCCACTTAATCAACAAGCAATTGAGAATAAGCAGATGTTAGGTGCTTCTTATAAAATTAAGACTGCTATAAAAGTTTTATTAGCAAGTATAGTACTAAGCTTCGTTATAGTTTCACTATTGGTGTATATAAAAGAATTTTTATCCAAGAAGTTACGTTATCCGACTACTTACTATGGTGGCAAACCAGAGAATCTTTTCTATGTACCTGGACAGAACCAATTAAGGAAGTTAGATTTGTATCTCCAAAAAATTAATGCAAGCACTAAGTTAGCACTTGTTGAGTATAAATTAGATGATGAAAGTCGAAAATTATTTGATAAATATGGAATAAAGGTACTTGAAGAATCACTTTTGTCAGCACTAGAGGATAACGATAGTGAACCTATTGAGAGCGTAATTTTGTTAGTTCAAAATAATGAGACTGCTAGATCTTGGTATAACGAGCAAATTGAAACGGCTAGTGACTTGAACTTGCAAGTTTATAACATACATTTAAATTAATCATAGTTATGTGAGGGAGTTTAAATGAGTAATTTAGTGATTTTTAACTGGGGATATTACCCTGCCAAGACTTATGGCGGACCTGCTATAAGTATCGAAAATATAGTAAAAGCTCTAATAAAAGAATTTGAAAGTATAACAGTTATATGTAATGCTCATGAGTTGAATTCCAATGAGTTAATTGAGGGGATAGAAGCGAACTCTCTTAACAAAGGTAAATACGGAGAAAATATTCTCTACCTAGATGAAGAGCATAAGAACGTTGATTTTATAAAAGAAAAACTTGCATTTTTAGATTCAATAAATCTGATATACGTAAATAGTTTTTTTGCCTGGAAACAATTACGTTTGGCTAATCAGCTTAGAAAATCCTATGACGCCAACATGCTCATTGCCCCTCGAGGAGAATTAGAAAATAACGCCCTGGCTATCAAAGCGCCAAAAAAGAAAATCTATAATGCCGTTTTAAGACACTTTTTAAACACGGATAATATATTCTTTCACGCTACTAATGAACTTGAGAAGGAGAACATCAAGAAACATCTTAAAATTAAGGATGAAAGAGTTTTAATTTTAGATAATATTCCATCTTTGCCGAGTGAGGATTTTTACGAAAAAATAGATAAGACCAAGTTAGATAATCATCTGGATCTTGTCTTCATCAGTCGAATACAAAGCAAGAAAAATCTTAAATATGCTTTAGAGTGCCTTGCCGATATACCTGATGAAATCACAATAAATTATGATATCTATGGACCGATAGAAAATGAGGAATATTATTCAGAGTGCCAAGAAGTTGCTCAGAAATTGCCTGGTAATATCAAAGTAAATTATAAAGGTTTAGTGGATCATGCAAATATATTTACTACCTTTAGCAAATATGATTTGTTCTTCTTCCCAACATTGAGTGAAAACTTTGGCCATGTTATTGCTGAAGCTCTAGCTTCTAAAATTCTAGTTCTTATTAGTGATCAGACACCATGGAATGATATAAATATGACAAATGCTGGTAGAGCTATCCCATTGGATAACAAAGATGAATTTAGTAAATATATTTATAATTTGGCTAAAGTTACAGATGCCGAATATAGAAATTATAGAGAACAAGGACTTAAGTATTTGGAAGGTAAGTTAAACGTTGATGCTATCAAAGAGAGATACAGAAGAAAATTTAAAGATATCTCAAAGTAATAATCTTATTTTAGAAAAACTAATTAAGGTGTTACTTTATTTTGCTGTCTTGTTGGCGATTTTCCCAATCCCAAAACAGCTATATCTTCATGTCCTAAATGCCTCGGCTTTGTTTTTAGTTTTGATAGTTAACTTTTTAAATAAAAGAGTGAAATTGAGAGAAGGTTTCACTGCTTATACCTCTATACTTCTTGTATGGCTATTAATGTCAGGTTTGAGTATCTTATACGCAGAGAGTAAGATACTTAGCTTACAGAGAACTCTGGTGCTATATACCGCAATTATTTATACTGTTGCTATCAATGTTTATATTAGAAATAGGAAAATTTTAGATAGGATAATAAGAATATTTGTAGTATCTAACGTGATTCATATAGTGATATCTTTATTTGAAATACTAACTCACAAATATCTATTCACTACGCATAAGGATATTATTCCAAGTCTAATTGAGAAAAATAATCCCATATCATTTTTTAATAATCCTAACGATCTCTCTATTTTCTTGCTATTTAGCTCTCTAATGATTTTCTTTTTGAGTAAAAATATTTTAACTAGATATGCCAAATGGACAATAATCACTTTGAATCTTTTCTTAATGTTTAAATCCAAGGCTAGACTGGCTATTCTTACATTAATGATTGCTATTGCTGCCTATATTTTCTACAAGATAAGATCTTATAAATGGCGCAAAACTATTGTTTACTTTGCGTATGTTGCTGTTATAGGTCTGGCGTTGTTGGCAGGGATTTTTGTGCTTCAAATTTTAGATATTGAAAGCAATGATATCTCTCTAATGCAAAGATTAAATTACATGAAAAATGGTTTCCTATATTTAAGAGATACTAATGGGTTTGGAATAGGAGCGGGCAATATTCCTTATTACTTCGAAAACAAGCCTTACTACAATGTATATGGAATTTTCCAAATGCATAATTGGTGGATTGAAACCATGGTAGAGTATGGAGTATTTTTCTTTGCTTTATATTTTGTTTGTTATATTAAATCTTTATTTAAGTCGTTAAAAGGTATGCAAAGACATTTTGAAAATGAGATTCTAGGTTTTACTACAGTTTTCTACACTTGCTTTGTAATTGCGGCAGTTGTTCCAAGTACTATTTATCCTTTCATGTGGGTATGGATTATTAATGCCTTAGTCAGTTTACTTTTGGAAAAGAACTACAGATTTATTAGTGATTAGAATATAAATAATGGAGTTTTACAGAATTTATGAGGATTTTGCACATTATAAGCTCAGATGGTGGTGGGATATCTAGTTTTATTAAAAATATAATAAGAGAAAATAACAATCTACATCAACATACAGTTATGTCTTTTGGTGAATATGGTAGCAAATTTAAGGAGCTAGAAAAATTAAATTTAGTGAAGCTAATTAACATGCCGAGACCAAAAGTTGTTGGTATGCGTAATTTTTTGAAATTCCTTAATGAATTTTTCAGAGACAATAAATTTGATCTGATTGAGTCACATATACAGGGTATACATGCAATTCCTTTTAAATTTTATGCCAAGAAGAGTAAAAATGGTAAGTTTGCTATACACTCTCACCAGACGGACTTTGTGTACGGTAGAGAAAAAAGTTCAAAAGAAAAAATAATGTATAAGCTTAATCCAATCATTAATAATAGTTTGGCTAATGTGAAGATTGCTTGTGGTGAAGCAGCTGCTGAGTATGCTTTTGCTAGTACAAAAAACGTGTATATCATTAGAAATTCAGTTGATGTTAGTAAGTTTATTACAAAAAAGAGCGAAGAATCTGACCCAAACCTAATAAAACTGGGCCATGTTGGTAGACATAGTTCAGCAAAAAATTTAGATTTTTTAATTGCGATAATGGAAGCTTTTAAGCAGGATGCCTTGCCATACAGGGTTGAGTTGTATTCTTATGGAGAAGGCGAATTAAGCGAGAAATTTAGAACAAAAGTAAATGAGAAATCTCTTGCAAATTTTATTCATTTAGAAGGTAGAAAAGACGACATCTATAATTATGTGAAAAATATGGATATAATCTTGTTGCCTTCTTTTAGCGAAGGTTTACCAACCGTAGCCATAGAGGCTCAAGCAGCCCGTGTGCCGATAATTATCTCAGACAAAGTTACACGAGAGGTCGATCTGGAAATTGGACTGGTAAAATATCTACCAATAGAGCCAGAGATAACTGCCGTAGAAAAATGGAAGCAGGCTATAATTCAGTACAAAGAAGAGCAAGGAGAGTTTGATATTTCAAATATAGAACTGCTAAAACTTCTTGATACACAAGGATTCACAACGGAAGCCATGATTAAAAATTACAACAACATGCTTAATGAGATTTTTAATGGTTAATGCTTAATGCTTTAGACGTGACGTAAGTCTTAGTTTTTAATTTTAGCAATTAATGATTTTATTTCTTTCCTATAGGTATATGTTAAAAACATTAGATAAATAATGTAAAGACTTGTACCTAAGAGTAGATTTTTGACTAAGTAAGCAGAGATGAAGAATACAAATAAGTAGGAAGCTATAATTACATGTTCTTTTTTGCTGCTTTTGAGTTCAGGGAAAGAAACTTTAACGGCGTATAAGTACCAAAGAATATAACTTACAGGGGTTGAAAAAGCTACATAATGAATTTTACCTGTGAATCTATATGCTATGAAAGCCAGAGCAAATGCAACCGCTACTCCAAGAATTGAATCTCTGAAATATTGGTATTCACTTTTACTTGTCTTATAAAGATTTTGAATCAGAATTTTAATTAGGATAATAAATGGAATTGACAAGAATGTTAGTGCTAAAAAGTCAATCGATGGAACAAACTTTGGCAAGATAGTTTTGATAATAAATGCAAATACGAAGAATGATAGTGAAGCGTAAATTCCACCCAATAAGGCAATTGATTTGATGAATTTATTACCATTGCTGTCAGACCTTTGGGCAATTCTATTATAGAAAACGCTACTAATAGCATGGACTACAAGTAGAATAACGTTTAAGACGTTATTTTGGAAGGCGAACTGAGCAAAGCTCTCGATAGGAAAGTATATATTTATAATTTGAGCGCCTGCATTTCCCATAAGAGTAATTGACATATTAGCTATTAGAATGAAGATTCCAATCCTTATTGTTACACCTGCGGATTTAATATCTAAACCATTAGCAAAACCAAATGTCTTTCTGAAATTGTATCTCAAGATAATTACAGAATAGAAGTAACTAGAGATGTTTAAAATTATGTATAAATAAAAAGATTTAGAATTAAAAGCAAAAACTGCCAGAAGTAGAGTAAGAATATAAATGATACTAGAGAGAATATTGGATTTAGCAGTCAAAGAGAAGTTTCCAGTAGCATTGTAGATGCTGTCGTAGTAATTCTTGAGGTTAACAAATAACGATGCTATAGATAGGAATATTAGAATAGGATTACGTAAGGTCAAAGAAATGCCAAGCATTATAAGGAACATAATTGCTTGCATAATACTGGCGAAGTTATGATCGGCGTGGATAGTTTTGGTATCGAGCTTTTGCAAATTCTTGCCGCCGTATCTAATATAGGCACCATCACTGAAACCTAATCCTAAAATGAAAATATAGTTTAAATAGAGTATGTACTCTCGATAATACCCGTAATTTTCTACACTTAGCATGTAAGGGAGTACGAAACTTATAATAAACCCCGTCCCAAATTTAACAATATTGGAGAAGCTTACCTGTAAAATATCAGTTAATGTCTTATTTTTCTTCATGTTAAAACCTTTATAAAACAATTAAATTCATAATAAATCCATTGATTCTTGCTATAATACTATAATCAAAGAAATAAATGTAGGAGAAAAATATGAAAATAGCAGTTGTAGGATTAGGTTATGTCGGCCTATCAATTTCAGTTCTATTAGCGCAACACAATGAAGTTGTCGCCAACGATCTAATGGCTGAGAAAGTTGAATTAGTAAACCAGAAGATTTCACCTATAGTTGATGCAGATATTGAATATTATCTACAAAATAAAAAATTAAATCTAAAAGCAAGCATGGATAAAGCAGAAACTTATAGAGGAGCCGACTATGTCATTATTGCAACTCCTACGGACTATGATGTGGACAAAGATTTCTTCAACACAAAATCTGTTGAGGCTGTTATTCAGGAAGCACTAGAGTTTGCACCAGAGAGTACAATCATAATAAAATCTACAATACCGGTAGGCTATACAGAACGTATTCGTCAAGAATATTCCGCTGATAATATAATTTTCTCCCCGGAATTTTTGCGTGAAGGAAAAGCACTCTACGATAACTTGCATCCATCTCGTATCGTTGTTGGCGGCAAGACTCCAGAAGCTAAACGCTTTGCAGAACTTTTGCAAGAAGGCGCCATAGATGAGGATATCCCTGTATTGTTTACTGAATCTAGCGAAGCAGAGTCGATTAAACTTTTCTCCAATACATACCTGGCATTGCGAGTAGCGTACTTTAATGAGTTGGATACATATGCCGAGGTCAAAGGCTTAGATGCAGAAGCTGTTATTAAGGGTGTCAGCTTAGACCCAAGAATTGGTGATTTCTACAACAACCCTTCATTTGGTTACGGTGGCTACTGCTTGCCAAAAGACACTAAGCAATTAAGGGCTAATTACAAAGATATTCCTGAAGTGCTTATTTCAGCAATTGTTTCATCTAATAGAACGCGTAAAGATTATATTGCACAACAAATTATTGAGCACAAACCAGGAGTCGTGGGTGTATTTAAATTAGCAATGAAAGCAGGTTCAGATAATTATAGAAACTCTTCAGTTCTAGGGATTATGAAGAGGTTAAGAGCTGAAGGTATTAGAGTTGTATTATATGAGCCTATGTTGCAAGAAAAAGACAATATCTATAAGTACGAGATTATTGATGATCTTGAAGAGTTTAAAAAAATGTCAGATATTATTGTTACAAACAGATATAGCTCAGAGCTTGCTGATGTCAAAGACAAAGTCTACACTCGTGACCTGTTCAAGAGAGATTAATTCGGAATTGAGAGAATAGTTAGCATTAATTATTGAATTTGAGAGTTAGAACCTTTAGGATTTATCATGAATGTAAAAAAAACTTTTAATGAGTTTAAAATTTACTCTTTATATTTTTGGATACTGCTTCTGTGTTCACTACTTAATGAAGCTCACGATTATGCCTTTATTACGAGCACGATAAATGTTGTAGTGTTCTCTATAGGCGTGCTTTTTGTTATAAGTAGATTTACTTCAGGTGAGAGTAAAATCTATGAAAATAGCAGTAAAAGGCGTTTGAGTTTTTCCGGAGATAAAGAACTTTTAGCTTTGACTGTGTTCTGGGGTTTGAACTTAGTTTCGGTATTTATTAACCATCAATATAATACAGGGGCAAACCTACAGACTTTAATGTATATGTTTCTGCAGTTTTATTTGATTTATGATCGCTTTACAACAAACAATATGGAACACAAGAAAAGTTTCTTCAAACAACTTGGAGCAGTTCTGGTAATTTTCACCATGTCAGTAAACATACTAAGCTTGATTATGTTTATTCTAGGAATCAGAGTTCAGGTAAGTCAGATTTACGTCATAGGATTCGATAATACAAGTAATAGATTGTGGGGGTTCTTCAACCCGAATGCTGGTGCAGCTTTGGCTATTATCAGTATAGCCTTTTCACTGTACTTCATCGCTTACGCAAATCGTAAGATCGCCAAAATCATTAATGTTGTCAATATTGTTATTCAATATCTTTATATAGTGCTGGCTCACAGTAGATCTGCATTGATTGGATTAGCAGTGTTCTCTTTCTTTGTGATTTTAGCAGCGGTTTATAATTTTCAGATTAATCTCATGCGCAAAAAATTCGGAGATATTGATAAATGTGACCAAAATAAGCTCTCAGTAGATAAGGCAAAAGCTTTTGCAATTGCAGCGATACTATCAATTTGCTTATCAGTAGTGATTGTCAGTAGTACTTTCTTCATTAGGCCATACATGATGAGAATACCTGTGGATACAGATAGTGCGATTGAGAGAATTGACAGTAACTTAAATGTTAAGATAAAAAATAAGAAGTCTGGAATATTTATAGAGTCTGAAGCCTTGAAGAAAATTTCTCCAGAACGCAGTACAGCTGCGCAACTAGTTGATCCAAATAGAGGCAGAATTTTGTTTTGGTTAGAAACTATTAAATTACTAAATGATAAGCCTTTACTTGGTGTTTCATATTCTGGAGTAATTGAAGAAGTTTCTGCTGCAGTAGAATCACCAACTGCCAAAGCAGAGATCCAGGCAGGGGGTATCCACAGCACGTTGATTTCAATTGTTGGAGCTTCAGGCTTTTTGGGATTAATAGTATTTCTAATATATTTCTTTTTCCAAAATTTGAATATTATTAGGATGTTTTATTTACAGTATAATTTGAAGCACTCCCTGAATTTCTCTATGATAATAATTTATGCGCTAGTTATTGCATTTATAATTATTGATTTAGTTGAAACACGCTTGCTTTACACAATGAACTTTATGTCGATATTCTTCTGGTTCTTCATGGGAATTTTGCAGGATCAGAGCAAAGAGAGTTTGGAAGAAGAGTTTGTTTTTAACAGTGTTTTATAATCTTTGTAATCAAGGTTTGTAGTCTAGTTGTATATATTGCTGTGGTAATAGATTCAATTGAATTTTCAGAAATAATAGATGATTAATTGTATTTAATCTCGTCATTCTTGAATAATCATAGCCAAATCTATTAAAATGGCGAGAATAATCTCGCCAATATTGATTTATGTACGCCAATTATAGTAAAATGGCGAGAAAGGTGGTGAAGGTTCATGAGAGAATTTAATTATTCAAAATTAATTAGTTTAAATATACCAGCAAATATGTATGATTTAATATCGAGAATATATGAATACAAAGGAAAGCAAGAACTATATGTAGCTAATTTTTCAGATATACTTGAAAAAATGGTAGAAGTTGCTAAGGTCCAATCAACAAAATCATCAAATGCAATTGAAGGAATTTCTACAAGTGATAGTAGATTAGAAGAATTGATGAAGAAAAAAAGCCAACCGAGGAATAGAAATGAAGAAGAAATTTATGGCTATAGAGAAGTATTAGATATCATTCACGAAAACTATGAGAATATCGAATTTACAAAAGATAATATTTTGACATTACACAATAGACTATATTTTTACTCTGGTGAAAGTCATAAGGGTAAATTTAAGAGCATAGATAATAGTATAGTTGAAACAAACGAGATTGGTGAAAAAATAATAAGATTTCAGCCTGTATCGGCTTTGGAAACAGAATCTTATATTGATAAAATGGTTAGTGCTTATAATGAAGCTTTAAAATTAAACATACCACCATTGTTGCTAATTCCAGTTGTAATTCATGATTTTTTGTGTATACATCCTTTTTTTGATGGAAATGGTAGAATATCAAGACTGCTAACACTTCTGCTTCTTTATAAAAATGGTTTTTTTGTGGGAAAATATATTTCATTAGAAATGATAATCGAAGATACGAAAGATTTGTATTATGAAGAATTACAAGCATCAAGCAAAAATTGGCATTCTGGAACCAATGACGAGTTGCCATTTATAAAATATATGTTATCAGTAGTTTATAAAGCATATAGTGAATGTGATAAGAGATTTAAGATAATAGGAGAAAAATCTTTGACGTCGACAGAAAGAGTAATGAAGATATTTGAAAATTCCTTAGAAGCTCTATCTAAATCTGATATTGTTATACTTTGTCCAGATATCTCAAGTAGAACTATTGAGAGAGCATTAAAAGAACTAAGAGATGGGGGCTTGATTAAACAAGTAGGTAGTGGAAGAGCGACTAAGTATATAAAAGCTTGAGAGCAATAGCATCTACAAATCTTAAATTATAAACGTTCTCTAATATGACTAATCTTTCGACATATACATCAATAAAAATATTATTGTTGTACTGAAAAATATATATCTACCGTTACCAAAATTAAGAACAGATAATATTAAAAAATATATTGATAAATAAAGGTAGCCTGCTCTATTCTTGTAATGACCTTTGTATAATTTTTTCATATAGCTCCTCCTGTAGGTTAATGAGATTTTCTAAAAATTTACTACTTTCAGCACTATTAGTACGAGGGATTAATTATATGCTATAAAGTTTTTTCTTCATTTTTATCCTTTTCTAAACTTTCGCTAATTATTTATAAAATCAATAGTGATCACTCTCATAAAATTGCTTCTTATGGTAATTATTTCCTAACCTTATTTTAATAAAATAAATCTACAAGCGGAAGTCTATAAATCTGCTTTTGTTTGGTGTATACTGGATTATATGGGTTAAAACTACCCTCGAAATTCTTCTTCAGTTAAAGCTATTTTAAGTTACTCATTTTTTATAAGTTGCCCATTAGCCTTTATGTAGTCTACTAGTTTATCAATCTTATCGTTATTGATTATTTTGTATTTTATTTTACCAGGACCATTGAACTCTAATCTTGACAAAAATAATAAATCACTTTTGTTGTTAGGGTATACAAGCGATGTAAAGATTAGATATTCAAATCCCTCTCCCATATTTTTACCTTTTGTTCCTAAAAAATTATTAAGGGTTGTGAATATATCAATTCTTAAATTGATATCATCAAAATATTCGATTAGTTTATCTAATTCTTCTCTTTTATTTATAGCTAATTTATAATGTTCAAATGCTGCTCCTGGATCCATAAAGTCTGCTTTTTCTTTCTTTAACTGCTCAGTAGATTTATAAACGTCAAGATATATAGTGGCTTCTATAGGTTTGTTTGACAAAAAAGAGCTAACAGAAGGAGTGTAACACCACCAAAATATAGTTACTGAGATTATGATTATTAAGAGTATTATCAAAATTATTTTTAAGAATTTTTTTCCGTCAAATTTTTTACAAGAAACCATATATTACCTCTTTTTTTCTTACTCAGTTCGTTTAATTAAGTTTTGGTAACTTGAGATGTATTGTTTTTTGAAAATCTCGTATGCTCTTTCTTCACTAAATTCAGGCCCTAACCAAAAAGGAATTTTATGCACATCTCTATCTATATTTGTAACTGGCTTAAGGTTCTCAAATATTATTATTTTTGACATATTATCATCTGAGATGATGTCTAATGAGTGATTTGTCTTTAGACCTCCACCTTTAAAATCTATTATATGTAGGTAATATAGCTCCCCATTTGAATTAAGTTGAAGATCAGTTGCGTAGTCTATCGTTTCAGATTCGTTATCTATAAGTTCTGCCGGAGCGATTATTCCTTTGAAATACCAATAGGGATCATTATCATAATTTTTCTTAAAAATGGAACTATATAAATTTCTAAAAACTGTGCTTTTTACTTCGCCAGAAATGTATATGTAACTTTTTTGATATATTCCTTCTGCATTTTTATGTACAGAAGGAATAGTTTTCTGGATACTACTTGTATAGGGGACAAATAATATCAAAAAAATCAATATTATCATTGATAGAGAAATGATTACTTTCTTTGTCAAGTTATTGTCAGTTTCGTTATATTTATTTTCTTTCAAAATCATATGCAAAACTCCTAAAACATATCTAAATAACTATTTTCAATCAACTCTATTGTTAATGTTGAGGTTTCGTCTGAATATGGGTACTCACTATTAAGTTCACTTGCTTTCAAAATGTTTAGGTTACTTAAAACAATATTGCTACTAGGGTGATAATGGATAGATATTTTAAAAATAATTTTTCTCATTTTTTCTCCATATTCTCCATAAAAACTTTATTAGAAGAATTAGTCCAGAGATTAGTAACACTGTAGATAGCATCAATAAGTACATATTTGGTTTGACTTGTGTAAAGAAAACTGTCGCACATGATATTGATAAAAGTATAAAAGTTATACCGAAAAATAAATCACTTTTTTTCATAATTGCCCCCCCGGATATCTTCAAAAAACAACTTTTGTGTAATAAAAATCAATAGTTGATCAATTTCATAAAATCACCTTTGCCGTGCTTTTGGAAACTGTTTCTTAACCATATTATGACACAAATCTTTCAAATATAGAAGAGGTAACATCTTAAAACTACCGATGTGTGCTAAGTTTGATATGCTTTAGATCTCAAGTTGACCACCAAATATTGGCTCATCAGCTTCAAAATTGCCTTTGGTTTTAGGATTATCAAATTCCGTTTTATCTAAATCGGACATCGTTATACTGTATAATATTAATTGTATTGCAATTCTGTATTGGATATTTGCTGGTATGCTTAAATGTGAATGCAAACTATCCTATAGTGCAGAGAGAGTTAGTGAGGGGTATTCAGAAATTAAATTGGCATAAGTTAAGGCTTAATGAGAGTTAGATTAATTATTTAAATTATGTCAATAGTTTCAATTAGAGAAATAGAGGTTTTATGGAAAATTTACTTAATATAATAGTTTGTGGTGATGATAGATCAGGTCTGAAGTCTTCACTTAACGGTATAGATTGGAATGCTTGTGGCTTCAATCTTTTGGCGTTCTCAAGAGATGCTCAGGAAGTGATTGAGATTTTAGAAGAGGGACATAAATTAGATTTATTAATTACCGATGCACATGCAGGGGAGCTGAATGGACTAGAGTTGATAGAAAAAGTCAAAGAACTTTCAAACAAAACCAAAAGTATTTTGATCTCAGGACATCCAGATTTTATGTATGCGAAGAAAGGCATAGAGCTAGGTATACAAGCGCTAATTATGAAACCTCTCAATAAGGAGAGATTTGTTAGAGCTCTTAATGATGTCAGACTTAAAATTAAGAATGAAAAAGAAGCAGTCTTAAAAAATAATAATTTTATAGATTGGATAAGAAATAACGATCTCAAAAAATTGCGTAATGAACTAAAAAATTACGAGAATCCTATTATTCTTGTTAGTAATGGGGCAGAGATTGAAGCAGAAATAGACCTTAAGCCTAGTTTGTATGGGCAGTTAACCAATTGTACTTGGGTATATCTTGTTGATCATGCTTGGATTTTTGACCAATCTTATAAATATTCCGAATCGCTTAAAGGTATAGGAATTCAAGAGATAAATAAACGTAATGATAACTACAAACTTAAGTTGATGAATGCCTATAAATTATCATGGCAGTACTTCATGAGTCCTACTAAGCAAGGACCGAAGATAACTTACAGAGATGCGCATCCGGATAATTTGTCTTGGTTTTACCGAAAAATTGGGGATATATACTATGCACTGCTGTCATTAATGAACAATGCAATTTCTTTGAATAATGCCGAGAGTATTATAGATGCAACTTTCAAAGATTTTGAAAATATGGATAGTAATTCTTTGACAATTAAAGAAGCTCTTAACTTGTATTCATTGTTCTTGATAAGACAAAAAGATTTATATGATGAGCAAAGCTTCTCTTGGGTCCTAGGATTAGATGTTTACGAGAATTTCTGCGGGAAGTATCTAAATCTACATAATTTACTTCGTATAGTAAGAAGTTCTATTAAAGATAATTGTGCCAATATTGTTCAAACTGCAGTTGGTAATAATCAAGCTAGCGCTGGAGAGAGCCTATTAGAATATATTAAAGAGCACTTTAGAGAGCCTGTTGATCTTGTTTCCGCAAGTAGTGCTGTTGGGTATAGTGACTCGTATGCATCTGAGAAATTACGAGAACTTACGGGTATGAATTTTACTGAATATTTGACCTTCATAAGAATGGAAGAGGCTAGCTCTTTGTTGAATAATACTGACTTATCTGTTAATGAGATTTCTTATTTGGTTGGATATCAAGATCCTGCATATTTCAGGAGAATTTTTAAAAAGAATATGGATAGTACACCGAGTGAGTTTAGAAAGCGATCTAATGAAATAGGTGCAGAAAGTGAGGAGTAGTCTAGATGAGAATAAATTTTAATGGAGCAGCAAGATTTGTAACTGGTTCTAATCACTTAATTGAAACTAAAAATGGAGAAAAGTTCCTGTTGGATATGGGAATGTTCCAAGGTTCTAAGCAAGAAGAAAAGTTGAATTTTGATGAACTACCTTTTGCCGCCAGTGATATTGATTTTGTTATTTTGTCACATGCTCATATCGACCACAGTGGTAGGTTGCCTAAGTTAGTAAAAGCAGGCTTCAACGGTAAAATTTATACGACTCCAGCAACAAAAGATTTAGCAGAAATAATGTTATCTGATTCAGCTCATATTCAAGAGTCAGATGCTGAATGGGAAAATCGCAAACGTGAACGTAAAGGACAGACTTTGATTGAACCGTTGTACGAGCAAGCGGATGTTGACAAGACTATGGGTCTTTTTGAAACATACAGATATGATGAAATATTTCAAGTAAGTGAAAATATAAAAGTCAGATTTAGAGATGCTGGTCACATATTAGGTTCTGCTATTATTGAAATTTGGATAACGGAAGGTGATAAGACTGCTAAATTAGTTTTTACTGGAGATTTGGGTGTAAAAGGTCACTCCTTAATCAATGATCCAGAATATATAGATTCAGCTGATTATATAATTATGGAATCAACTTATGGGAATACATTGCATTCAAATTACGGTGACTCTCTTGAGAATTTAATGAGTACAATAGAGAAAGTTATTTCAGACGGTGGTACTGTAATTATTCCTAGTTTTGCTGTTGGAAGAACGCAAGAGATTATTTATGAATTAAATAAGCACTATGAACTTACTCACGGTGGTCAGACTAATCCAATTAAATTTTTTGTAGACAGTCCTCTTGCAGTGCGTGCGACAAAAGTTTTCACAGAGAATACAAGCATTTTGCACGAAGAGGCTCAGGAGTTGATCCGAAGTGGAGATAATATCTTTACATTCCCAAACTTGTATTACACAAGTACTGTTGAAGAATCTAAAGCCCTAAATGCTGACAGCTCACCAAAAGTAATTATCTCTGCAAGCGGTATGGCTACTGGTGGTAGAGTAGTTCATCATTTGAAGCATCATCTCTGGGATGAGAAAAATGCTGTCATATTTGTTGGTTATCAGGCACGAGGTACTGCAGGTCGACTTATATTAGATGGTATAGATAAAATTAAATTAGCTGGAGAGTGGATTGCGAATAATGCTCAAATTTATAATATGCCAGGATTTAGTGCCCATGCAGACCAAGCATTTATTATGGAGTGGTTGAAGCGTTATGAACGTAAGCCTAATAGAATCTTCCTTGTTCATGGTGAAGAAGACGAGATGTATCCGCTCAGAGATTTGATCCAAACAGAACGGGATATTAAAGTTGAGACGCCAGGCTTACACTCTTATGTCGATTTAAACTTTAATGACTTGGATGAGATTGACATGCATGAAGTTAGCGAGGTTAATGAGTTGAGAGAAAGAGCACTTCTCGATAGACAGATTGACAAAATTAAGCTTATGCTTGCTGAAATTGAAGATAGAGAGATTGATAGCAATGATATGGATAGAGAAAAACGTCAAGCTATGTTACGTAAATTAAATGAGCTAGAAGATAATTTGATGGACTTCAACATGTTAAGTGGTAGATAGATTTTTGAAATTATCCTGAACAACTCCGAAAATAAAATATAAAAACCCTTTAGGTTTGCTGAAATTAAATTTTCACTTCGCGCCTAAAGGGTTTCTGCTTTTAACTAATAAAATCTTATTGAAAAGTACTTAATAAAATCTATTTAATTACGAAACTTTGGATCTCTTTCATCTTTGTAGTTTCTAGCAATTTCAGCGAGTTCTTCCTCGCTTCCAGGAAGTTTTTGCACATAAATAGCTTTGATATTAATACCATCATTTCTCCAACGTTCTTCGTATTCAGTCAGAATAGAGCGAGGGTCTTGAGTGGAATCAGTTACTAGATTCTCAGTTGAATTAAGAATCTTGAAATTCATCAGTTCAAAGTATTCTAAACTCTTTTCGTAAAGCTCTTGATCATCAGTCTTAAACCAAATTTCACCATAGTCTTTCAATATTTTTCTGTATTGTATTAACTGTCTAGGGTGAGTAAGACGACGTTTGTTATGACGAGTTTTTGGCCAAGGGTTAGGGAAGTTTATGAAAATTTCGCTGGCTTCACTCGCTGCAAAATAATCATATATTTTAGAAATATCATAGTTCAAAAGTCTGGCATTTTTAGGTTCTAGAGGTGCAATTAGGCGGTTAGCTTTAGCCACTGCAAGAACTTCTATATCTATGCCAAGATAATTATAATCTGACCTGCTTTCAGATAGTTCTTTCAAGAATTTACCTTTGCCGCATCCTAATTCTAAACTCAGAGGTAGTTCAGGATTGTCGAAAAAATTAGACCAATTATTCTTGTATTCTTCTGGATTGGTACATACATATGGGCTGGCTTCAATTTCTGGCAATGCCCATGGTTTATATCTAAAACGCATATTTATCTTGCCTCACAAAAAAATAATACTAAGAGTTTAACATAAATTTTAAACTGCTTGTAAAATAAAAACTGTAATAGTACAATTAGTACAGATGGTACAGGTGAGTTAAGTTTAAGAAAATGATTAATTCAGTGATTTTTTAATTTAGTGATTTTTTGTAGAGATTTTTGAAGAAGTTTTTAATCGGGAGGTGTTTTAATTGTTAAATATAGATGGAAGAGATAAACGCCCCATTTACCAACAGATCATAGATAAAGTGGTGTTATTAGTGGGGACTGGTGTCTGGGAAGAAGGCGAGAAATTGCCATCAATACGAAGCCTAGCTCAGGATCTTGGAGTAAATGCTAATACTGTGGCTAGAGCCTATACAGAATTAGAGTACAAAGGCATTATTGTTACAGTTCCAAAGAGTGGAGCTTTTGTAGCAAAAGTTGATTTGGCTACAGAGGTTGAGTCCGATGCTCGTAAAGAAATAGATAATATTTTTAATAAATATCTAAGCCTAGGTCTAACAAAAGAAAAATTAGAAAATATTTCAATGGAGGTGTTAAAGCATGCTTAAGATAAATAGTTTAAATAAGGATTTTAATGGTTTCAAGGTCTTGATTGATCTGAGTTGGGAATTACCTTCAGGAAATATAGTTGGATTAATTGGTAGTAATGGTGCTGGTAAATCTACTCTACTACGCTGCATCAGTAATGTTTATAACTACAATGAAGGCGAAATACTTTTCAATGGTGTTTCTACTAAAGTAGACAGAAGTGAGCTATTCTTTGTTAGTGATGAACCTTTTTATTTTAATCGCTTTAGTACCAGAGATATGAAAGATTTTTATAAGAGTTTCTATAAGAATTTTGATGAAGAGAAGTATCAAGAGTTGCTTAAGAAATTTAGTTTTGATGAGCTTAAACCAATTAATGAATTATCCAAAGGTTTGAAGAGACAGAGTGCAATAATCTTGGGTTTGAGTACATGCCCAAAATTACTATTAATGGATGAATCTTTTGATGGCTTGGATCCAAAAATGAGACTTACACTTAAACGTGAGCTTATTCATCTGGTGGAGGATGAAGGTGTGTTAGTAATTATTAGTTCACATAATATTCGTGAGTTAGAAGATATTTGTGACTCTATGGCTCTGCTTGAGAATAATCAAATCGTCTTTGACCAGACATTAGAGGAATTAAATAATAACTATCACAAAGTACAGTTAGGTTATAAAGAGGCTCCAGTAGCTGGTACTTTCGATAATATTCCACTTCTATATTTCGAGCAAAATAACAAAGTAGTTACTGTAATTTATCATGGTGAAGAAGTTGAAGAACAACTGAAAGGCACAAACCCAATCTTGCTCAACCCGTTATCAGTTTCAATGGAAGAGATATTTGTTGCTGAGATGGAGAATAAGCATAGTGGTTCTGATCGTAGCTCTGGGCTAGGATCTTCTTCGAAAGCGGAGGCTTAAAATGGGAGCAAATGAAGTAAGTTTAAAATTAAATAAAAATAATTCTCCGAAAGTGTTTAAGAATTACTTTGCATTTATGCTGAAAGAGCATAAGAATAGTGTTTTCGGAGCTCTAATTACATTATTAGGTCTAGCAACATTACCATGGTTGATGACGATAATTACTTCTGATGGAGTAAATAATTCAGGAAACTTTTCGATAATTTTTGGCATTAGCTATGGTGATTATTCAAATAGATTAGCTGATCAAAATCTCTTATATTTCTCAAGGGTTTTAATGATCATTTTGCCGTTCGAGATATTTAGATATTTATATGACAAAAACAAAATGGACAGATATTGGAGTTTACCTATATCTAGAACTAAGTTATTTGTATTGAATACATTTTTTGTATGGGCAATTGTAGCGATACCGACTGTATTGACTTACTATCTACAGATTATCTTAGGGCATTTGTTTAATCTTACTGGTAAGAATTTAATCTTACCAACACTGGGAACTATTGCATCTAGGTCAGTGGTTCTAATGGCAATTTGCTTATTCTCATTAGCATTAAGTATTTTTTCAATTGTTGTAACGACAAGTGCATTTAATGGGTACATTTGTGCAGTGGCTCTGAACTATATTCCAGCAGCACTGATTGCACTAGTAAAGTCATATACTAGTAATTTCCCAGGTTATACACCTAGTTTAGATTCAAAGGCGGACTTATATTATGATTTATTCAGTATTAATGGTTTGCTGATGAGAATTTTTGAAGATAATATTGGAGTTAAGCATGCTTTAGCAATTAGTATTTACGTAGCAGTTGCCATATTAATATTGCTATTATCAGCAATTTTATATAAGCGCAGACATGTTGACAGAATCGGTTCTACCTATATGTTCAAGTATTTCTATTCAGTCATAGTCTTTGTTTCAGTATTTATAGTTTTGGTATCTCTGTTCAAATCTGTGGTGTTTAATGACGTTAATTATTCAATAGACTTAATCTACAAAATAAAAAATAATGCGATAAATATTGCATCTATCTTCACTGGAGGTTTGGTAGTATTCTTCATAATCAACATGTTTATGAAACATGGCAAACCCAAAATTTTTAGAACTGTAATTTCATATACATTGATTGCTGCCCTTGCCTTTGGCGCAAGTATTTATGGATTAATGGAAATTGAGAAAAAATCTGCTCTAGCAGTACCTGAGCTAATAGAAATAGAGGAAGTCAAACTCGTTGTTTATGACGGTGTATTTAGGGAAAGTCAACCTGTAAAAGATGAAAAGTACGCAGAAATATTTAATGGTATAGGTATAACACCTCACTTTAAGAGGATTGTTACAAAAAATCCAGAAGAGATTGCTCAGATTAGAGACTTGCATATAAAAGCAGCTAAGCAAAGAACAGGTTATTACGTAGGGGAACGAGATGGTATTCCAGGATATGAATATTCAGAAGCTTTGATTAAAATTGTATATTACGGAAGCGATGGAGAAATATTAATGCAACGAGAATATAACTTCTACTTCGATGACGTAAAAATATTTTCCAAAATATTTGGTCAAGATATAAATCATGCTCTTATAATGGAAGAATTTGAAAAGGGGATGGAGTAATGAAATACAGAAATTATTTTAAAGTTTTTATAAAAAGAAATGCAGCCTTGTTTTTCAGTATATTTATTGCCTTTTTGACTTTTACAACATTGCCAATTTGGAGCGGTGTTAGAACTATAAATAAAGCGCATATTTACATGGATAGTTATCCATATGGGAAAGCTCTTTTTATGGCAGTTACATTTGCAAGTTTGATAATAGTCTCAATACTACCGTTAATTACATTGAGGAGTATCTATAACAGCAATGATTTGGATACATACTTTTCTGTTGATTTGCCGAGAGAGAAGTTGCTTTTTTTTGATGTGATAAATACTTATTGGCTTTTCTTTATACCATATACTATTTTTGCTATTGTTAATGGGGGAATCGTTTATTTGGGAGTCAAGACGTTTACACCAGATCTAATGCCATTACATAGGTATATAATTTATATTGTAGCATTAGCATTAATGGCCTTCTTTTGCTTGGCTCTAACTACATTTATTATGACAAGTACAACCAATTTAGGTAGTGCAGTTATTTATAGTGCTGTCGGTTACTTGTTGCCAGTTATTTATTGGGCTATTCTTAAAGGGCTTATTGGGATACCTAATCATAGTAGAATTCAAAGTGGATTTGACAAAGTTTTAGACTTATTAAATCCATTCACTAACATTGTCTCATTAACCGTTAATGAAGACTTTTACTTGCATTTATTAATGGTAGTTATCTATGCATTTTTAGCTGTAGTTCTGATTGTTTGGACATTAAAGAATTTTGCCAAATACAAGGTTGAGAACATTAATTCAGAAGAACAACTGCCAGGGTTCTATTCAGTTATGACTTATGCTTTTGGTATAGGTGCTTATACTTGGATATTCATGAGAATTTTCAAGTATAGTTACAACGCTTTAACTGCGAATGTATTCGTTCTAGTATTAGGATTAGTTGCCTATTATGCAGTAATGATGGTAAGAGGTAAGGGCAAAGTTAATTGGGCGAAGTTCTTTACGAACTATGTCTTAATATCAGCGATTGGTTTGATTCTAGGATTCTTGTTATCCGTATTTACTAAGTTTTAAAGCTTAGTAGCGATAATATCTACACCAGCAGTGAATATTGAAAAGCATTTAACTTCGCTTTGCTCTATAATTAAGTAAAAGATCATAAGAATGGAGATGTTTGATTGATATACACACCAGATAGAGATGAATTTATATCCGAAGAATTAGAGAACTATGATTTGCAGGATGATATGCATGCAGATGCAGAAGATTATGCGCTAGAAGACGAGCTACAAGATGATGATGTTTTTTATCCTGAAGATAGTTCTACTAGAATGGATTTTGTTGATGAAGACTTTAACGTAGAGTCCATGTTTACCCAAGAAGATAATTACGATTCAGTTGGCTTAACAGGGCAGGAGTCTGGCCGTCGTCAAAGAGGTGAAGCTGAGATTGCTTACCTTGTAGGTTTGAATTTGGGGCAAGGTCCTGAGTCTATAGATAAAACTGTGAGATCGTTACTTGAGCTAAAAGAATTGGCAGAAACCTGTGGAGCTATGGTTCTAGGTGCTGATTATCAAAATCGAAATAATGTAAGTGCATCAACATATCTAGGTAAGGGTAAAATTATTGAGATAGCAGAATATGCTAAGGCTATGGGATGTGACACTTTGATCTTTGATGATCCATTGAGTGGTGGTCAAATTAGGAATATCCAGGAACTATCTAAGATGCGAGTTCTTGATAGGACATTGGTCATTCTTGATATTTTTGCTCGTAGAGCGAGTACCAAAGAAGGTAAGTTACAAGTCGAGCTTGCTCAATATAACTATAGATTGGGTCGAGTTAGCCTCATCAACGAGGAGATGAGTAGACTTGGTGGTGGTATTGGTACAAGAGGTCCAGGTGAGACTCAGCTAGAGAGAGATAGACGTCACATTAGAAATAGAATTAACAATCTTAGACGTGAGCTAAAGAAAGTTTCAATACGCCGTGAGAAAGAAAGAGAAAAGCGTGATGAACAGGGCCAAACTATAGTGGCTATGGTTGGTTACACTAACGCTGGTAAATCAACCTTAATTAATAAACTTACAGATTCTGATTTGTATGCAATGGACCAGGTCTTTGCTACATTAGACTCAGCTTTTAGAGATTTACGTTTACCTGATGGTAGTCATGTTATTTTGGCAGATACTGTTGGTTTTATCCGTAAGTTGCCACACGAGTTAGTTGAAGCCTTTAAATCAACTCTGACAGAGGTAAGTAATAGTGATTTAATACTACAAGTATTAGATGTTTCAGACCCTGAGGCGAAGGAGCAACTGCAAATAGTAGAAGATGAGCTATCTAGATTGGAAGCTGCGGATAAGCCGCGTATTCTATTACTGAATAAAGCGGATATCGCTACTCCTCAAAATATCGAAGCTTTCAGTCATATCAAAGAGAATGATAAATTTAGAGTAGTACCGACTTCAGCTATGACTGGAGAAGGATTGGATAGAGTTTTACAAATTGTTGCAGAATTCCTAGCTTACAGACAGAAATCTTATAGATTAGAATTACCTTATGAAGAAAGTTCGTTGTACGCTTATATTAAAGATAACGGTAATCTATTGTCTGAAAACTTTGGGGAGAAAATGGAGCTGGAATTTACTTTGGATAAGCGTTTGAGTGGTCCGGTAGAAAACTACTTGCAAAGAACTTATCCAGAACGCTACGTTGAAGAAGAATTTTAGTATACTTGTTTTGGTGAGCAGATTTTTGAGGGCGCTTTGTAAGAAAGTGTTTTCAAAAGAAAGTGTTTTCGAAAATCTAATGCCAAGATGATAAATTAGCATTCAAAAGGAGCCTGTTGGATATTTATGGAAGTCAAAAAGAAGATTAATAATGGTGTAGATCGTTTAATAGAGTTTAAAGATGAATATTTAATGGATAGAATTGGTCTGTTGACTACAGGTGCTTCAATGGATAGACACCTTAACTCTACTCTGGCAGTGGTTAATAACCATATGGATTTGACCAGTCTTTTTGGTGCTGAATTTGGTGTGTTAGGTGAGAAAGCTTCAGGTGAAAGATACGAAAGTTATAAAGATATTTGGACAGGTCTAACAGTGTTTTCACTGTATAGATATGGATCGTTCCACTTCACCCATGAGATGCTAGCATCATTTGATACTCTGTTTGTAGATCTTCCTTTGACCGGATTGCGATATGATTCCTATATCGAAACCCTTCATAGATTATTAAGACAACTTGGAAACACAGATAAAAAAGTAGTTATTCTAGATAGGCCGAATCCGCTAGGTGGAGAGCTCGTGCAAGGACCAGTTATTGAGCACAATTATATGAATGACGATGAGTTTCCGTTGCCAATTAGATATGGCATGACCATAGGTGAGTTGGCGATTATGATGAACACAGTTAATGATTTGCATTGTAATTTGCAAGTTATTGAAATGCGAAATTGGGAGCGCAAAGATACTTTTGACGATATTGATGCTTTATGGAGCATACCAAGACTAGAGTATCCAAATTTAGATGGATTAATTTTGGCTAGTGGTTTGTATTTGCTAGAGGGAACGAATGTATCTTTTGGAGAAGGTACGACTTTACCTTTTCAAGTTATTGCAGCGCCTTTTTTAGATGGAGTTCAATTGGCTGCCAATTTGAACAAAACTTTCATTAGTGGTATTAGGTTTACACCAATTTACTTCACTCCAACTAAAGGTATTTACCAAGGTACAAAAGTTCAGGGAGTAAGGATTCACGTTACTCAGAGAAAGAAAATTAAGCCTATTGATATGGCGATCACTATTATTTCTGAACTTAAACGTATAGTTGATAAAGATCTGTTATTTATTCCTACAAACAATGAGCAGATACTAAAAATAGACAAGCTGTTTGGTAACAGTAAACTAAGTAGGCAGCATGCTAATACACAAGAACTAATTAGAGAAACTAAGCGAGAGGCAGATGCTTTCAAGGAGAGAGCTAAAGAATTTTATTTATATGAATAATGTGTTTTTTATTGCTAGCTAAAGATATTGATGCAATTAACATTAGAATAAGTTTAGACTCCGATGATTAGGGAATTCTTAGAGAATTTTCTAAAAAATCGGAGTTTTTATATTGCTTAGTTTTGGTTCTATTTTTAATCAATTAAATGAAGTTTTTGTGTATATTTTTTATTTTATTTAAATTTAAATGTATTTATGAAAATATAAAATCGTATCCATGTCTGGGGGACTAATGTGACAAAAATAAGTGAAATTGTAATTTTAATGTAATAAAACATGCGGGGAATTTAATCTCTGATTAACAATTTAAAGACGATAATTGCTAATGTCCACACAGTTATCCACATTATCCACATAAAAATAGATAATTCTTTGTGTTTCTATTTTAGATATGGTGGATAAGTTTAATTGCCTGAAATGTTCTTGACTTGTGTACAAACATAATATTTCATAGGTTTATTTTGTTTTACCAAAGTTGAAATTTGACTTTTTTATGTGAAAATTGGGTTAACCGCGAGAGCTATCGACTTTAAAGAAAAATAAAGCTTATGCTATAACTTTATAAAATCCAAAGTGTTATAATCAGCTTTCGTATATTTATAAAAGATATAAAAAGCGGAGAGGTTTTAGTGATGTTTTTTAGAAAAAATAATAATTCAGGAAATAGTCAAGATGTTATTTTAGTTGTAGGTTTAGGAAATATAGGTAGAGAATATGAGAAAACTAGACATAATGCAGGCTTTATATTTGTTGAAGAACTTGCTCTGCGCCACAAAGGTAATTGGAAAAAGTCAAAATTTTCTGCAGATATTAGTGAGATTAATATTGCCGGTAAAAAAATTATTTTAGCCAAGCCAACAACGCTAATGAATTTATCTGGCATTGCTGTCCAAAAATTGCTTAAATTTTATAAAATCCCTTTGGAAAATCTTTTTATAGCTTATGATGATATTGATATTCAGATTGGAAAAATTCGAGTGAGAGAGTCTGGTAGTGCAGGTACACATAATGGCATGAAATCCATAATCAAAGAAATTGGTAGCAAAGATTTCCCTAGAATTCGTTTAGGAATCGGACCTAAGCCAGAATTCGGAGATATGGTAAGTTTCGTCTTAGGTAAGTTTTCTGCAGGTGAAATGAAGGCTCTAGATATTGCAGTTAATAATGCGATTGAATTAATAGAACTAACTGTGACGAAGAATTTGCAGTTAGCAATGAACGAGGTATTAGGAAATAAACATGCTTAATGATAAAGCAAAGTCAGAAATATCAATTGAAGCAAAAGATTACACATGCAGAGCAAATTGGATAGTTGAGAGTGCATTAGTAGATCCTAAATTTAATGAATTAAGAGAGGTTTGGAATCTTGGTGCCAATAAAGATAAAGTGGCTGCTGAAAGCAATCAGCTACCTCACATAAATGTTGTAGGTCCAATAGAGAATCACGCAGCATTTATTTTGTCTGCCCTGCTTTTGCAAAAAGCAGATAACGACTTTGCCTTTGTAGTAGCGAGTGACCCACTGCAATCTAGACGTTTGCAAGAAGCGTTGAAAGCTTTTTATCCAGGTGAGGTATTAGAGTTTCCAGCTAGAGAATTTAACTTAAGTCAGATAGAATCTGCGAGTAAAAATGAAATGCACCAGCGTATTAAAGTAATTAGTCGCTTGCTTGAAACACGTGAAGAGGAGCTGAGACCAATTGTCTTAATAACTGCAGCTGCCTTGCAACAACGTATGCCGATTTTATCTAATTTGTTGGATAAATATATAAAAATTGATTTGAATACTATTATGGAGCCCGCCGAACTTGCAGCTAAGTTAAGTAATATAGGCTATAAATACTCTGAAGTAGCGGAAAATGCTGGTGAGTTCTCTCAAAGAGGTGACATAGTTGATCTTGTGCCGATAAATGCAGATGAGAGTGGTATAAGAATTTCTTTCTTCGATAACGAAATTGAACAAATTAAATTATACGATCTAGAATCTCAACGCCAGTATGATGAAGTTAATGAAATATTTATTTCACCAGCACAAGAGATTAATATTAGTAGTGAAGAACGAGCGGCTTTAGTTGATAAGATTAAAGACTTCAGAGATGAGCAGAGCAAAAACATGTACAAAAAAGCTGCTAATCGTGATGAAGTTGAGGCTTTTAAAGCACTTTGTAACTATGACATTGAGCGCTTAGAGAATAATTTAAGCGTAGAGATTTTAGACCGTTGGATGGAATACATTTATCCTGAAAAAACAAGTATTCTCGATTACTTCCAAGAGTTATGCGGTAGGGCAGTGGTTTTTGAGCTGAAAAAATTACAAGAGTCCTTAGATGCGTGGCAAGCTGGTAAAGAACAACAAATTAAGCAGTTACTTGTCCAAGGCAAAACCACTAATCTAGTGGCGGAAAATATCATAGGAAAAGTTGGCATCATGAAGAGCTTGGATCAGAATTTCCAAGTCTTGAGTTTTTCTCTGTTAGATGGCTCAGGTAACGGTTTTCCAACTGCAAAGAAATTCGCATTCAGAAGTTTGGCTGCTGAGAATTATAGAGCTAGAGAAGATGAGTTTTATGAGATGCTAAAAGAGCGTCAGGCAGATGAACAATATACATATATATATGTAGCTGACCCTAGCAAAAGAGATGCCTTGAACGAAAAGTTATTACTTAATGCTCCAGCGACGGTCAAGAGACTTATACCAAGAGCTCTTAACGAAGGTTTTGTTTGGCCTGATGCCAGGCTAGCAATTTTTGGAACAGAGAATGTTTTTGGCAAACGTTATAAACGCAATAAGCGCAGGAAAAAGAATGAGCAGACGATTAAATTCTTCTCAGATCTTGAGATTGGTTCGTATGTTGTGCATGAGGATCATGGTATAGGACTATATGAGGGTATTGAAACACTGACAACTGCTTCAGGAAGCAAAGATTATATTAAAGTTTCCTATGCCAAAGGTGATAGCTTATTCCTACCAATGGAAGCTATAGAGCAGCTGAGCAAGTACGTGGGTATGGACAACAAAAAGCCTAGACTTTCCAGCTTGGGCGGAGGAGAATGGTCTAAACTTAAAACTCGTGCTAGAGATTCCATTAAGAAGTTAGCTACAAATATTGTCAAACTTTATGCGGAGCGTAATCGCATTAAGGGATATAAATTTAGTGTAGACACAGTTTGGGATAATGAGTTTGCTGAGGGATTCCCTTTTGAAGAAACTGATGACCAGTTAGAAGCTATGGAAGATGTTAGAGAGGATATGCAATCTGACAAAGTCATGGATAGACTATTAATCGGTGATGTTGGTTTTGGCAAAACTGAAGTTGCTTTTAGAGCGATGTTTAAAGCTGTTTCAAATGGTATGCAGGCTGCAATGCTTTCACCGACAACAGTTTTAACTCAACAACATTACGAGAATTTCAAAGAACGTGCCAAAGGTTATCCTATTGAAGTAGCAGTCTTGAGTAGGTTTACTAGCAAAAAAGAGCAACAAGAGATTGTTAAAGGCCTGAAAAATGGCATGGTTGATGTGGTTATTGGAACACATAGATTGTTGTCCGATGACGTGGAATTTAAGCGTTTGGGCGTACTGGTGGTTGATGAGGAGCAGAGGTTTGGCGTTGATCACAAGGAGAAGTTAAAAGAAAAATATCCCAACGTTGACGTACTCTCTCTAAGTGCTACTCCGATACCGAGAACTTTGCACATGTCTTTGTCTGGAATTAGAGATATATCTTTATTGGAAGAACCACCACAGGAGAGAAGGGAGATTCAGACTTTTGTCCTGGAATATGATGAGGCGATTATTAACGAAGCTATAATTAGAGAGGTTGGTCGTGGAGGCCAGGTGTTCTATCTAATTAATAATGTTAAAAAAATCCCAGAAATCGCGAAACATTTAGAAGAAAAAATACCAGGTCTAAGAGTAGCTATAGGACACGGTCAAATGCCTGAAGCTCAACTTGAGGGGGTTATTCACAGCTTCATTAAAGGTGAGGCCGATGTGTTAGTTTGTACCACTATTATCAAGTCTGGAATTGATATGCCAAATGTTAATACTCTTATCGCTCGTGATGCGGATAGGTTGGGCTTGGCTCAGCTTTATCAGATTAAAGGTCGTGTAGGTAGATCTAATAAACAAGCTTATGCTTTTATAACATATGATGGTAATAAGACTTTGACTGAAGATGCCCAGAAACGTTTGGCAACTATTAGAGATTTCACGGAACTGGGTTCTGGTATGAAAATTGCTATGAGGGACCTTGAGGTTCGTGGTGCTGGTAACCTACTAGGTGGTGAGCAGCATGGCCATATGGAAGCGATTGGTTATGAACTCTATGTACAGATGCTAGAAGAAGAAGTTCAGTTGGCTAGAGAAGAGGCTCTAGAAGAGGAGAAAGCAGCTGCTGATTCAGTTGATGTAGGAAGTGGTGTTACAGACGTTGAGACTGCAAGCAGTAGCTCTGTTGAGCATCCAGGAGTTTTGTCAGAAAACATGTCTTTGGACAAAGATTTCGTAACTCGTATTGATATTAAACTAGATGCGTATCTACCAAGTTCTTTAATTCCTTCAGAGGGACAAAGAATGGACATGTATAAACGCCTATTGGATATTGAAGATATAGACGAATACTACGATATTTTGGATGAGTTGATGGATAGGTACGGTGAGCTACCTGAAGAGACATATGCCCTAGCTGATATTTCCTATGTCGAGAGTCAAGCACGCAAACTACATTTGAGCAGAGTATACATAGATAGAAAAGATATAGTACTTGAGTTTAGTCCAGAGCTTCGCCCAAATATGGAAGTTTTGGGAGTGTTATTAAATTTAGAAAAATATAAACACAAGATTAAGTTTATTGCTAGTGGTGCTGGTAATATTCGTTGGGGTGGAGCTGCGAAGAACAAGAAGTTAGTCAGTGCTAATTTGAGGGAGTTATTTAAAGACTTAGAAATGGCAATTAGAGAGCAGCAAGATAATTCTGCGAAATAGATGTAACTAGTTGTAGTTGATATTAATAAATTTAGCAGTTGAAAATAACAGTATAAGAAAATAAAGAAACTAGAAATTTCATGCAGTTAACTTTGATATTTGATATTATCTAATGTATAAAAAGTATAGAAATTTGAAACAAGAAAGTGACTCGACTGGAAATGACGATTGACAAAACTACAAGTAAAAGAATTGTTGGTATAGTAGCAATATCACTTTTGCTTGCTTGGGGGATAGGACATATTGATGGCGCCCCAAAGATATTTAGATATCTAGTTGACGTTACTTTGCCAGTTCTGGTTGGTGGGTTAATAGCTTTTATCTTGAATTTACCTATGCGAGCTATTGAGAGAAGTTTGTTTGGTAAACCATGGAAGTCTGGTAAGGAGAAGTACCGCAAACGCCTAGCTAGACCAATTAGTATACTTTTAACTTTAATAATTACTGGTACGATAATTGCTCTGATAATCTTTTTAGTCGTCCCAGATATAGTTAAGACAGTTGTCTCGTTTTTTCAGAGTTTACCGGGTGCGGTACAAGGCATAAATAACTGGTTCATCAAGTTTAGTAACGAAAACCCACAAATAGCCTCGTATCTTCAGGCTTCATCTTTCAACATTAATAACTTGCTAAACCAATTTATAAACTGGTTGTATAGTGCAAGTTCTCAGTTAGCTACAACCGTGCTAGGATTAATTAGTGGTACAGTTACAGGTTTGATTAATTTCTTTATTGCTGTGATTTTCTCTATATATTTCTTAGCTAGAAAAGAAGCTCTCTTTAGAGAATTTAAATCAGTAGGATATTCATTGTTGCCGGAAGTTTACATGGATAAGCTTTTGCAATTTACTTCACTTTGTAGTTTGATTTTTTCTAAATTCTTTGCAGGACAAGGTATCGAGGCATTGATCTTTGGTACTTTAACTTTCTTTGGTTTGATAATTTTCCGCTTCCCATTTCCTATTACGATTTCCGTTTTGCAAATGCTAGGTGCATTTATTCCTATTGTTGGTGCTTTTATTTCTGCCGCAATTGGAGGAGTCTTGATCTGGGTGGAAACATCATTTATTGATGCTTTGCTATTTGGGCTAATGATTCTAGTAATTCAACAGATAGAGGGAAATGTTATTTACCCAAGAGTTATGGGATCACAAATTGGCTTGCCTTCATTCTGGGTACTGGTTGCAGTTACCTGTGGTACTCAGCTCTTTGGTTTGGTAGGTACAATTTTGGCTGTACCAACAACTACAATTATTTATGTCTTAATTCAAGCATGGAGTAATCGTAGAATTATGGCGAAAAAAGTCGATCCACACAAGATTATGAGCTTTGAGAAAGCACTAGAAATTGAAGATGGGGAAGTTTCAACGAGAAAAACAGCTGCACGCATTGTTGAACCTGTTAGACCAAAAGTTAATTTAAGAGTTAATAGAGTCGGTGCAAATAGCAATGAAATAGGAAATGATAATTTAGAAACAGTTGATTTTGATTCGCAATATTACGAACTAACAAGAAATCAAGCTCCAGAGATTTCAGAGATGGATGTATCTAAGAAATTAAAACGTGAAGCTTGGAAACATCCTTTCATGAGTAAGAGGCAGTTGCTTGAACTGATTATGAACTCAGAAGATGAAGATCTGAAAGAAAAGGATGAGTTTGATGGTTCAGACTTTGAGTGAATATGATATTCTAACCTATAAAATTATAAGAAACTGTTAAGAATCTGCGAATTTTAAAGGCGATTTAAATTAAATAGTTGATGATAATCAAAAAAACGTATAGAATAGACGGGTATTGAAATACAAATGTAAAAACAGACTTTTCAGAAGTCAAGTAGGAGGAAAATAATGGCAATTAAACTTGGTATTAATGGTTTTGGTCGTATTGGACGTCTAGTAGTACGCGCAATGCACGACAGAGGACTTTTAGGAAAAGAAATCGACTTGGTAGCAGTAGCTGACTTCTCAACAGATGCAGACTACTTTGCATATCAAATGAAATATGATACAACTCAAGGTGCTTTCCAAGGCGAAATTTCAACAGAGAAGAGCTCACCAGACAAAGAAAAAAATGATGTTTTAGTAATTGATGGTGATAAGATTCTATGTGTTCCTGCACAAAGAACTCCAGCAGAATTACCATGGGGTGAATTAGGTGTAGAATACGTTATCGAAGCTACAGGTGCTTTCACACAAAAAGATAAAGCAGCTGGTCACTTAGAGGCAGGTGCTAAGAAAGTTCTATTGAGTGCTCCTGGTAAAGGTGGCGTTAAGACAATCGTTAACGGTGTTAATAGCTCAGAATACGTATCAGCAGAACATGATGTTGTTTCAAACGCTTCATGTACAACAAACTGCTTGGCACCACTAGTCCACGTTTTACTACAAGAAGGTTTCGGTATCGAAGAAGGTTTGATGACTACAGTTCACGCTTACACAGCAACACAAAAAACTGTTGACGGTGTTTCTCAAAAAGACTGGAGAGGTGGACGTGCAGCAGCGGCTAATATTATTCCTTCAACAACAGGTGCAGCTAAAGCAGTTGGTCAAGTTCTTCCAGAAGTTAACGGTTTAATGACAGGTATGTCATTCCGTGTTCCAGTACCTACAGGTTCAGTAGTAGACTTGACTGTACGTACTAAGAAAGCTACATCAATCCAAGAAATCGATGCAGCAATGAAGAAAGCTTCAGAAACATACTTGAAAGACGTATTAGCATACTGTACAGATGATATCGTATCAAGTGATATCGTACACAATACTCATACATCAATCTATGACTCAAATGCTACATTACAAAACAACCTAGAAGGTTCAACAAACTTCTTCAAGATTGTAAGCTGGTATGACAATGAGTGGGGATTCTCAAACTCAATGATCAAGACACTACAACACATGTATGAAGAAGATCAAAAAGCTTAATTTTAGTTGGTAAAATTTGGTGAATAATAAGGAGCTTGTCTTGCACAAGCTCTTTTTTTTATTTTTGTAACGTTTTTAACAGATTTTCTTAAGGATTTGCGTTAAAATTTTAAATCGTTTGAGTTAGTGAGGTGTTTTTAGTGCTAACAAGGCATTAAGGGAAACACTTAGTAAGGAGATAAAATGATTAAAAATAGCATTACAAAAAGAAAAGTCTTAAGTTTGATTTTAGCATTTGCTTTATTTGTAAGTTTTTTACCAATAAATCTGTTAAAAGCTGCAGATGAGATGAATTATGCAAAAGATGAAGCGAAGATAGAAGACTATAGCGACTCAGAGCGTTATAGACAAACTGATTTGCAACCAGGTGATACAAATCAAGAATTCTATAAGACTGATGAAAAGCAGGAAAAAGATGGTTTTAAATTCGTACTTAAGAACCCATCGTCCGAATCACCAAGTAAGACTGAGTGGGGTTACCAAATTACCATAAACAAGGAAAAGGGTCAAAGGACTTATACGAGTCTTACTGTTACAGACTCTGGTCGTGTACCAGCTCAAGCAGGCGAAAAACCTATGATGGATGTGGGTGACAAATTAATTTCTGAATCTACTGAGTTCCCTAAGGTGAATTTCAAGCCGACTGATAGCGGGAAGATGACTGCATCTAAAACACAAAGAAACTATAACTACTTAGCCAGTGAAGAAACCCTAAAGCATATCAACAGCAAGGACAATCCTTCGACCTCCTTTGGTATGAAGGATAATTACACTCAAGATAACCCGGAAACTAAGTTTTTTGGGGTGAACTTCTTCTTAGGTTACAAGGTAAATCCATGGCCAAATGAAAATGATAAGCTTGAGCTTATGAAGTTAAATGGGGACTATAAAGAAAAAGTTTTTGTTCAAGGACAAGAAATTGACACTGGTATCAAGGTAGACAATATTGATGAAAATGCAAAAGAAAGAATAGTAGGTCAAGTTTATCATCCTATTTCTGGTGATGTAGTACCAGGAGCCAAGGCTTTTATTAAAAATGGAACTATTCATATCCAAATGCCAGAAGGTGCTCTAAAGAAGGATGAAAATAATAAAACTGTTATCAATGAAGATTCAATCTTTAATACTAAAGAGTATAAAGGTCTTCAACAGTTAGATGTAAAATTCTTCGCAAGACCAAGGACAGCTGATGAATTTACAAAGATAGCTGAAACTCCAGATGAATTTGGTTACGCTGGTACATACGTTGAAACAGGTGCTGGAAGTCGTGACATAAATCACGAAGGAAATACAGTAAAAGTTGATAATCAAGGCATTGACCGTTATGATCACTATAACTTAATCGGAGCATTTAAATTAAACTTAGACGATACTAGATATTATGACCAGTCTTTTAAAGATCCAAAAGGTGAAGACACATCTGATAGGACTTATTTAAATGTAAAACCAGGCGTACCATTTAAAGTAGAAATGTATGAACCAGCAAATCCAAGTGATACCGATAAGTCACCTGAAGAAATGAATGGTGCAGATGCTAGAGCTGAAGCATCTGGTAAGATTATCATGGACTTTATCAATAAAGAAAATAAAGGTAAGGCAGAAAAGGACCAATGGAAACTAGACGTAGATCCTAATGATATATCTAAATTTACAATTACTCCACCAGCATCAGCTAAAGCAGGAGATTTTATAGCTTTGCCTATTGAATATACGTATACAAATGGCTCAAAGGATCTTCACTATTTCCACTTTGTTGTACAAGAGGCAAGCAACAATAAGCCAGAATATCTCGTACAAGTTGAATTTCCTTCAATGGAACAAAAATCAACACCTATAGTTCCTGAAGATGAAAAGAAACTTAGTCCGGTTTCATATTCTATTCCAGAAGGAACAGAGTTTAAGGATGACCACGGAAATGAATGGACAGTTTCTATAGATGAAACAACAGGTGAAGTTACAGCTAAACCAATCAATCCATCTGACTTTACAGGTGGAGAAAAATTGCAAGTACCAGTTGTAGCCCACTATAAAGATCCAGATGAACCAGAAAAAGAGATAACAGAAAATGCTACTGCAGAATTTGTTATAAAAGAAAGATTCAACATGACTGCTCGTTACAATGCTAAAGCAGGTAAGGCAGGGGATCAATTAACATCAAATGTTATTTTAAATGAATCAGACCAATACAATAGAAGACCAGGCAAATATACCTTGCCTTCTGATACATTTGTAGATGATAAGGGCAATACTTGGAATGTAACAATTGATGAAAATACAGGTCAAATCACAGCAACAGTTCCAAATGCTGAAGATGGTAAGTCAATCGATGGCGCTTTATTAAATGTACCTGTAACTGCTCACTATTATGAAGCTGATGGAGAAGAAGTTGGTACAAGAGTAGTTGAAGCTCAATTTGTGGCCTCAGGTACAGAAGGTAAGCATGAGCTTGTAGTTGAGATACCTTTTGAAACAAAAGTTGAAAAAAATCCAAATCTTAAAAAAGGTGAGATTGTTACCGTTACGGAAGGTAAGTTAGGCAAGAAAAAGATTAGCTTTACTATCAAAGATTCTAAGGTGGTTGAAGGGTCCATTAAAGAAGAAACTATAGAAGAGAAACAAGATGCTCTAATCCAAGTTGGTGAAGGAGTTCTTGATGGTACTCATGAGATTAAAGAAACAGCAGAAGTACCATTTGAAACGGAAATCCAGTTTGACGACAAACTAAAACCAGGTGAAATAGAAGAAATTCAAAAAGGTGTACCAGGTGAAAAGACAAGAACTACAACTCTAACAATCGAAGATGGTAAGGTAACAAAAACTGAAGAAGGCGAATACACTGAAACTAAGGCTCCTAAAAAGAGAATTATAAAAGTAGGTAGAAATACTGAAGGCAAGATAGAACACAAGGAAGATTTACCATTTGGATATAAGGTAGTAGAAGTTGAAACTCTTAAAAAAGGTGAATACAAAATTGTGAAACCAGGTAAGGTTGGCACAAAAACAACAACTTGGACTATCAAAAACTCACAAATTGAAGGCGAACCAACTGTAACTACAGATCCTGCAGAAGACGCTATTATCCAAGTGGGTAAGGGAACTAATGATGGTACTCACAAAATAGTTGAAAAGAAAGAAATACCTTTTGAAACTAGATATGAGTACGATGATTCAATAGAACCAGGCAAAGAAGAAGTTGTAACTCCAGGAGCTCCAGGATTACAAGAAAGAACAAATACTCTTGTAATCAAGGACGGTAAGGTTGTAGAAACTCAAGAAGGTGAATTTAAGACAACTAAAAACCCTCAAGAAAGATTAATCAAGATTGGTAGAAAATCAACAGAAGGTGAAGTAACTAAGACAATCGAAAGAGAAATTCCTTATGAAACCAAGGTAATCTATGACGATAATCTTGAAGCTGGTACACAACAAATTGAAAGTGAAGGTAAAGCAGGTAAGGAAGAAGTAACTATCACACAAAAAATTAAAGATAGTAAACCAGTTGGTGAGGCAACAGAGACTACAAAAACTATTATCGAAAAAGAAGATAGAGTAGTTAGAGTTGGTGTAAAACCAGTAGTTAAGGAAATTGAATTAGGAAACGATACAGAATACATACACAACCCAGAACTTAAAGCAGGTGAAGAAAAAATCGTTGAAAAAGGTTCTAAGGGTTCTGTAAAATATACAACCACATTCAATAAAAAAACAGGCAAGCTTGAAGTAACAGAAGAAAAAGTTGAACCTAAGAACAAAATCGTAGAATACGGTACAAAAACTGAAGGTCAATTCAAGTATGAAAGTGAACAAGCATACGATGTAATCATCAGGGAAAATCCTAACTTAGAAGCTGGTAAACACAATATTGTACAAAAGGGTATAGTAGGAAAAACTGAAACAACTGTTAAAATTGAAAACAGTAAAGAAGTTTCCAGGGATATTGATATAATCGCAGAAAAACAAGACATGATTATAGAAATCGGTACTAAGAATGTATGTGATATTCCACCACTACCAGAGGAACCTGAGAAGCCAGGAACTGAAAATCCTGACAATCCAGGAACAGAAAATCCTGAGAAACCAGGAACAGAAAATCCTGAGAAACCAGGAACAGAAAATCCTGAGAAACCAGGAA
>CAMYAM010000011.1 GCA_947253875.1 uncultured Fastidiosipila sp. | reverse complement strand
CAGATGGACAGGGTAGAACAGTAGACTTCCGTAACACTATAATAATCATGACATCAAACATTGGTGCTAGATTACTAACAACAGCTCAAGGTCGAGAGATTGGTTTTGGCAGCACAAGTAATGCAGTTGTTTCAGGTGAAGAAGACATTGATACTAACTTATATGGTGGAAGATCTTATTCAGAAGCTAAAGAATTAGTCATGAAAGAATTGAAGGACACATTGACACCAGAGTTTATCAATAGGATTGATGAGATTATCTTCTTCCGTATGCTTGGCCAAGAATCTATGGAAACGATAGCAAGAAATATGTTGAAAGACTTAGTTGCTAGAGTTGAACAAGTTGGTGTACACGTAAGTGTAAGTGACGCAGCTGTTACTTACTTAGCAGAAGATGGTTATTCTCCAGAGTATGGTGCAAGACCTCTTAGAAGAAAAATCCAGTCTGAAGTTGAGGACAAGATTGCGGAGGCAATGCTCGATGGCATAGTTTCAGAAGGGGATACTGCTCTAGTAGATGTAGAGGACGATAAACTAGTTATAAAAGCAGCTGATAGATCTCTGCAAAAAGTAGATGAAGAAGCAGATGCAAAGAGTTCAAGTGAAAAGAATAATGAGGAATAGTTAATTCCAGTTCTTCAATTAAGCTTGAAATAATCAAGATAAATAAAAAGCGAAGTATAAAGTGATGAAGGTGTAAAACACTTAGTTCACAGATTACTTCGCTTTTATTTTGTCTAAAATTAGATGGATTAGATAATCAAAAACCTAAAAAATATAACTTTAAAACTTATTCTTTAGTAGAAATATCTCACAACCTAAAAAGTCAACTATATTCCAATTCTCATCTTCAGTAAATTTATCTGCGAAGTAAGTTTCGGCATTGTCATAAACTTCAGCATCTAGAGCTATTTGTCGCCAAACCTCATCTTCTGAGAACGTCTGGAAAATATACTTAGAATTTTCAATCCCTACAAAGTATATTGCCTCAATTTGTTTAATTGTTCTGTTGCCGTTTTCATCTTCAACTGCAGGCGGGTTGGATCTAGTAGCAAATTTAATTACTTCAATTAGTTTGTCATCTAGATCAAAGTCAAAAACATGCAATTTCTCAATTAAATCATTATAGTCGTAGCAAATTCTGAGGGTATAATCTTCGATATCTACACCAAAATCTAAGGGCATGCTTGAGCTAATCTCTTTTTTTAGATTGCCCTGCTCATCACGGGAAGATTTGTCTAACAAAATCTCTGAGAATCTTGGCGCATAATAAATTAGTACTTTAGATCTAGGATCTACATACAAGAAGGGTTGATCTAATGTATATTTACGATTGCAATTCTGACATTCGTAATTCTGTAACTCTTTTAAAAATACTTTGTTTTTTAAGTCTGGATCTTCTGAGACGTCAACTATATCCCAGATTGGTAAATCCTCTTCGTTTAAGCAATATGGGCAGTGGATTGTCTCATAATGAAATTTCGTCATAAATACTCCTTTGGACTTTAATATTAGGTTTAGCTGGGCCTTCGTTTTTACCAGGTTGTACAGAGAAATTAGCAACATTTGGAAGGATGAAATTTATACCCAAGCTCATGACAATTGCCATAATAATAGCAATAATCATGGTATTGCCAATTAAACTATCTGTGGTAAAACTAGTCCAAGCTCTAATACTAAATATATCAACTAACAATCTGAGATTTGCAGCAAAAACAATTATAACTAAGCCTTGAAGTCCTGTACCATTTATTAGTAACAAAGATATAAGGTAGATAATAGTTGAGTAATAAATTCCAGGCAAAAATACTTTCCAAAGATCATTAAAATTAAAATTCTGGTTACTGATTAATTTAAGGATAATCCAAGCAACAATAACCCTTAGAATATCTAAAAATATTGAAAAGATAAAAGCCCGGACAAAAATACTCATACCTAATTTGGCAAAGCCATTATATTTATTGGTAGTATCTTGTAAAATTATTAAGTTTGATAAATTACTATTTTTTACAAACAAAAATATAGTAAGTGCGAATAGAAGAGCTTGTATAGATACAGCAACAAATAATTGCCAAAGTTTTGCGGTTTTAGAATCACTAATTATAGTTGTTGGGGAAGTGAAAAAGTTTCTGAAAAATTTAAATGATCGTGAAAAAAAGCTTTGTTTTTTGTTTCCAGAAGTTTCAGCTTTCTTAAATTTCTTAGCCTTCTGCCTGGCATCTTTTTTGGTTCTATTAGCGTGTTCTTCCTTACTTTCTTGGAAGGCGGTAAACTTATCTCTGCCGAATTTAGTGCTCTGAGATTTATTCTCAGAAGTATTATTTATATTTTCAGTACTAGTATCAGTATAATTTTGAGATGTATAATTTTGATTAGCTTCTGTTTCTGCCTTACGCTGTTGCTCATTATTTTTACGAGCATAAAGGCAGTCACATCTCTCATCAGTTTCTAATTCTTTGCCACAATAAAAACAATATCTTCCCATTTATTTACCCTTTTACATAATTGTATTATATAAATTATAGCTGTAATCTCCTGCCAAAAAGTTAGAGCTTTCAATCAAAAGAGTAAACATTTTCTGAACAATAGAATTATTATTCTTCGATATCCTCGATAGTTGTCAATTCTTTTATTGTATCGTGGTGTTTCCAATTTGCCATTTTTTCCAATAATTTTCTGGGATCACTATCTACAACAAATAGGTCAGAAGTTTTTGTATCGACAAACCCTTCTCTTTGTAAACCGTGAATAAGCTCTAACAAAGTATCGTAGTAACCATCAATGTTTAGGATTCCTATAGGTTTCTCATGTATGAGCAGCTGGCTCCAGGATAAAGCTTCAAAAAATTCTTCCATGGTACCAATACCACCAGGAAGCATGACAATTCCATCTCCAAGATTTAGGAGTAGAGTTTTTCTCTCGGACATAGTTTTAACAACCCTGAGGTCATCCAAATCCTTGTTAACCCATTCTAATTCAATCATGAAATCTGGGATAATACCTGTTGCAGTTCCACCATTTTCAATGACTGTAGTGGAGACTTTACCCATTAGGCCTTTGTCGCCTCCGCCATATACAAGATGAATATCTTCTTCAGCAAATAATTTACCGAGAGCTTCTGCGGTCTCTAAGTATATAGGTTTCAAACCACTTGAAGCCCCACAATATACTGTTAAGGCAGGTAATTTATCTTTGATTTTTAAACTCTTTTCTGTTGACATGAATTTTATCAAGCTCCTATCTAACTATCTAATATCTAACTAGATTTAATGAATTGGCAACTTCAATTAATTATTCTGATTTTATTATTCGCTTAGGTCAATATATCCTATCAAGTCACCATCTCCAGCTGTAGCCAATGCAATATATTGAGAGTCAGATCCAATATTAAAGACGAGGTACTGACTATCTTTACGGATTGTTCCAATTTGACTTGCATTGTTTTCACCTTCAGCTAATTTTGGATTATTCATAAGAGGTATATCAGCTTCTGCAGTTCTAACACTCGAACTACTTAAGTTAGCGTATATACCTTTTTCAATTTCAGTTATCCTGTCAATAACATTGCTATCGCTTGCATTAGCTGCGTAACTTATCTTGGAAATTAATGTTAGATTACCATTAGAATCTGGTTTCAAGGTATATTTAACATAGCCTAAGTTAGCTTTCATTTCTTCAAGGCTCATGAAGAATACTGAATCTCCATCGTTAGTGATATCCTCAGGTGACTTGGCAACAGATTTTGTACTATCAATTGCTAAACCAAGGACTTTTTGATGGCGCATATCAGTAATTTCTCTATAATTTACACCTTCATGAGAGCGCAGATCATAGTTTAGCTCTACCATACGAACCTCGTAATTACCGTTATTAAGTTTAACTGTTTCTATAGGAACGAAAGTTGTCTTAGATTCAGAATTTTCTGCAATTCTTTCATTAGGTTCGATTGCAGTCTCTGGTATTGAGAAGGTGCCATTATCAGATCCTTTTTTGTACTCGTAAGGTGTGACATTGTACGGAGCACTAGGGTCTAAGGTGATTTCTGGGTTGACCTGCTTTTGTAAGAACGTTTCAATTTCACTTAGTTTAAATTCCTTAGTATCAAATGGGTTTGTAGAACCTTTAACTGTCTTTAAGAATTGGTTTAAATAAGTTTGTACCCATAATTCACTTGGAACTTGTTTGACATTACTGAAGTTTGGCAATTGAACAGATTTGTCTTGTACTTGGGAACCGTTATATACTGGAGCATTGATATTTTGTAATGCTTCATTGATAAAGCTGGACAACTTTTTACTCTCGGAGTTGTTATTTGGCAAAACTTCTTCACCTGGGTTCGTATTTCCAGGCTTGCCAGGTTTAGCAAATCTATTTGGTTCTACAGGTAGATTACCGGAGTTGAGCCTTAGATATGTATCATGATCACTTGCGAAAGTAGAGGATGTAGCTGTTTCCTCATGATTATTATTTACAGTAGTTTGTTTAGAGTCAGTTGCTTTACTTGAATTATTAATAGAGCTATCTGAACTATTTGTAGTTGTCTTATCACTTTCTTTAGCACTTGTTGTAGTTTCTTTGCTACTTTTTGTTGTAGTAGGAGCCTTTGTGCTTGGTGCAGCAGTCGTGGTAGGAGCTGGTGTAGGTGTAGGAGCTGGTGTAGGTGTAACATATACGATATCGTTTTTATTGCTGCTTGGTACTAAAGATTGACGAGTCTTTTTGGACTCTGTTGTCGTAGTTGTAGTTTTTTCTTTACTGGTACTACTGGATGTACTGAATTCTGGAATCGGGTTGGATGAATTTGGTCCAACTTCTCTACCACTGTTTCTACGACTAATTAGTACAAATAATAATACTAATAACAAAATAACAAGTCCTGCACCCAGAAGAAGCCAGATAAAACGCTTACGTTGCTCAGCTTCATCTTCTGAATCATAGTAATCATAATGCAAATCATCTGATTGGTGATTGGCACTATCAGATGGCTCGAAGCCTATGTTCTCTGAAGCAGCTGCAAAATCTTGCTCTACTGCATTGTTAGGAGCATCAAATTCAACGCCGCTAAATCCTGCATTAGGAGCGAATGGATCATCTTTGTTGATATCCTTGTAGTAACTATGGTTATCTGCTTCTGTTTGAATATTATTATCTGTGTTTATAGATTCATTTTGGGAATTTTCAGTTTGATAGTCACTCCAATCTAAGCTAGTACCACAACTAGGACACTGACTTTGACTAAGGTTAACTTCTTCTCCACATATTGGACAGTACATTACCGCTTCCTCCAAATAACTTTATTTACAGACTATGCTGCAAGGTTCTAATATAGTACGTGAGTCATGTAGGATAACTTATCTTCATTATATTATAAAAGCTATATCAATTCATATTTTTAAATTATTAGCTATTGACTCATGAAAAAATCGTAAAAATTCTAACAAAAGTCAACAAAATAGGCAATTTAAGGAAATTTAGAGAGATTTACTAAAATCAAGATAGCATAGTTTGGGCAGCAGCTGACAAAGCGATTTCACTGTTTTCTAATTCTCCTTTAACAACTAACTTTAGCAAATCGTTTAGAACTTGACCTATTACTTTTCCTTGAGAAAAACCCATGTCTATTAAATCTTTGCCTGAAATAGCAAGATCTAATGTAGATAAAGGCAGCTGTTTTCCCAGAAGTTCTGAGAAGCTTAATTTAATTTTCTCTACTGTTTGAAAATTTATGCCAAAGCTCGGTTCGAGAACAGTCAAGTTTAATATCTCGATTAAAGTTTGAAGATCTAAATTATATTTGCTTTTTAACTCAATAAGGTCTAGAGGAGAGAAGTGGGAAGATTCTGCAGTTATTAATGCGGAGTCGACATCTTTCTCGCTAGATAACTGAACTTCAGCAATTTCTTGAAGAGCTGCGGTATATGATTTAACAAAAATAAATTCTGTTCGTTTTAGTTTAAGTTTATTTAAGAAGTGGGCTAAGTCATTTTCTGCTAGAAAATATGCCAATAGTGTTAAGTTAATATTATGGTTTTGTGGAAGATTATCAAGTAAATCAGCGCTAAATGATTTGTAAATTTCGCAGGAGTATGTAGGGAATAGATAATTCCATAAAACCATTAAATTTTGCCAATTCTTACTTTCAGACAAAAAATCCGAATTAAGAATTTTAATTAACTCATGTGTAAGTCGCTCTGCAGCAACGTAGTCAAGATCATTAATCATAGCTTTGACTGCAGCAAAAGTATTATTTTCGATATCAAAATTTAATTGTACGGCAAATCGAAAAGCTCTGATTATTCTTAGAGCATCTTCATCGAAACGCTTATAGGGGTCACCAACAGCACGAATTAATTTAGCTTGCAGGTCAGTTAAACCATTGTGATAATCAACTAAACCGTCGATAGGGTTATAAGCAATCTGGTTAATAGTAAAGTCTCTGCGTTGACTGTCCTCAAAAAGTGAAGTGGTCAGTTCCACATTGTTAGGTCGTCGATGGTCGCTATATTTACCATCGGTTCTAAAAGTAGTAATTTCAAATGGTTTATTATCAATTAATAAAGTTACAGTTCCATGCTGCAATCCCGTGTCTAAGGTGATGTAATCTGAGAAAATTGCTTTAACTTCTTGTGGCGTCGCAGAAGTAGTGATGTCATAGTCGTTTATAGATTTTCCTAGGAGTAAATCTCGAACAGAACCACCAACTAAATAACTACGCTTACCATTCTCCTCAAACCTATCGAGTATAAACAAAATTTCTTCGGGCAAATCAAATCCAGGTAGATTAAAACCAGAGAGCTCAAATCTAGGTAGATCATCCGCCTGTTCAGAAGTTAAATTAAATTCTGGTAAAAGAGATTTAGACATACTTTAGATAATCTCCGTAACCTTCCTTTTCCATTTGCTCTTTTGAAATGAACTTCAAGGCAGCACCATTTATGCAGTAACGTAAACCACCAGCTTCTTTAGGCCCATCGGTGAAAACATGCCCCAAGTGACTATTAGCCTCTTTAGAACGAACTTCAGTGCGCTCATAACCTAGTCTAAAATCTGCTTTTTCTTTAAGTTTATCTTCATCTTCTCCAATTGTTTTGGTAAATGATGGCCAGCCGCAACCGGCATCATATTTATCTTTGGAGCTAAATAGAGCCTCTCCACTGACAATATCTACATAAATACCATCAGAGAAATTCTGGTCATATTCAGAGGAGAAAGGTCTTTCAGTCAATTCGTTTTGCGTAACTTCATAGGCGAGCTCGCCAATTTTTGCACGCAAGTCCTCTGGGCTTAAATCCTTGAAATCATTCATATTATTAAAATTATTATTCAAATTTGTCTCCTTTCATGCTAGCTCCTGCATCTGGTAGATTACGGAAGTCAACATGGCAATATCCTAGTGGATTTTTGACTAGATAGTCTTGATGAAATTCTTCTGCTTTACTCAAATTATCTAACGGCAAAATCTCAGTAACTAATGGATCTTCGTATTTATCTTGAACCATTTCTAGTACGAAATTAATTGTATTTAAATCTTCTTTATTCAAATAATAAATACCATTTCTATATTGTTTACCAAAGTCATTTCCTTGTTTATCTAGTTCTGTTGGGTCGAAACTCTTGAAAAAATAATATAACAGATGTGCCAAATCTATAATTTCAGGATTGTACTCAACATAGACAGCCTCCGCATGCAATGTCTTGCCAGAGCAAACTTCTTCATAACTTGGCGAAATCGTATTACCATTTGCATAGGCTGTATAAGTCTTAACTACACCTCTTAATCTGCGCAGAAATTCTTCTGTCCCCCAGAAACAACCACCTGCGAGAACTATGTGCTTATTACCAGCTTTAGTATCTATTGATGTGTCTCTCCCTAATTTTATTGCATTTGATTTTTTTGTATTATCAAACATTCTAGAACTAGCTCCTTTTTATAAGATTTTTATAAGAAATGTATAGACTATATTATTACAAGTTCTTTTGAAGTTCTGTTCAATTTCGATTTCTTCAAAATTATCAATGATAAAAACTCCGAAAAAATAAAATTTTTATCAAAAAACATCTAAAAAATCTGAAAAAAGTTCAGAAATATTATTTAATCTAGGTACAATAATACATAAATGGTTTTTTGAATGAAAAACATTCAGGAGCTATATTAAATACTAACTTCGTATTACTAAAGGCTTCATGCCTTGGGGGGAATAATGAATAGATATAGTAGAAGCTTAAAGGATTCTGATCCATTAAGTCCGAGAGATGCTTGGGTTTTCAGTAATAGACCATATGCATGGGCAGCAGCTCTAACCAGAGAAACTAGGTTAGAGGTATTTTTGGCATTTGTAACTATAATTATCAGTTCTGTTTTAGGAATTATTCCATCATACTACACGGCAAAGCTGGTTGATGAGGTCTTTGTTGCAGGCGATCTGAGTAATTTCTGGTTGTATGTAAGTATAATTTTCTTAGTTCCCGTAATTCGAGGAATAATAATGTTTGTCAAAAGGTTGCTCTATGAATATATTTCTCAAAATGCAATAATGCGTGCTAGAGATGCCTTCTATCAACATTTGCAAAAATTAGACCAAGATTACTATTCTAAGACACCAACAGGTAGAATCATGGCACGTTTGACTGGTGACCTAGAGATGGTACGCCACTTTTTAGCATGGGCAGGTTTTTCAACAATAGAGACAGCCATGATATTTGTTACAGCCTTGGTATATTTATTCTTCATTGAATGGCGATTAGCATTAATTACATCAGTTGTTGCTCCATTTCTATTAATAGCATCTGTAGCTTTGCTAAAAAAAATAAAACCAGCTTGGAGAAACATCAGACAGCAATTTGAAAAACTTAATTCTGTAGTTCAACAAAATATTAATGGTAATAGAACAACTAGAGCTTTTGTGCGTCATGATTACGAAGTAAATAAATTCCAGGTAGAGAACCTTAAATTTAGCGAACTCAATAAATTTGCCGCCGATATTAGAGCTAGATTTATACCTCTAATAGATGGTCTCTCAAGCTTCATGTATGTTGCTTTGATTTTATTTGGAGGTATGTTAGTAATAGAAGACAATATGACTGTAGGTGATTTAGTCTTGTTTAATAACTCGCTCTGGATGTTAATTTTCCCAATGCGAATGCTAGGTTATTTAATTGATGACTTACAACACTACGCCTCATCAGCTAATAAGATAATTGAGTTATTTACAACCAAGACGAAGATAGCATCACCAGCGGAGGCTGAACTAACTGAAGATCCACAAAAAACTGACGAGAAGTTGGTGCAAGCGAGTTTGGAAAGTCCTGTTTACAGTAAAGTTCTGGAAGAGTCTGAATTGGACGTGGACAAAGAAATTAAAGTCATTCAAAATCCTGAAGCTAAATTAGAAGATAAGGTAGTTTCACGTTCGCTATTGTCTGAAGACTCAGAGGCTTTGAAGAAAATAAATGAAAATACAGTTAAGAAAGGCTACGTCCCAGATAAACCATTCCCATTAGAAGCATATACAACCAAGTCAATGCTCAAAACTTCCAAGACAAAGATTGACGACTTAGTCACATCTTATGTTGAAGATAATCATATACCGAGAATTAGGCTGAAAGGTGAAGTTCAATTTGACCATGTATCATATGATTATATTTCATATGGTCAAAAAGTTCCGGCATTGCACAATATAAACTTTACAGTGCTATCAGGCCAAACTATAGGAATTATTGGTGAGACAGGTTCTGGTAAAACTACTTTAATTGAGCTAATTTCACGCTTAGCAGACCCAAGCGAGGGTAGAATTTTAATAGATGGACGTGATCTGAGAACGTACCCACTAGAAGCCGTAAGAAGATCCATTCACGTAGTTACTCAAGACGTATTCTTGTTCAGTGATACTGTCGAAAGTAATATTGCCTTTAGTGATCCATTGATGAGTACTGAAGCTGTTTATGAAGCAGCTAAATTAGCTGTAGCTCATGACTTTATTCTCAAAATGGATGAAGGTTATGACACTATAATCGGTGAAGAAGGTGTCGGTTTGTCAGGTGGTCAGCGTCAGAGAATTTCTTTGGCTCGTGCCCTTGCAGGTGATCCAGATATTTTGATTCTTGATGACACTACCTCAGCTGTAGATATGAATACAGATGCAGCTATTCGTAAAAATCTAAAAGCAGCTATGAGTGACAAGACTGTTTTCATGATTGCTCAAAGGATAAGTTCTATTAGGAATGCAGACCAAATTTTTGTAATGGAAAATGGTCGTATAGTTGAGCGTGGTACACATGAGCAGTTGCTAGATTTAGATGGTATTTACAAAGAAATTTACGATACCCAAATTGGAGATAGTAAAGACGCTTTGGGAGTTATTATCGATAAGCATGAAGCAGACAAAGAATTAGAAAAAAGGGGTGCAAATAATGGCTAGTAGAAATAGATTTGACCAAGATGAGATTCTGGAAACCCCCTTTAACTGGGATCAGGTAAAGAGAGTTTTCAAATATGTGGACCCTTACAAACATAGATTAATTCGCATTGCCATTGTGATGATTATTTCACAAGCTATAGGATTATTGAGCCCAATGATTTTTCAAAAAGCATTGGACGTTGCCATACCTAACAAAGACTATCCATATCTATATACTTTATCAGGCATATATGTAGCTACATTAATAATTGTTGCCTTGTGTAGTCGTTATAGGATAAAAGCTCTTAGCTATACCGGACAAGAGATGATCACTGATATTAGATATGATATGTACTATAGGCTACAAGAGTTACCATTTACATATTTTGATAGTAGACCACACGGTAAAATCTCAACCAGAGTTGTCAACTACGTTAATACTGTTAGTGACCTAATTAGTAATGTTTTGGTAAACGTTATCGTAGAATTAAGTTCATTAATAATAATTCTTATATATATGTTTCTTGTTGATGTGCAATTAACTCTATATGCAATGCTAGGTGTACCTTTGTTGGTAATCTATCTAGCAATTATCAAGAAATATCAGAGAAAAGCTCAACAGATACGTAACAACAAGGTCTCAAATATTAATGCCTACAACCAAGAATCAGTACAAGGCATGAAAATTACTCAACTATTTGGTAGAGAAGGAGTTAATAGGCAGATTTACCACGGACTAGGTAACCAAGTTAGAAAATCTTTTATAGATGTTAATATCATTAACTTCTCAATGATGCCAGTAGTTGAAGCTATTGCCAATTTTACCACGGTTTTCCTTTATGCAGCTGCCGTGTTTTGGGTGCGCCAAGCCAACGGAGCTCCATTAGAGATAGGTACAATAATAGCTTTCGTTGGTTATGTAGGTTTCTTCTGGGGACCAATATCAAACTTGGCTAACTACTATAACCAGATACTTGATGGTGCTTCTTATATAGAGAGAATTTTTGAATTCCTAGATGAACCATTAGTAATAGAAGATGCAGAGGACGCTTATGTAATGCCTAAGGTCAAAGGTGAAGTAGAGTTTCGTGATGTAACTTTTTCATATGAAGATGATAAACCAGTTCTTAAAGACGTAAGCTTCAAAGTAAAACCAGGCGAAAACGTTGCCCTTGTTGGTCCTACAGGCGCAGGTAAATCGACAATTGTTAATCTAATTTCTAGATTCTATGATGTTGATTCCGGAGAAGTGCTAATTGATGGTAATAATGTGGAAGAAGTAACTATAGACTCACTACGCTCTCAATTAGGAATCATGATGCAAGATCCATATTTGTGGCCAACCACAATTATGGAAAATATTCGCTACGGTAGATTAGATGCAACCGACGAAGAGGTCATAGCTGCAGCTAAGGCAGTTCATGCCCATGAATTCATCATGAAACAAGCAGATGGATATAACACGGAGATTCAAGAGAGAGGTTCTGGTGTTTCGGCTGGTGAGAAGCAGTTGATAAGTATTGCAAGAGTTCTGCTAGCAGATCCAGCCCTGATAATCTTGGATGAGGCTACTTCATCAATTGATACTCAGACTGAAAAAGCACTACAGTTAGGATTGGAAGAGTTGACCAAAGGCAGAACAACATTTAGTATTGCGCACAGACTTTCTACGATTAGAAACGCAGATAAAATTTTCTACATCGCTGAGCAAGGTATAGCCGAGCAAGGTAAGCATGATGAATTACTGCTTAAAGGCGGATACTATGCTAAGTTATATGAACAACAAATCAGAGAAATGCTAGAGGCTGGACAATATTAATAAGAAGTCTAGATTTCTGAGCGAGTTGAATAAGGAGAAACAGACATGGCAGGAAGAACATCTAAAGAGAATATGGGTAAGATATCTGATAATTTAGATAAATTCAAAGAGATAATGCAAGAAGTAGAAGAGAAAGCAGAAAAAGTTAAGATGAACTTAGATGCAGTTCAGGGCAATATAGATCCTAAGCTAAATGAGTTGAAATCAAATATCAATCGACTCGAAAAACACATCTCAAGTATTGAGAAATCAGCTGATAAAACTAAAAAGAGCGTAGACAAGATAAATAAAAAATAAACCTTTAAATACGAAAAGAAGCTACAGGGGGTAGCTTCTTTTACGGGGTATTTGTATGAGGTTAGTATCATTATGATAAGTTAAGCAAAAAACTTTGTCTATGTAAAAATACCGTATTAACAGTGGATAATACACTTTTAATTATATAAGTTTTTATTGGTGTCAAATGTAGGTTCTCGCTTATAAGATTAGCTTAGTAGGTCGGAAGATTACCAATTTGTGAATAAAATTTAATTAAAATGTCAAAACTCGGACTGATTTAAATAAATTTACATAATAAAGTCTATAAAATTGACAAACACATACTAATAAGCTTTAAAAGAAAAAAATTTATGGTAGAATATAGCTGTTAGAAAATGACTTAACAAATAAAAATTAAAAGAAGGAGATTTCATATGAGCAAAGAAATTAACAAAGAAATGTTAGATCGTATGACTAATGGTAAAGGTTTTATCGCAGCTTTAGACCAAAGTGGTGGTTCAACTCCTAAAGCATTAGCAGCATATGGTATTTCAGAAGACCAATATAGTACAGAAGAGGAAATGTTTGACTTAGTACACGCAATGCGTACAAGAATTATTACAAGTCCTTCATTCACATCAGATAAAGTTTTAGGTGCTATCTTGTTCGAACAAACAATGGACAGAGACATCGAAGGTAAAGAAACACCAACATACCTATGGGATAAAGGTGTAGTTCCTTTCGTAAAAATTGACAAAGGTTTAGCAGACTTAGAGAACGGTGTTCAATTAATGAAACCAAACCCAGGTCTAGACGAACTACTAGCAAGAGCAAAATCTAAAGGTGTATTTGGTACAAAAGAGCGTTCATTCATTAAAGAATACAACGAAAAAGGTATTGCAGAAGCTGTTAAACAACAATTCGAAATTGGTAAACAAGTAGCAGCTCACGGTTTAGTACCAATGCTAGAACCAGAAGTATCAATCCAAGCAGAAGACAAAGCTAAGATTGAAGAGTTCATGTTACAAGAAATCTACAAGAACTTAGAAAACAACTGGGAAGCTGGAACACCAATTATGTTCAAGTTAACAATCCCAACAGAAGTTAACCTATACAAGGAATTAACACAAAAGCCTGATGTAGTTCGTGTAGTTTGCTTATCAGGTGGTTACGATGCAGAAACAGCTAATGAAAAATTGGCTCAAAACGAAGGCTTAATCGCTTCATTCTCACGTACATTCGCAGCAGGTTTAACAGCTGATCAAACAGATGAAGAGTTTAATGCACACATGGCAAAAACAATTGAAGGTATTTACGAAGCTTCAATTAAATAATTTGCTGTAATGAGCTATTAAAGTTCACAAATATAGAATACTAAGAAACTCCTAGGTCGAAAGATCTGGGAGTTTTTTTGTGGGGAAAGTATTAATATAATGATTGTGTTGTTCAAATAGAATTATCGATTGATCCAAATTCAAGTGAACCAGTACCATATGTGTACAGAAATCCCTTAGGAGAGTAGCCTATGAACACAAGTTATTTAAAAAGTATAGTAGTTTCAATTTTCTGTTGCTTATTACTTGTATCTTGCAATAAGCATCATACAAGTGAAAATTTCAATCCTGAGAATTCAAGAGTTGATAATGATGTTATTGGATCTAATAGCTATGATGAACTACCCACCCCTACAGGTTATAAGAGAGGTAGCTTAGTATTCTATTATTTGAAGGTAGATAATGAGATTTATACAAATATTTCAGAAGGGCATGATTTACCAGATGATATGAGTAGAAAAGAAGATAATAAAGTAAATGTAAATAAGCTACTGCAAGAACGAGATTATCAAAAAATAGGAACAGTGCAGGATATCATAGATGATATTCCAGTAAAGAACATGCAAGGGCATGGTTTTGCCCAAGGAGATGAAATATATAGAAATGATAATAACAAAGATAATTATCTATATGTAGTAACAGAAACTCCTAAGTCTGCATATTACGAATTGGCAGAAAATAAAAAAGTCTATCACGTTATTGTAATGAGAACTTGGAGCGAAAACGAGTTGGAGAATAGAGCTAAATAGGTTCGAAATACATACTATTATCACTACCAAGTTTTTTATGTATTTACTAAAAATTATTTCTCTGCTATGATGATCTTAATAAAAATTGAATATCAAGATTAAGCGTTGCGAAACTTAATGGGGAAAGAAGTTTGAGTCTTCTGCGGAACCGCCGCTGTGATTAATGAGCAGAGTCTATACCACTGGTTAGAACCGGGAAGGTGATGATGCGTATCAATTTAATAATAATTGATGTAGTTATTAGCCAGAATATCCACTTAATCTTTTGTTAGTGAGAAATGCAACGGACAATTTGCAACTTGCTGGAGAATAATAAGCTGTAAATACGGGCTACGCTTTTGGCGTGGCTTTTTTTATTGCTCTATTATCTTTGCTGAATATTTTTATATTTAGTTCAATTTGTCTTTTCTTTTCTCAAAAACGTAAAAAATAACGCCATTATTTAATTGCTTTTTATAGAGGTGATTTAATGAATATTAGTAATCAGATAGATTTAGATATGCCGGTGAACCAGGTTATAGAGGAAAATCCAGAAGTTTTAGATTTATTAGTTGAGCTTGGATTTACCCCATTGAAAAATAAACTTATGAGAATGACTGCTGGGGGTAAAGTTAGTCTAAACAAGGGATTAAGGATTACAGGAATATCAAAGGATAAATTAATTAGTACATTGCAGTGCAATGGATACGAGGTAATAGAAAGTGGTCAATAATAATTCTGAGAGAATAGAAATTTTGAAAAATATACTTGAAAAGCTACATTTAGGCTCAAGTCAAGAAAGTGTTCAGGAAGAATTTGAGAAACATTTTTCTAATGTGAATGCGATAGAAATTAGTCTAATGGAACAAGAAATTATTAATGACCCCAATAATGACTTAAGCTTTGAAGATGTACTTAAATTATGTAATGTGCATGCCAGAGTATTTCAGAATAATGTCGAAGCCCCTGATGTATTTGGGATTGATAACAAAGACCACCCTGTATATATTTTTAAGCAAGAAAATATAGCTTTGAGAAAGACTATTTTGCGTGTTGATAATATTATTAATTACCTAATATCTAATCCAAATAGCATTAATAAAGAGATGCTATCTGGTCTTAAACGTCAGGTTTCAATGTTAGGAGAGGTAAGTAAGCATTATGAACGTAAAGAAAAAGTGTTTTTCCCTTTCCTTGAGAAATATGGTCATTATGCCCCACCCAAAGTTATGTGGGCTAAGGATGATATGATTTTGGAGCTATTTAATGAATTTAAATTAAATGTGGATAAGCTACCAGAAATAGATTTAAAGATTTTAGAAAATTCATATCAAATATTTAAAAATGAACTTAATGAGATGATTTTCAAAGAAGAAGTTATATTGTTAAATTTGCTTCTTGAAACATTAAAACCAGAAGATTGGGAAGAGATTAAAGAAGAAAGTTATGCCTATGGTTACGCCATTATTAAACCAGTAGAATCGGATGACGATGACAAAAATTCTAAACATAAATTTGATATAGAAGTTACACAAAGCATACAAGGTACAAGAAATAGAATTGAGAAGAGAGCAGAAAATAAGCTAAGAGAAACAAAAAAAGTAGAACTAGAAGATGCTTATATCACGATAATTTATGAGGCTAAGAACCCTCAAAGTCTATTGGAAGAATCTACAAGTAGGAAATTTAGAGGCGGTAATATGAGCCTAGATGAGGCAAGAGTTATTCTGCAAAATCTAGACTACATAGTTGCTCTATATGATCAGGATTTGTGCCTTAAATTTATCAACCAAGAAAGTGAATTTTTTTCAAAAAATGATATTGGTAGTCCAATAGAAAACTTGATTAGTTCAAGCATCTATCAAAATAAAATTAGTAATAGTAATTTGCTAAGAGTTAGAAATAAAGAAGGAGAAAAAGAAGAGTTTAGGATTTGTTATCAGCACCAAAACTATAACTTAACTCTACAGAGTATTTATACCGAGAAAAAAGATTTTCTTGGGATTATTTTGCTGATTTTGCTTATAGATAAATATAATAATTTGGAAAACCCATCTAAACGTGAGATGAGTTTAGAGGGTGATACTAATCCTATAAAGAAGCCTGTAATTAAATCTGCATCAGAATTTTTACCTGAAGATAAATTAACGAGTGAAAAAAATCTGGAAATAGAGTTTACGGATGGAATATTTAGTGGAAAATGGCAGGAAAAGGTTGCAGAAGTATCGTACTTGCAGACTGAACTAGGCAAGTTAGATTTGACCGAAGTTGACGCATTGCTTTTAGCCTTGCCGGCGGAATTGACATTTGTTGATACAAATAGGGTATTTCGATATTTTAATTGTCAGGAGAATCTGGATAAGATGATATTTAAACGCACAAACGCACAAATTGGTAGAAATATAGAATATTGCCACCCGCCAAAATTATGGCCAAGAATCAAGCTTTTGTTTGAACACTTTGAAAATGGCATTAAGGACAAAGAAGAGATGTGGTATGAGAATCAGGAAGGTAGAACTATCTATATCACATATAAAGCATTAATTGACGATGCAGGAGCTTTTAGAGGAGTTTTAGAGTCAGTTGAAGATGTTACAAAATATATAAGAAATTAGGAGTAAAGGAGATAAAGAAATGGTAAAAAATGTGGACTCGAAAAATTTAAAAATGATTTTAGGTAAGGATATGCTAGAGAAAATATCAGAATTAAAAGTTATAAAAAGAGATGGTAGAGTTGTAAAATTTGATGTGAATAAAATTCAATCAGCTATCTTAAAAGCTGTTAAACAAGCTGCTGATGATGAGGATATAGATACGGATGTTTACAATTTACTTATGGTAAAAATTTGTAACGAAATTCTAGATAGATTTACTACTGATATTAAAATTTATGAGATTCAAAGTATAGTTGAAAAAATTCTCATAGACAATGATTTTACAGATATTGCTGAACTTTATATTAATTATAGAGTTCAAAGAGACATTGCTCGACAAAATTCAACCAACATTAATTACAGAATCAAAGATTTACTCCAGAAGAAATCTTCAGTTGTAAATGAAAATGCCAATAAAGACAGTAATGTATTTAATACACAGAGAGATTTAACAGCAGGTATTGTCGCGAAGTCTATTGGATTAAAAATGCTTCCACCTCATGTTGCGAATGCCCATCAGAAAGGTCAAATCCATGTGCATGATTTAGACTATAACCCATATACTCCTATGACTAATTGTTGCTTAATAGATTTTAAAGGTATGTTGAGTAATGGGTTTAAGATAGGAAATGCGGAGGTTGAATCTCCAAAATCCATCCAGACAGCAACTGCACAGATGGCTCAAATTATAGCTAATGTTGCGAGTAGTCAATATGGTGGAACTACGGCAGATAGAGTAGATGAATTATTGGCACCATATGCAGAAATTAATTATGAAAAAAATTTAGAAACGGCAAGAGAATGGATAGAAGCTGAAGCAAAGCAGATTGAATATGCTAAAGCCAAAACTATTAAGGATATTTATGATGCAATGCAAAGCTTGGAGTATGAAATTAATACCCTTTATACTTCACAAGGTCAAACTCCATTCACTACTTTAGGTTTTGGTTTGGGGACAAGCTGGATTGAAAGAGAAATTCAAAAAGCAATCTTACAGGTTAGAATTAAAGGAATTGGTAAAGAACACAGGACAGCGATTTTCCCAAAATTGATTTTTTCCATCAAGAAAGGTGTGAATCTAAAACCAGAAGATCCAAATTATGACATTAAGAAAATTGCTCTTAAATGCTCAACACAGAGAATGTATCCTGATGTATTGATGTATGATAAATTGATTGAATTGACAGGAAGTTTCAAGGCACCTATGGGATGTCGTTCCTTTTTACAAGGTTGGTGGGATGAAGAAGGAAACGAAGTTAATAATGGTAGAATGAATCTTGGAGTTGTTACGCTAAATTTACCTAGAATTGCAATTGAAGCAAGTAAAACTCCAGATACTGTTGAAAATATGCAGAAAAAGTTTTGGGAAATTTTCTTTGAACGTTTGGATATTCAAGCAGATGCATTGCTATATAGAATTAAGAGAGTAAAAGAAGCTTTGCCAGAAAATGCACCTATTTTGTATATGTATGGGGCTTTTGGAAAAAGACTTCAAGCCGGTGCTAATGTTGACCAATTGTTTAACAAGCGCCGAGCTACAGTATCTATGGGTTATATAGGATTATATGAAGTTGCGACTGCTTTCTATGGTAATGATTGGGAGCAAAATCAAGAAGCTAAAGATTTTACTTTAGAAATTGTTAAAGCATTGAAACAAAAAGCAGATGAACTTTCTCAAAAGTATGACTATCACTTTAGTGTATACAGCACACCTTCAGAGAGTTTGACAGACCGTTTTTGTAAATTGGATAAAAAAGAGTTTGGCTCTATACCTGATATTACAGATAAAGATTACTATACAAACTCATTTCACTATGATGTTAGAAAATCACCTACTCCTTTTGAGAAGATAGATTTTGAGAAAGATTACCCTAAATACGTTTCAGGTGGTTTTATTCATTACTGTGAATACCCTAACATGCGACAAAATCCTAAAGCTCTGGAAGCAGTTTGGGATTATGCCTACGATAAAGTTGCTTATTTGGGTACTAATACACCTATAGACCATTGTTATGAATGTGGTTTTGATGGTGAATTTAAACCAACTAAGAAAGGTTTTGAATGCCCACAATGCAAAAACACTAATCCGGCAACTTGCGATGTTGTAAAAAGGACTTGTGGATATTTAGGTAATCCTCAGCAACGACCAATGGTTCATGGTAGACATGAGGAAATCAAATCTAGAGTTAAACATATTCCTGCTGATGCTTTTAACAGAACTTTTGTAGATGATGGTGAAAATTTAAAAGCTAAGCTGGAAGCAGAGGGTAAATGGTATGTTGAAAATTCATTAGTTGAGACTGATAAAGTTTTTGCTGAGGAAAATTAAAAACAAAATTTAGATTAAGTTTATTAAACAATTGTTTGTAGAGGAATAAATGGAAGAAAAAAAGAAAAGATCACCTAGAAATCCAAAACCCAAAGAATGGTTAGCGAAAGATTGGTCAAGAGGGAATGTTGCAGATTATAAGCCATATAATTTTGTTGACGGTGAAGGTGTTAGATGCTCTTTGTATGTCAGTGGTTGTTTATTTGCTTGCCCAGAATGCTATAACTTAATAGTTCAGAATTTCAAATACGGATTCCCTTATACACAAGAATTGCAAGACAGAATTTTAAATGATGTTGCAGCTGATTTTTGTCAAGGATTGACATTGTTGGGTGGGGAGCCAATGTTAAATACCAATACACTCCTGCCTCTTTGTCATGCCTTTAGAGAATGTTTCGGAAACACCAAGGATATTTGGTGTTGGTCAGGGTATACATGGGAAGAATTGATGCAAGAAAGCGACGATAAATTGGAATTGCTTAGCTTAGTAGACGTTTTAGTTGACGGACGTTTCCAGATTGATTTATTAGATTTAACATTGCAATTTAGAGGTAGTAGCAATCAAAGGATTATAAGAGTACAAGAGAGTTTAGAAAAAGGTGAGATTGTACTGTGGACAAATGCGGATGGAAGTCCATATAGATAGAAAAAAGTGAATAAAGCATGGAATTTTTGGCAAAAGTTGAAAATAGAGGGGCATATAAAGACCTAATAGATTTCAATAAGAATTTATATAGTGAAATTATTGAAAAATTAAAAACAGTTGAGGATCCAGAAATATCAATGGATGTATATAACTTAGGACTTATTTATAATATTTTGGGAGACTTGAATAATAATATAATTGTTGTAATGACATTGACCACACCAGCTTGTCCAATGGCAAGTATGCTTATTAAAAATATAGTTTCTGAAGTTGAAAAAGTTCCTGAAGTTAATAATGTTGACGCTGATATAGTTTTTGAGCCTAAATGGACTATTGATAGTATGAGTGATTATGCAAAAGTTGCTTTGGGATTAAAAGAATAAAGATTTGACAAAATAAAAAACCTCCTGCATAATAAAACCGTTTGAGCAAAAATAAGGAGGGATTCTCATGGAGAAAGAGAAAAAGCGCATTCGCATCGGACAAGATCCTATTTGGGATGCTAGTCAGATATCTAAAGGGAAGCAAATTCTTTTAGGATTACAACATTTATTTGCAATGTTTGGAGCGACAGTTTTAGTTCCAATATTGACAGGGTTAGATATTTCAACAACATTATTTATGGCAGGAGCCGGTACACTATTATTTCATTTGGCAACAGGTGGTAAGGTACCGGCTTTTTTAGGCTCTTCATTCGCATTTTTAGGTGGTTATGCAATTTTAGCTCCACTGGGTGCAGATGGAATACCAAATGTAGAAGGCTTACGTAGCGCAAATGGTGGTATTTTTGTTAGTGGACTTTTGTTTATTGCAATTGCTTACTTAATTAAGCTTTTTGGTGTCCAAAATATTATGAAATTTTTCCCACCAATTGTTACTGGACCAATTATTATTGCAATTGGAATTGGGTTAGCTCCAACTGCTATCAGTAATGCAAGTAGCAACTGGATAATAGCTCTAGTAACCATGGGAACAGTTATTATTTTCAATATTTGGGGTAAAGGTATGACCAAAGTTATTCCGATTATGTTAGGAATAATTGCAGGATATATTTGTGCTTTATTAATGAATGAAGTTAATTTCGATAGTATGAAGAATGCCGAAGCTTTCGCCTTGCCATTCGCACAAGATAGATTAATGACAATTGACTTGAGAGGAATTTCAGTAATGATTCCAATTTCTCTAGCAACTCTTATGGAACATGTTGGAGATATTTCAGCAATTAGTGCTACAACAGGCAAGAACTACCTGAAAGAACCAGGACTACATAGAACTTTATTAGGTGATGGTTTGGCTACATCATTCTCTACAGCAATTGGTGGACCTGACATGACAACATATGGTGAAAACGTTGGTGTTATGGCTTTAACAAAAGTCTATGCTCCAAGCATAATTAGATTAGCCGCAATATTCTCAATAGCACTTTCATTCTTCCCAATTGTAAGTGGATTTATACGTACAATCCCAACAGCAGTAATTGGTGGTGTTTCAATCATTCTTTACGGTATGATCGCAAGTACAGGTGTTAGAAACTTAGTTGAGAACCAAGTTGACTTTAGCTTAAGTAGAAACATGATTATTGCAGGTGTTATTTTCGTATCAGCCTTAGGTTTTGGTGGTGAAGGTTTAACAATCCCTGTTTTCGGAGTTGATCTAGTTCTACCTGGTATAGCAATAGCTGCAATTATAGGAATCCTACTAAACGCAATCCTTCCTGGTAACGATTATGTATTCAACATAGAAGAACCAAATGAAGTAGGTACAGGTATAGACTTCTCTGTTAGAAATCGTGAAGATGCAGAAGATGAGAAAATTGTTGCAGAAGCGATTGAGAAACGTGAGTTGGAAGAAGCTCAAAAAGTATTAGATAGAGATAATTAATATTAGTTTTTCTTAAAAAAATGTTGAAGCGTAGTTATTAATTTAACTACGCTTTTTATTTTGTTGCGATTTAATATGAAAGCAAATTAATGTGGAATCTACTGTACAGGAAGACTAGAGAGGGGAGAAAGTAGCATATTAAACACTTTACTGTAAAGTAAAGTTAAATGAATAAATTGAATCGTAAAGTTTACTAATGGCAAAATGAATAAAAATAGATGAAAAAACTATAGAAACTGCACAAAGAAAAAGAAATGGTATGGATTAAGCCTTACTAAAAAAAGAAAAAACTCAACATATCTAGTGAATTAGCTTTGTATATTAACATGAAAAAAGCAAAAATTAGCTATTTTCGCTAAATTTGGCTAGCAAAGCTAATAATAAAAATGTAAAGTTACAGTATGAAATAAGTGTAATTGATTTAATCAATCCATTTGAAAGGTGTTTAACGATGAAGGGTCAAGTATCTAAAAAACCAGAAAGTGTTGGTATTGAGACATCTAAGTTAAATAAACGTAGCTTAATGTATTTCCTCAAAAGAGATAAATGGTTATACATAATGTTTCTACCCGTATTTATTTGGTATCTAATTTTTGCGTATATACCAATGATTGGTAATGTAATTGCGTTCTTTGATTATAATTTGTTCAGCGGTATAGGTAAATTTATCGGTCTAAAAAACTTCCGTAGATTATTTGCAGATCCACACTTTGGTAGATTGTTCTACAACACTTTAATGATTAATGTGTATGGTTTAATATTTGGTTTCCCACTACCAATTTTGTTAGCTATTGCTTTGAACGAGATCAAAGTTAAAGCATTCAAGAAATCTGGTCAGACAATAAGTTATTTGCCATATTTCTTATCATCAGTTGTTGTTATGAGCATTGTTAAATACTTTGTTTCTACAGATGGTCCAATTAATATGTTGAGAGCTTTCTTTGGCGCAGAAAAAATTAATTTCTTAATTAACCCAGAGTATTTTAAAGCTATATTTATTTCAGCAGGTATCTGGCAAAGTACAGGATTTAGTTCCATTATCTATTTAGCATCTCTAACAGGAATTCCTAATGAATTATATGAAGCAGCTTCTATAGATGGTGCAAGTAAATTCCAACAAATGAGATATATAACTTTACCAAGTTTACGTCCAGTTATTTCTATTCAATTATTATTAAGCCTAGGTTCAATTATGACTGTTGGTCACGAGAGAATTATCCTCTTGTATAATTCAAGTATTTATTCAACATCAGACGTTTTCAACTCCTATGTCTATAGAATTGCTTTGATGGCAAACCCTGGAGACTATAGCTATGGACAAGCAGTTTCCATTTTCCAAAGTGTAATAGGCTTCATTTTAGTTTACTTTGCTAATAGATTTGTCAGAAGAGTTGATGGAACAACATTGTGGTAGGAGGAGAATATGTCAGTAGAAGGAACTAAAACTATGAATACACTTTCGAAGAAAAAAAGAAGAGAAAAATATACTGCAGGTGAATGGGCATTCATAATATTTTGTTACATATTTGTTCTTTTAGTAATAGCCGTATCACTTTATCCAATAATATATGTTGTATCAGCATCTCTAAGTTCAGTAGCAGCTGTACAACGAAATCAAGTAGTATTTTTACCAGTAGGTTTTACGACTAGAGCTTATGAGGTAGTTGTTAAATTCCCTAATATCATTTCATCATTCCTAAACTCAGTATTTTACTCAGTAGTAGGAACTGGAATGAGTTTGGCTTTTACAATATTAGCAGCATATCCATTATCCAAGAAGCATCTTAAAGGAAGAAGATTCTTCAACTTGTTTATAGTATTTACGATGTGGTTTGGTGGTGGGATGATACCTTTCTATCTATTGATGAAAGAACTTAAATTGATCGACACTAGATTTGGTATTTTGATTTATGCGGTTATAGGTACCTTCTACATAATCATTTTGAGATCTCATTTCGAGAGTTTACCTGAATCTCTTGATGAATCTGCAAAACTCGAAGGTGCAAACGATTTACAAGTATTGCTAAAGATAATTTTACCTTTATCAAAACCAGTATTAGCAGCATTAGCATTGTATTACGCAGTAGGAAAATGGAACTCATTCTTCTGGGAAACATTGTTGCTAACAAATAAGGCAGAAGACAAAATGCCTATGCAAGTTATCTTGAATAGAATTGTTAGTGCATCACAATTCGATGAAGCTGCTGCAAGACAGTTGTCTAGAGGTGAGCAAGCGAATCCGCAAACTATTAAATTTGCAGCAATTGTTCTTACAAGTTTACCTATCGTAATAATCTATCCATTCCTACAAAAATACTTTATTCACGGAACCTTAGCAGGTGCAGTAAAAGGATAAAAAGTATTTAGGAGGGCGTGCCTATGGTTATTTAATCTAAACGCAATTGACTAGTATATGGGTACTAGTTAGCAATATTAATTTTAAGTAAGCTTATTTTTTAAATAAGATCGATAAAAGAAAATTAGGAGGAAGAGTATGAAATTCAAAAAACTTTTATCAATTGGTTTAGCTGCTTCTCTATTACTTGGAGTAGTAGCATGTAATAACGACAGCGGCAAAAAACCATCAGAAGGTGAAAAACCAGCTGCAAGCGATTCAGGCAAACAAGGTGGAGAAACAGAAAAACCTGTAGATATCTCACTTTTCGTTCCAAGTCGTTTACCAGAAGCTATTTACAATAGCGATACAATGACATTTAAAGCTTTGGCAGAAAAATTGAACATTAACTTCAAAATTGATTCTGTTGTTCAAAGTGAAGCTAACGAATACTTAACAACAAGTTTATCAGCAGGTGAGTATCCTGATGTTGTTGCTTCAAATCTAAATGTTATTAATGAATACGGATTATTAGGTGCTTTCGATAAATTAGACTCATATTTATCAGCAGAGAAGACTCCTAATATCAACAAATACTTATTAGAAAACCAAGTAGCTTACGCTCAAACAGCCGCTAGTGATGGTTCCCTATACGGTATTCCAATGCAATCAGCTATTAGAACAGCTATGGGTTACCTAATTAGACAAGACTGGTTAGATAAGTTAGATCTTAAAGTTCCAGAAACAATTGATGACTGGTACAACGTTCTAACAGCATTCAAGAACAATGACTTGAATGGTGAAGGTGCAGGTGCTGTTACACCGCTAGTTCTAGATAGAGCTTGGGAAAACTACTACTACAACTTCGCAGATGCATGGGGAATCGAATTGAATCCAAATAACGATTTCTGGCTAGCAAGAGACGGCAAGATGGACTACGCTCCATTATTACCAGAAGCTAAAGAATTTATTACAACTATGGCTAAATGGTACAAAGAAGGTTTAATTGACCAAGACTTCGTTACACGTGAAGATACAAACAACTTCCATATCCTAAATAATAAAGCTGGTGCTACAGTTTACTGGACAGGTTATGTTGCAGGTATGAATAACAACGAAGAAGTTAAGGCAAAAGATCCAAATACAAACTGGCAAGTAGTTAATCCACCAGTATTAAAAGCTGGTCAAGAACCAAAAACATATAGCCAACAAGCTGAAGTAGTACCTTTCGCATGGGGTATTAATGTAAAAACTGATGCTGCAGTTAAAGATAAAATTATAGAAATGTTTGATTACGTATATAGCGACGAAGGAAGCTTACTATTCAACTTCGGTATCGAAGGTGAAAGCTACGAAATCAAAGATGGCAAACCAGTTTATACAGAAAAAGTTACTGGTGGTGAAGGTTCAACTACATACATCAGAACAAACGGTATGCAAGCATTGATCGGTATGCGTCAAATGCCAGAATACGAAGCAGCTTCAACTCCTGATGAGAATGTAAGAAAACAATTATTCTTCTATGATGATAATAATTTGTTCTTCCCATTCAACCCATCAGTACCTCTAAACCAAGATGAGAAATCAACATACGATGAGAAAATGGGTGCAATTAAGACTAAAGTTGATGAAGACCTATTGAAATTCGTAATTGGTACAAGAGATGTAGCTGAATATGATGACTTTGTAAAAGAAGTTCAAGACTTAGGTATTCAAGAATTAATTGATATCAAACAAGCAGCTTACGATAGATACTCTAAAGTAGGTAAATAGTTAAATAAAAATTACGGTGCGGAGCGGATCTCGCTTCGCACATTTTAAATAAATATTAAAGCCTTTATTTAAGGATAGTTAAGGAGAAAATGTAATGGTTAAATTCGGTACAGGTGGTTGGCGTGCGTTAATAGGTGATGAATTTACAAAATTTAATATCACTAGATTAGCACAAGCTATGTCCGATTATATTTGGAAAAATTCAAAAGATGAAGAGCAATCAGTTGTAATTGGTTACGACAGAAGATTTTTATCAAAAACAGCAGCAATTTGGGTTGTAGAAGTGTTTGCTGCAAATAATATTAAAGTTAATTTAATAAATGAAGAAGCTCCGACTCCTATGACTATGTTCACTATTGGTGATCTTGGCCTAGAATACGGAATAGCAGTTACAGCAAGTCATAATGCTTATGAATGGAATGGTATTAAATTCTTTTTCGATGGGGGAAAAGATGCAACTGTTGAAGTTACCGATGAACTTGAAAGAATGACTGCAAATATAAAAATAGAAGATGTTAAATCCATGAGGTTTGAGGAGGCTAAGGAAAAAGGTCTAGTAGTTATTATTAACCCATTAAATAGCTACATTGACAGAATAATGTCTTTAATAGATGTTGAAGCAATTAAAAAAAGAGACTTAAGAATCTTATTAGATCCAATGCATGGTGTTTCAAGAATTGCACTACAAGCTTTACTAATTAACTGTAGATGCAGACTAGATGCAATTAATGATAGCCATGACATGATGTTTGGTGGAAATATGCCATCACCTTCAAGTGGTAATCTACAGAGATTAAAGGAATTAGTAGTTAAAGGCAAATATGATCTTGGTGTAGCAACAGATGGAGATGCCGATAGAATCGGATTAATATCAGAGCGAGGTAGATATATTCATGCTAACGACATTTTGGTTTTGCTTTACTACTACTATCTAGAATATAAAGGTGAGAGATCAGCAGTTGTAAGAAACATTTCTACAACTCATCTTTTGGATAGAATTGCTAAAGCATACGGGCAAGAATGCATTGAAGTTCCAGTTGGCTTCAAACATATTACCAAAGGAATGGAAGATTCTGGAGCAATCATCGGTGGAGAAAGCTCAGGCGGTCTAGCTACAGTAGGTCATATTAAAGGTAAAGATGGTATATACGCTGCAGCCTTAATAATTGAGATGTTAAGCTTATTGAATAAATCTTTAAGCGATATTTTGGACGAGATTTATGAAAAATTCGGACAATTATTTACTGTAGAAAGAAACTTCCGTGTTACTGAAGAGCACAAAGAAGAAATTAGACGAGTCTTATTTACAGAGAATAAATTACCAGAATTTAATCATAAAATTGAAAAAGTTTCAGACAAAGATGGTTTGAAAGTATACTTCGAAAACGATAGCTGGATACTTGTAAGGTTCTCAGGTACTGAGCCAGTAATTAGAATCTACTCCGAAATGGATTCATTTGAAGCTGCTTCAAGAAGTTGTAGCATAATGCAAGAATTCTTAAATATCACTTCTGATATGAGAACAGATTAATACTAAATTCATTATATAAATAATAAATTGAAAAACGTAGCAAAGGGGATTACTATGCCAAATTTTAACGAGAAAATTAAATTTTTTCATGATAAATATGAAGCGATAAATAGTGATAATTTTGAAAGTAGCAAACCTTTACCAGGAAAGAATTATTTCTTAAGTGATAATAGTGTGTTAGCTATTCCTAGAAAAAATGGTGAAAGCCGTTTCCCTTACGGTAGAGATGGTTTTAACTTTTGGACATATGCATCAGGCTATATGCATGCAAATGAAGGTTTATTTTCACCTTTCCTAAGAGCAAAAGAGGGACAAGAGCCAGTAATTGCTTTCTTTGCAGGTAAAAAGAATGAAGACAAATATGATGTTTTACCATTACTTGCTGTACCAGAAATAGAAACTAATAACTTCGGAAATATAGAAAGATTCACTATATTCGATGTGAACTGTACATACTATATCTGTAGAACTGATGACTTCGATTTCACAATTAGAGTATTTATTGATGCAGAGAATAAAGCAAACTTTACAATCCAAGTTGATAATAAAAACTCAAGTTCTGAAGAAATTTATTTGGCGTGGTACTTTAACCCAATGCTAAACCACAGTATCAGCGATAATGACGAAAATAGATGGTTTAGACAAACAGAGTTCGAAGATTATGGTGACTTAGGTAGATTTGTATTTAAAGTCAATGAAGACTTAAGTAGATCAAAATCAGTAACTAATTTTGCAGTTCTAAATCAAGGTATTAGTGGTGAAAATTATAGTTTAGAAAGAAAAGTAGCATCAAGCTCAAGATATAATTTGGTTGGTAGTGCTTATAGTGGTCTCTACAAAGCTAGTGCTTTAGAAAATGGTGCCTATGAAGTAGATGAAACAGTAACTGCATTTACTGAAACTGCTGCAGCAAGTGAACTTGCATTTGTTAACTTGGAAAAAGATGCAAAAGTTAGAGTTGACATAAAGATGGATTATATTGTGCATTGCGAAGAAGATGATGCCTATAAACCATTGTTTAAGGATATTGATACTGCTAAGTTAGAACAAGATGTAGCAAAAGCCTATCAAGAAAGCGAAGAAAATGATAAGAGCTTGCTCATGCACTTTGATACTAGTGAAATAGAAGGTTTGGATGCAGAAACTTTGACTTACTTTATGAAGTATCTCAAGAAACAAGTTGAATTCTGCGCAAGTATTAAAGGATTTATCCAACTCTCATTAGGTTCACTAATTGGAATTAGAGATGTGTACCAAGCAATTGAAGCAGTTCTATTCTACGAACCAGAGCTAGCAAGAGCTAAAATGCTTGAGTCACTTGAATTTATCGACCCAAGTGGTAGAGCACCAAGACAATACTCACTTCCTACAAATGAGGGTGATAGTCCAATAATGGACCTACGTCCATTTATTGACCAAGGTCACTGGGTAATTGATACATTTGTAACATACATTAAATATACAGGTGACTTCTCAATTCTTGATGAAGAGTTAGCATATTACGAAATTATTGACGAAAGAGGAAAAATCGTAGCAAAAACTGATTACAAAGATTCTGCACTTCAACATTTGTTGAAGGTTATGGATTTCTTAATTTCAAACATTGATCCAGATACCAAGTGTTTGAAAGCTCTCTTCGGAGACTGGAATGATGCCTTAGATGGTTTAGGTGTTTCAAAAGATCCAAACAAAGACTATGGTAACGGTGTTTCAGTAATGGCCTCATTACAACTTTACAAGAACCTAGAAGAAATGATAGAACTTCTGAATCACTTAGGCGTACACGAAGAAGAAGCTAAGCTTTATCAAAAAACTAGGGCAGAGTTGAAGGAAGGTCTATTGAAGTATGCTCTTCTGGATAATGGTGAAAGAAAACATATCGCACATGGATGGGGAGAGGACAGAGATTACTATGTTGCTGGATTTAATGATCCAGACGGCGCAGAAAGATATGGACTAACAGCGCCAGCTTTCTGGGTAATTAGTCGACTATATGAAGAGACTCCAGAATTGAGAGATGTTTTGGTACACACATTCAAGACATTAGACTCTAAGTATGGTCTCAAAACATTTGAGCCAGGTTTTGCTCCAGGTACTCCAGGTGTAGGTAGAATTCACAAATTGCCAATAGGTACAGCTGAGAATGGTGCTGTTTACATTCATGGATCCGTTTTCGGAACAGCTGCACTATTTGCTATGGGCGAGTCTAAAATGGCATGGGAAGAACTAGTCAAGAATTTACCTTTTACTGCAGTTCATAAGACAGTCTCCCATACACCTTTTGTTATGCCTAATTCATATGGTTATAACCCTGAGTTAAATATTGATGGTGAATCAATGAATGACTGGCAAACAGGTAGCTCTAACGTCGTCCTAAAAATTCTTCTATATTTCGTATTCGGTATTAGATTTGAATATGACGGAATTAGAATTCAAACAGCAGCTAACAACCCATTTAAATCTTTAGATCTACAGATGAAGTACAGAGGCAAGAGTTTAAACTTAACTCTAACCAAAGAAGACTCAAGAGATTCAAGAGTTTTCAAACTCAATGGTTCTGAGATGCGTGGAAACTATGACGAGAACTATAGAGCGGATGTATTATTTATCAAAGCTGAAGATTTAGAGAACTTAGAAGAAATTGATATAGAAGTTATCAATTAGTAAGTATTACTATTTTAGGATAGTAAACGTCTTTAAACTCGGAGGTTTATATGAAGAAGCATAGACGTAAGACACTAAATATTTTGTCATTAACTTTAGTGTTGAGCTTAATTGTCGGTCTTTTTGCAAGCTCAATCAGCATGCATACGCTATCTGCTGAAGAAGTGGAGGCTGCCCAAGAGGCTGGACAAGAGTTTATTATTTCCCAAGATGACATGAGCACAAGATTAAATTCTGCTTGGGAGGATTGGGGAAATTTAAAGTATGTTAACGATAATGGTGAAGATGTAATTGCCTTAGGTAACGACGGAGGCGCAGGTATTTACATGGAGAAATATTCTGGATCAAGAAGTATTATCGTTAGTGCAAGAGCTAGAGTCGGAGAAAAAGAAACTGTAGAACCTGGTATTTTGCAAATTGAGTATTTTAAAGATGATGGAAGTAAGGACAGAGTTCGTATACATAGCTTTACTAGCCACGAATATGAAGAGGTTAAAGTACCTGTAGAAATACCAGCTGATGCTATTGATGTACAAATTTCTATTTACAAAAATCCAGGTGAAGATTTCGCATTTTATGATTATATAAAAATTTATAGCCTAGAAGGTGAAGTAGAGGGATATCCAAAAGCAAAAGGTGGAGCTGTTGAACATATCAATATAGAAGATTTATATGAGAAACCAACAGAGCCAGAAACTCCTACAAAACCTGAAATACCAACAGAACCAGAACAAAATGCAACAGAAGTTGAATTAGGCAAAAACTTAGCCAAGAATCCTGACTTCGAATTGAGTTATAACAATAATGGTCCTGGAGAAGCTGCAGAAATTGAAGGCTGGGATAATGACTTAGATGTTGACAGTGGCAACATAGGACAGACTTTTATTACTGAAGAAGGTTATGAAGGAAGTAAATCAATAGTAACTGGACCAGGCGAAGGTGGAAGATCTCAATATATTCTAAATATTCCTGAGAATATTAAATTCACACTCAAAGTTACAGGTAAAGTAAGTCATGAAACTGAAACTGGATATTTTGGTGTTGACTGTCTAGATGAGAATATGAAGAGAATAGCAGGTGGTAAATCTGGTGGTTTATTTACTTCAACAGACTGGACTGAGAAATCTATAGAATTCACTACTGTCCCAGGAACAAAAGCTTTACAGCTATATACATACAAGAATTCTTCTCCTCAAGGACAAGAGTCATACGCTTACTTCGATAATTTCGAATTAGTCGCTATATCAGACGACCGTACTAATATTGAACTAATTAAGAACCCAGGTTTTGAAGATGGATTAGTTGCATGGGATGGCTGGGAAAATCTAAATGAGCATGCAATAACTCATGACCCAGTATTCGAAGGTGAAAATGCAATTTTAATTAGTGGAGATAACGGTATTGGACAAAACCTTAAGTTACAAGCCGGCAAAACATATAAATTTATTGCTCACGGTCTAGTACTCGAAGAAGGTGATGTTGTTTACTTTGGTATAGAAGGTCTGGACAAAGTTAATAATAAAACAGTTAAGACACGTTTAAGAGTAGGTGAATTCTCAACAACAGAGTTTAGCAAATTTGAAGCTACTTTTACCGTAGAAAAAGAATCCGGAAGTTATCAGGTCTATATCTGGAAAGATGGTCCTGGTAAAGCTGTATTTGATGGATTCTCTCTAGTAAATGTTACAGAAAAAGATAATCCAAACGAAGCAGATAATCCAAACTTCATTAATCCAATCAACAAAACAGAAGGTGTATTCTTCGATGATTTCGAGAATGGAGTAGATTCATCAAAATGGTTAATAGGTAAAACAGTTTGGGGATACGGAAATAATGGTGTTTCACCAGAAAACGTTACAGTTGAAAATGGTATATTGAAAATCAAAGCCAACGGTGACCTCTACGAAGGTGAGCAAAAAGGTTTCAAACGTGACAAAGAGGGCAAAATTGTTCAATCTGATAGCGGTAAACGTGTAGGTGGTGTTATAGCAACCAAAGATCACTTCGCTTCAGGAAGTTACGAAGTTCGTGCAAGATTATTAAATGAATTAGGTGTAGTTAATGCATTCTGGACCTTCTTTAATAATGGCGAAAGAAATGATGAGATCGACTGGGAGGCTCCAGGTACTGTTGCCGGTAAACAATACGTAAATCAAATAATGGCTAATACTTGGATAGATGATCAAGTACCAAACTCATATATCGTTGATAGTCCAAAAGAATTAGGTACAACTGAAGGTGTTGCTGAAGGCTGGCATACATATAGATTTGATTGGTATACAGAAAAAGATAACCCAAGAGTAGAATTCTACCTTGATGGAAAACATGTACATACAGCAACAGAGAAAATTCCATCAGCTGCCGGTAGATTCTGGTTGGGTCTGTGGTTCCCACAAGGATGGGCAGGTGAACCAAACTTTGATTCAGGAACAATGGAAATAGATTGGGTCAAAATTACTCAATTCAAGAATGATGGAGATGAGTGGCTAAGAGGTTTCGACAATGACTGGGCTGATTTAACAGAATATCCTAATCCAGCTAAAGACAGAAGCTCATACAAAAATACCAACAACTTCGCATATCTTGATGTTGAAGAGATGAATGGTAAGAGAAAACTAAATGATGAAGTAATGGAAGACTTTATCAATCAGCTACAAGATTATGCAATCAACATGCAATTTGTAGATATGGGTGTCCATGACATAAATGGTGATTTACCACAAAGTCCGGAGAAAGATGCTTTAGTCAGATACTGGATGAAGAGAAGTAGAGAACTAGCCCCTGAAATGAAGATCATGGGTACTATTAATACCAATGCAAGACAAACCATAGAAATATCTGATGAAACTATCGATAAAATGGTAGAAGAAGCAGTAAGAATTTATAAAGAATATGACTTCGATGGTATTCAAGTTGATATAGAACCATTCAACGTTAGAAATCATCCAAGACTAATTCAATATTTAAGCAAGTTACGTGCTGCAGTTGGTGCAGATGTTCATATCTCAATCGCTACAACAGCACTAGCTAAGTACTTACCAAATGAGAATATTTCAGAGATTGCTAAGTATGTAGATATGATCAACCCAATGCTATACGATGTATCAGGTGATGATGAAGGTATAGTATACTCACCAGAAGCGTTTACCAAATTCTGGGAAGAGAATGTTTTGAGATACTCTGAAGCTATTGCAGCATCTGAGAATCCTAATGTACAGCTAGCACCAACAATGCCAGCATATGATGATAAATTCTATCCAGGAACTCCAGGTTGGCCAGATGCAGATTCAGGAAAAGTGTACTACCACTTACATGAATATGAAAATATTTTAGCTGCGGCTAAAGGTTTACGCGGAGCTATTGATCAAGGAGCAAATGTTTATGGATCCGGTCTATTCTGGTGGGGAACATTTACACTAGCAGAATATGATCAAAGAGACAGCCAAGACTACGCTAAAGATAGAAATTGGTGGTTAGAAGAATGGATTAAAGTTGACCTAAACAAAGATGATACTGAGAGTCCAGATACTCCTCAAAATCCAGACACTCCTGGAACGCCTGATGATGATCAAACAGGTGACTCATCTGAAACATTACCAGAGTTAGAAGTAGTACAAAATAACCTAGCTAAAAAACTTAATGTAAAAGCAAAAGCTGATGGCTTAAGAGGTTATAGACTTGTAATATCTGAACTAGAGAATCCAAGTCTGAAAGATGAAGGTTACGATATCAAATTATATGATCCTAATGGTAAACTAGTAGTGAAGGCAAATACAACAATAACAATCTCTATAACATTACAAGAAAAGGTCGGTCAAGATTTAGTTATCAAACATGAATTTGAGTCAGAGAAATATGAAGACATTCAAGTTCTAGATCTTGAGGGACAAACTATAACCTTTAGAGCAGATAGCTTCTCACCATACTACTTTGTTTCTGATGCAAGTGAAAGTGCAGAACCTGGCACAAGTACAGAAGCAAGTGATACTGAGAACATTGGCACAAAAGATCAAAATTCTGATAAGACCAATGCACCAGTAAAGACAGGTGCAAGTACAAATGTCTTAGTCTGGTTGTTATTTATCGGTGTAGCTATAGTGGTTACATACAAAGTAAAAACAAAATACGAAGAGAATTATTAGTTAAAACTGATAATTTTACGTAAACTATTAATATAGTAGTATAAAAATTTATTGCCCATCATCTAGAATATAAATAGTTGATGGGCTTCTTTTTAGGAGGGAATATGTCATACAAAATTTATCCACTTGTACATGAAATCAATTACACAGGCGGCAGTATATCTATTCCAGAGGCGATATCTGTTGAAGCAAAGTCTGAATTAAGTTCTGCTAATTTACATAGATTAGAAGAAGGGTTAAAAATACATAACATTCAGATCAAAGATAATGCAGATACAGTCTTATGTATCGAGTTACTTCCAGAAGAGTTACAAGGTATTGATGAATATAAGATGTCATTAGATGCAGGTAGATGGAATGTTAAAGCGAAAGATGAAAGAGCGCTATTCTATGCTTTGACAACTCTTTATCATATCCTCGAGCAAAGTAAGAATGAAATTCTGACTCTGAATATTCATGATTTTGCGACATATCCATTCCGTGGAATGATTGAAGGATATTATGGTATTCCATTTGGCAATGCTAAGCGTAAAGAAATTTTAGACTTCACATCCTACTTCAAGGGTAATGTATTTGCTTTTGCACCAAAAGATGATCCATATCATAGAGATAAGTGGTGGGTACCATATCCAGAAGTTGAGTTGGAAGAAATTGCTGAATTGGCTAAATTTGCTGAGCAAAAAGCTATCACCTATTACTGGACAATCTCACCTTTTGTTGTAAATGATAATCAGATCAAAGGTGATAACAAAGAGGAAGGTCTTCAAAAGTTAATCCACAAATTTGAGACTCTTTATGAAGTTGGAGTTAGAGGCTTCGGAGTCTTGGGTGATGACGTAGGTGGATTGGATTTTGACACAGTTGTATTCCTAATGAACAATCTAAATAAATGGCGCAAAGAAAAAGGAGATGTTGATCCTCTATTCTTCTGCCCAGAAGCATACTGTTTAGATGATTGGGCTTTCAAAGACGGTAGCGAATTGAATTACTATCACGAACATTTTGACAAAGATATAGAAATCTTCTACACAGGATTAGTAGTTTGTGGCACAGTTTCCCGAGAAGCAATGGACGGCTATATGACCAAAGCTGTAGATATAGAAGGCAGAAGACGTGAACCACTATTCTGGATGAACTGGCCTGTCAACGATATTGACCACAAGACATTAAGAAGACTATTCATGGGCCCTGGTGAGATTTTCCAAACAGGTAAGACTCAAATTACAGGTGTCTTGACAAACCCTATGGAACAAGCAGAAGCTTCAAAAGTTTCTCTATTTGGAACTTTAGACTACAACTGGAATGCAGAAGCATTTGATGCGGAAACATCTTGGGAAGAGAGCTTCAAGTATATTGATGCAGGGGCTCCAACAGCTTTGTATGAAATTTGTAAACACTTATCTTCACAAGAAGAGCCTGCTGCAACTCATGATGCCAAAGAGTCTGAAGCAATAAAGGCTCTACATAAGCAGTTAGAAGCGGGAGAAGATAAGCAAGCTATATTACCGCTTTTGATAGAAGAGTATAATAAAATATTAGATAGTGTTGAAGAATATAGTAAAAATAAGAGTAACAATAATCTCTATGAAGAGATGGAACAATGGTTGAATGCTCTAGAGGATAAAACAAAAGCTGGAATTTTGTATGCAGAAGCTATTTTAAATGATAATTCTGACCAAAAGGCAGAAGCAGAGAAATTACATGAACAAGCATTCTTGCACAAAATCACTTCTAACAATAAAGAACAGCTATATGCCAACCCAGGAGCAGATGCAATTAACAAGAATTTAGAATTGTTGAAAAGTTTATAATTGTAAAAAGCTAATTATTGATGAAGGAATCATTGAAAACATAATCATTGGTGAGGAATAATGTCTTATATAAAAGAACGTGTAGACTTTTTTATACAAGAATATAAAATCATTGAGGAAGCGAAGAAACTTCAGCCTGGGAAAAAATTAGATAATGAGTTGCCAGGCAATGTTTTCTTCCTTAATGACGGTAGTGTCATGTGCCTAGATAGAAATATTGGTGTAAGCAGGTTCCAATATGGTGAAGATGGCTTCAACTTTTGGACTTATGATTCTGGTTACATGCATGCCAATGATGGTTTATTCTCTCCATTCTTGCGTGCTTCTGAAGGGGAAGAGCCTAAGATAGCTTTTTTCGCAGGCTTTAAGAATAAAGACAAATATATACCACTTTCCCTTTTGAAAGTTCCAACCATTGATGAGAGCAAAATTTCAAGAGTAACTCGTTACACCGTTTTTGACGAAATCTCTACATACTACATTACCGAGACACCAGACTTCATCTTTACAGTAGTTGCTTTTAATAGTGAAAATAATGAGCTGAATTTCAGTGTTTTACTTAAGAAAAAATATAGAAACAAGAAGAATATTTATTTAGCCTGGTACTTTAACCCACATCTAAGTCACATACCAAGTGAGAATAATGAGACAAGATGGTTTAAAACATCTAGGTTTAATCTTGACCAGGAAAATTCCCCTTTGGGTCGTTTCATATTTAGAATTAATGAGGACTTATCTAGATATCTATCTGTCGATAACTTTGGAGTTTTGAACCAGAGTATTAAGATGAAAGATATTGAGATAAAGGGTGTAGAAGCTACAACCTCACGCAAAAACTTCACTGGTAACGAGAATGCTTCCATAGGAGAATCTCAGTCCATTATCTCAGGTAAATTCCCAAAAGATGTTCATAGTACGGCTTTTACGGATTCCGGAATAGCTGGTGAAATTATCCATTTGGAGACAACAGGGAAATCAGAGTTAAGGTTAGACTTCCTCTTTAACTATAAAATTTACTCTACCAGACCTGAGTCATATACTGATTTGTATAAATCAAGTGAATTCAGATTTGATGAAATGCTACATTACAAGAAAAGTGAGTATGACGAACTAAGCAAAAGGCTAGAAGCTGATTTTTCTTACAAGAGCGATATAAATATTAATGGTGATACATTCTCTAATTTCTTCAGATATTTGAAGAAGCAGGTAGAGTTTTGTGCGACTATTAATGGTTATGCTCAGCTTGCTCCAAACTCTTTGATTGGTGTTCGAGATGTTTTCCAAGCTATTGAAGCATTTTTGTTCGCTAGACCAGACCTGGCACGGGAGAAAATTCTTGAAGGATTAAACTTTATAGACCCTAGCGGAAGAGCGCCTAGACAATACTCTTTGCCACTGAGTGAAGATGATATGCCAAGGATGGACTTAAGGCCTTTTATCGATCAGGGTATTTGGATAGTTAATACAATTATCACCTACCTGAAATTCACCCGTGATATGTCAATTTTGGACGAAAAATGTGGATACTACGAAATTACTGATGGGCGTGCAGGAGTAGTTAGAAGAAGTAAACTAAGAGACTCAGCCTTAGAACATGTGATCAAGATAATAGATTACTTAGTAGACAATATAGATAAAGATACTAATTGCCTGAAGGCTCTATATGGTGACTGGGTCGATGCTCTTGATGGTCTAGGAGTCTCAAAATCCGATAAATCTGCATATGGAAACGGTGTATCCGTCATGGCAAGTTTGCAGTTTTATAAAATGCTTGGAGAAGTAATTGAGCTACTAGAACTTATAAAATATGACCAAGAAAAAATAACTAATTATTCAGAAGTGAGATCAAAATTGCAAGCTGGTATTGAGAAGTATGCAATTGTGCGAAATGAGCTGGGAGACCCTCGAGTAATTCATGGCTGGGGAGACGGAAGAGAGTATTTAGTAGGAAGTTTCCACGATGTAGATAATAAATCTAGAAATAGCTTGGTTGCTAATGCTTTCTGGATACTTAGCGATATTTATTTAGAAAATGATAAGGATATTACCAAGTCTGTAAAAGCTGCTTTTGAAAATTTAGATAGCAAATATGGTATGAGAACCTTTGTGCCTGCGTTTAAAGCAGGGACCAAAGGTGTTGGTAGGATTCACAAGCTTATTGAAGGTACTGCAGAAAATGGTTCTATATATGTTCATGGAACGACCTTTGGTATTGCTGCACTGTTTAGAATGGGTGAGTCAAAGAAAGCTTGGGAGAACTTATATAAGATTTTGCCTATTACCCATGATAACTTAACGACCTCTCCATTCGTAATGGCTAACTCATACTCTTTGAATGAGAGTTTAGGTATAGATGGTGAGTCAATGCATGACTGGCAAACCGGTAGTTCAAACATGGTTATGAAGATATTAATTCACTATGTTTTTGGTTTACGCTTTGAGTACTCAGGTATAATTTTCCAACCTGCAGCGTATTGTCCATTTGACTCCTGGGATTTCAAGATTAATTATGCAGGCAAAAGATTGGCTGTTAGCTATAGAAAAGAAGGGGTTCCAAGAAGGAAGTTTAGAGTCAACGAAAAAATTATTGAAGGACAATACAATAACCAGCTCAAGACCTATACACTATCTCTGAAAGATAGCGATCTCGGAGATGGAAACTACATAACTGTAGAGATTATTGATTAAGCCCTCACACTCATAGGCGGAGGGCTTAATTTTATTCTTAGTTTTTGGACTCCTGATTGGCTGACTGTCTAATTGCTTAATTCAAATTCTCCACAATTGCGTCAATTAGCTCATTATCAGGATCATCTAAATAGCGCCAGAAGAAGAGTCCGCCAAGATCATGTTCTTTGGCATATTCACATTTGTAAATAACGGATTCAGCATCATCATAAGAGATAAAGGTACTGCCATCGAATAACCAAGGTACTTTAGCTTCGTCATCCCAATATCTGATGAAACCATTTTTATTAATATATTCATCACGGAGCTCATCATAGTTTGGTCCGAAACCACCTCCGCCTTCGCCAATTTGTAGCAATCCATTATTATCCGGATTGACATTGGTCCACATATGACTGTAGAAACCGGAACCTATATGAATCTTCTCTGCAGGAACGCCAAGGTCTAACCACGCTTGTATACCAGCGTCTGCGCTCATACGATAGATATCATTTTCTTTGGTGTATAGGGTAGTATGATGTCCAGTTTCCTCTTGACCGAAACCACGCAGATCATAGGTCATCAAGAATACATGGTCTAGATATTTAGTAAATTCAGGGACTTCAGTTTGGTCGATAAACCACTGCCCGACACCAGCTGCAATTGTCAATTCCAGATGCTTGGAACTAGTTTTCTCATACTCATCAAAGGTCTCTCTAATTGTTCTAAGCAAGTGAGTAAAATTCTCTTTATCCTTAGGGCTTGAGTCCATACCCTCATAAATTGAGCATGGGAATTCCCAGTCAAGATCCATCCCATCTAGTCCATATTCTATACAACTATTGAGACATTGCTTGGCGAAATCTTCTCGACCTTCAGCCGTCATTGCCATAGTTGAGAAACCTGCAGCACCAGCGCCACCGACACTCATTAAAATTTTTAGATTTGGATTTGCTTCACGTATTCGTGGTAGATGTGAGATGTTGTTGAGCTTATCAAAAGATAGCTTGCCATCTTTAAGAACGACAAAGGCTAAGTTCAGTCTATCGAATTGTTTGAGGTGTTTAGTCGTTAAAAACGGTATCTGTGCGTTGGGACAATATGCTGTGAATTCTTTCATATCTCTGACCTTTCTGAGTGGAGTTTGCCTGGCAAGATTTTCTGAATAAACTAATAAAAATTTTGCTGATAACAAACTCAAATGGAATCTTTATATTAGCCATATTATAGCTCAAATGCTATTAAATTAATTCAACATTAATATATAATAAAAAGTTAGTTGCATACGCAACTACTTTTAGATAACATATATAATTATCTGTTTTTTATGAGTATTAGCGAGTTTTGAATTTTAACGGAAATTAGTGAAGAACAGCGAGTACAAACAATGCCAACTAATGCTAAAGAATATCAACAATTATAAAACAGAACTTTAAGGGCAAAAGGTGTAGAGTGGAAAAGATACAAAAATATTTTAACAGGATGTATAGAGCTTCGATGCTAGATAGAGATTTACACTTTCAGGACAAGGGGATATCTGGGTGTCAAACAAGTTATATCATGCAGGTAGTTTGGAGACCAGGACTTAGTCAGGAAGATTTAAGTAAGTTGCTGTTAGTTAACAAAAGCACCGTTACTCGTCACGTATCACAATTGGAAAAATCAGGTTTTATTATTCGCGAGCTTGACCCAGAGGATCAACGCAAGAAGAGACTTTATCCGAGCGAAAAAGCTAAAGCAATTTATGAAGAGATTATCGACTACCTAGAAGATTGGAACAACTTACTTTTGCAAGATTTTACAGAAGCAGAGGCTGAAATGATTAGCGAAGCTTTAAGAAAAATAAGCAAAATTGCTTCAGAATCGATACGAAATAAAAATAGTGAATATAAGCTAGATTAAACAAAATATATAACGATGAATTAAAAAGAAGAAAGTGTAGGAAATTTGATGTTACTTGAATATGCCAAACCCTATAAGGGAAGAATAATAGTCAATGCAATTATAAAGACTTTAGCTACTGTATTTGAAATCTTAATGCCAGCAATTTTAGCATTTATGATTAATGATTTGGTTATTAGTGGAGATAGATCAGGGATTGTCTATTGGGGAATAATTATGATAGTGCTCGCATTTCTAGCTTGGTTGACCAATATCATAGCCAACAGAATGGCAGCCTACACCTCTTCCAGAATAGTTAGAGCAGTTAGACACGACTTATATTCAAGAGCAATTAATCTTTCTGCGAAACAAATAGATAGCTTGAGTATATCTTCCTTAGAGACTAGATTAACAACAGATACTTATAATATACATAACTTTTTTGGTGTATCTCTGAGAATGGGAATTCGTTCTATACTTCTATTCTTAGGTGGAATTGCTATATGTTTCTTCCTAGATTGGCGACTATCTCTTATCTTATTTGTTATGGTGCCACCAATTTTCTTATTGATTAAACTTGTTTTTTCAAAAGCATTCCCTATGTTTAGAAACGTTCAGACAAAAGTAGATAACATGGTCCAAGTTATTAGAGAAAATATCCGTGGTATCAGAGTTTCAAAAGCTCTAGATAAAACAGAATATGAGCAAGGACGATTTGCAGAACGTAACCAAGACGTTATCGATGCAGAGATAGAAGTTACAGACCTGATGATTAAGTTGTTCCCAAGTATTAATGTCATTATCTTCACAGGCCAAGCTTTAATTATTATCCTAGGTGCTTACCTAGCAAGTCAGGGTACAGTTGAAGCTGGTATTATTACTGCATTCTTGAGTTATTTCTTACAGATTGCTCACTCATTCATGGCTATGAACCGTATGATTAATATAGGCACACGTGCTAAGACCTCTGGTGACAGGATTAGCGAAGTCATGAACCTTCCTATAGACGATAGCCAAATTATACATGGTGAAGCCGTTGAGACTTTGCCAGCAGCTACTCCAGAAGTTCCTGATGTTGAGTTTAGAAATGTAACTTTTGTATATGATGAAGAGAATTATGAACTATACAAGGAAGCAAATTCTATTGAGGAAAAAGCTAAGTATGCCGATTTATATAATATTTCTTTCAAAGTTTATCCAGGCGACACCCTAGGAATTATAGGAGCAACAGGTTCAGGTAAGAGTACAATAATCAAGCTTCTTACAAGAATGTACGACCCTCAAGAAGGAGAAATTTTCATCCGAGGCATAAATATTAAGAGAATATCCAGAGAGTTAATGCACGAAATGTTTGGTCTAGTCCTACAAAATGACTTTATCTTTAGTGGTACGCTTGAGAATAACATTAAATTTGGTAGAGATATTACAAATGCAGAATTAGAAGAGACCACAAAATACGCCCAAGCTGATGATTTCATCAAAGATAAAGGTGGACTCAAATTTAAGTTGGTCGCTCGTGGTACAAACTTGTCAGGTGGTCAGCAACAAAGAGTTCTTTTGAGTAGAGCACTTTCAGGAAATCCAGCTATCTTAGTGTTAGACGACTCATCTAGTGCCTTGGACTTCGCAACAGATGCTAGATTGCGTAAAGCCTTGAGCGAAAACTATGCAGAAACAACAGCGTTTATTATTGCCCAAAGAATTAGCTCCATTATGCATGCACAAAACATATTAGTTTTACAAGGTGGAAAAATTCTCGATCAAGGAACACACGAAGAATTACTAAAAAATTGTGAATTGTATAAAGAAGTAGCTGATATGCAATTAGGTTCTGCTGGGTCAGACTTTGACTCAATAGAGTTTTTCCATAATTCATAATTAACGGTCCTAATTGAGAGGAGTACGAAATGTTTAATAAAATAAAATCAATTTTTAAACCAAAGGATGATATAGACATAAAGCCAGCAACAGAGCCGTTGCTTACACCTCCTGAGAGGAATAGAGACAACAAACCTAAGGATTATGGCAAAGTCTTAACGGGATTAGGTAGATATGTGTCAAGAGCGTGGAAAGGCTATTTGCTAGCGTTCCTACTTATTATTGTTACTAATATCATGCAAGTCTTCGGCCCACGTTTAAGTGGTTTAGCCATTGATGCAATCGGCATTAAGCCATCTGATGTAGATATGTCAACCGTCTTGAAATTCACAGGAATTATGATTTTGATCTATATTCTGAGCGCTTTAACTAGTATTATCTTTTCAAAAGTTTTAATAAGAACTGTTCAGAGAACAATCGGTAAAATGCGTCAAGATACCTTCAATAAAATTGTTGAATTGCCGTTGTCATATATAGATACACACCAAGCAGGTGACCTAGTTTCTAGAATATCCTATGACTTAGGTCTAGTTTCACAGGCTTTAAGCTTCGATATCATGCGAATTATCGGTAGCTTCATAACTGTTGTAGGTTCCTTCATTATGATGCTAAGAATGAGCCCTCAATTAAGTATTATTTTCGTAATTTTGTTGCCAATTATTATTGGATTTACAATTTACAGACGTATGGTAACTCGTCCTCTATTTAGGTTACGTTCCAAGGAACTAGGTCGTATGAATGCCTATGTTGAAGAAACTTTATCCGGTCAAAAAACCATCAGCGCCTATGGCAAAGAAAAATTCTTTATCGACAATTTTGATGAAGTAAACAACAGCAGTATAGATGCTTACTATAGAGCAGATTACCAAGGTGCATTCAACGGACCATCTGTTTCATTTATGAGTAATATTGCTTTGGCCTTGGTATCATTGTTTGGGTCTCTAGCCGTTCTAGATGGGCAATTTACAATTGGTAGTTTGAGTGCATTTGTCTTGTATTCACGTAGCTTCAGTGAGCCGATCAACCAGATCGCTATGATATTCCAAGACCTACAGTCAGCCGCCTCCGCTGCAGAGAGAGTTTTCACCTTGTTGGATGAGGACTCAGAGCCTGAAGATAGACCGAATGCTATTGAATTGACAGATGTTAAGGGCAAAGTTGAGTTCAGAAATGTAAGCTTCTCTTATATACCTGGAGTGCCTGTATTGGAGAATGTCAATTTTGTAGCCGAAGCAGGTAGTTTGACCGCTATTGTAGGGCCAACAGGTGCGGGTAAAACGACCATAGTTAACTTACTGATGCGTTTCTACGACCCACAAGAAGGTGAAATCCTAGTAGATGATATAGATATCAAGGATATAACTCGTAAGAGCTTGCGTAGAGCTTTTGCCATGGTCTTGCAAGACACCTGGTTGTTCTCAGGAACGATTAAGGAAAATATTGCTTATGGTGAAAGCGATGTTGATATGGAAAAAATTGAAGCAGTGGCGGAGGCTGCCCACATTAATGGATTTATTGAAGGGCAGGCGGAGAAGTACGACAGTGTTGTCAGTGATAGTGCTTCCAACTTGTCACAAGGTCAAAAACAATTGCTAACAATTGCTCGGGCGATGCTATTAGATGCACCAATGTTGATACTAGACGAGGCAACCTCAAACGTTGACAGCAAGACAGAGATTCAGATTCAAGATGCTATGAATAAGCTTATTGAAGGACGTACCTCATTTGTTATTGCTCACCGTTTGTCAACTATCCAAAGCGCCGATGAGATTCTAGTAATTAATGCTGGTAAAATCCAAGAGCAAGGTACTCATGACGAATTACTTGAGAAGGACGACGGTATTTACAAGAACCTCTACGATTCACAGTTTCAAGGGTAGAGTGAGTTGGATTGTGTGGGGTTTGTGTGTGGTTGGATTGAGGTTGGTGACAAATACTGGTTGAGTTATTTGTATGCTAGTCGAATTACTGGTTTGAATTTTTGAAGAATTTTTGACTTAATAATAATTAAAAAACAAAAAAGCTTTGAGAAGTTCAAGCAAGTACAGAATTAATAACTGTAATATTAACTTTAGCAACTGCAGTGATTGAACTAATCAAAGCTATCGTTTAGATAAAGGCTAGAGGGTAAAATCTCTAGCTACTACATAAATAATTTACCACATCTTAAGTTAAAGAACATGAGGGTTGTTTTATTATTAATCGTATTGGCTTTTATAATTAATAAATCCAGAAAGGATAAATAACATGGAAGAGAAAAAGAGAAAAGCAGTCTATAATCGTGAAGCTGATAGACGTTAGAATGAAAAGAATAAAGAGCATAGAAACTATTTAAGTACTAGGTCAACAGCTAGAAGCTTTATAAAAAATAGAGCTAAACTGGAAGACTTAGATGAGCTTGAAACTTTAATACAAGAGAAACGCAAGCAGTTACTTGAAAATAATGAGGATATGTAGAATATTTTATAGTAAGTATATATAAATAATTTATATAATTTAGTAATTATAGTTTTAAAAATTAGGGGGGAATATTATGAGCAGAGAAAAGAAAACAAGTGATGCACAAATTAAGGCTTCTAGAAATTGGGACAAAAATAATCCGGAAAAAGCAAGACACTCAAGATATAAAAGTGCTGCAAAAACGTTTATAAGACATCATGCAACGGAAGAAGAGATGCAAGAGATTGAGGAATTAATTAAAGCGAGAAGAGAAAAAATAGCTGAATTATAAAGTATATAATTTAGGTATATTGACAGAATAGGTGCGCATCCCTTAGTGAAAACTAGGGGATATTTTTTATAGATCTGTTTGAGTTGAGAAAAACATTTTAAAAATCTAAACTTTAACTGTGTGCAATATATGTTCACATTATTTTTGAAGTATACTATTAGTAGATATATGGTTTTGAAGGCACACCTTTGATAAAGGTGAAATATAAAGAGGAGGTGTATTATGATAAAGATTGTTTATACAACTCTGTTAACGGCATTGTTAGTATTATCTTTAGCATCTTGTAATGCTCTATCTGACACTAAACAGACAACTATTGCTTCAGATAGTAGTGTATCTGAGAGTAAAACTGAAATTATTTACGTAGAAGTAGAAAATATTGATTATAAGGATAAAGGAATAGTCTATGCTCATGAGAAAGATGTTTTTCTACATAAGGTAAATTTAGATTTCGGTGAACAAAATATAGACGCTATTCAGGTAGGGGATAAATTAGAAATTACTTATTCTAAGAGTATAGATGAGAATCCTGAAAAAATTATAGTAAGTGAATATCGAGTTCTAGATTAAAATAAGTCATATAAACTGAATTTTTAAAAAGCAAGCCTTTATGCTTGCTTTTTAAAAACAGATTAAAAACTATATTTAAATCTAATTAGATCATTCCATCATTTCATTTTTTTCTCGTTTTTTGTAATAAACCCTACTTTCATATGGTCTAAGTATGGTCTCTTTTGGATCCGAGTTGGATTCTTCAGGAATTACTTTATTCTCAAAAATATTATCCCCATAAGAGTTAATTATTAATTCATAATCAGCATATAAGTTTTGCAAGTCACGTTTTATAGTTTGACTGGTAAAGTTACAAATTACAACTAGGTGCTCATCTTTATATTTACGTTCATATGCTACTATGTCAGTATCTTGTGGCAATAAATCTTTGTAATTACCATAAACTAGAACAGAATATTTACTCCTTAAAGAGATTAAATTTTTGTAATAATTTAGAATTGAATCTTTATCCCCAATTTGATTAGCAAGATTTATTTCAGTATAGTTATCATTAAGGTCTAGCCAAGGTTTATGAGTGCTGAATCCTGCATATTTCTCTGAGCTCCATTGAAAAGGAGTTCGGGCATTATCTCTGGATTTAGCATGTATAGATTTAAATATTTCTGACTCTGGATACCCTTTTGCTAGACGTTCATTGTACATATTGATTGTATCAAGGTCGTTGAACAAATTAATATCATACCATTCAGGGTTTGTCATACCTAATTCTTGACCTTGATAAACATATGGGGTACCACTTAATAACTGGTAGAAAGTAGCTAACATTTTAGAGGATTCTATACGGAAATGCTGATCATTGCCCCAACGAGAAACAATGCGAGCGGAGTCATGATTTTCAAGATATAGTGAATTCCACCCTTTTTCAAAAAGTTCTGTTTGCCAATTGTCTATGACTTTTTTTAATTCAAGTAGGTTAAGTGGACGTAGGTCCCATTTTTCCATGCCTTCTTGACGATCTAGTAGGAAGTGTTCAAAATTAAATATCATAGAAAATTCACTTCCGTCAGGATTACTAAAAATTTTCGCTGTTTCAGTTGTAGCACTGAAGGTTTCTCCGACCGTTAGTAGGTCCAGTTCTTTGAATTTACAGACACTTACCATTTCTTGTAAGTATTTGTGTAAATTTTTACCGTTTGCTGTTACATTGATATCAGGCTCTTTTGCCACCATGTCAATTACATCAAATCTGAATCCACCAACCCCTTTATTTATCCAGAAATTTACTATTTTATGTATTTCAGCTCTTACATTAGGATTATCCCAATTCAAATCAGGTTGTTGAATTGCATATTGGTGTAAGTAGTATTGTCCAATTTCAGGAACATATTGCCAAGCTGATCCACCAAAACTTGCTCTTAATTGTGTTGGTGGTGTAATACCATCTCCGTCTCGCCAAACATAGAAGTCATGATAAGGATTATCTTTACTTTTCTTAGCCTCTAGAAACCATGGATGCTCATCCGAAGTATGGTTCAGAACTAAATCAACTAAAATTTTAATATTTCTTTTGTTTGCTTCAATAATTAGTTTATCAAAATCATCCATTGTACCAAACATGGGATCTATATTATAAAAATCAGAAACGTCATAGCCATTATCAGCTTGAGGAGATGAGAATATAGGACTTAACCATATTGCACCTATCCCAAGGTATTTTAAATAATCTAATTTAGAAATTATACCTTGTAAGTCACCAATACCATCACCGTTTGTATCTTTAAAACTTTTTGGATAAATTTGATAAATAACTTTATCTTGCCACCAATGCTTCATAAAATGAGCCTCCTAAAATATGCTATATTTATTATAGGTTTAATGACTAGAGTATGTTTTCATAATATTAGTATTGTTTATATAAATTTAAGAACCTGTTAGGAGAAAAAATAATGTGCTATTTAGATAAGAATGATAGATTTAGTTCAAGAGATAGAGACTATCCTATCAAACATAGTTTTGATGATAAAGTTATTGATAAAATCATTCTAGAAAATAGCTTGAACATGTCTTCTGGATTTATTCATACTCCATATGCTTTAGAAGTGAATTTGTATGAAGCTATAGCTACAGGCTCATTAGAAAATTCACTGAAAGCGTTAGATCTCAGTAATGAAAGGGGTAAAGTTGTTCTCTCTAACGATAAACTCAAGTCTTGGAAGTACAATTTAATTATTTCTACAACAATTTTTACCAGAGCTGCAATTAGTGGTGGTGCAGAATATGAGCAAACTTTCTTATTGAGCGATTCTTGCATAAAGGAAATCGATAGACTTAATACTGTAGATGAATGCATAAATTACGAAAAATATATGCTTAGGCTTTTTGTGAATTTAGTAAATTTATCACAACAAGAAACAGAGCATAATTATTCTCAATTAATAATAGATACTAGAACTTTTATAAAAAATAATGTAAGTCAGAAATTAAGTTTGGAAGAAATAGCTGAAGCTGTAAATGTTCATCCTAACTATTTATCAAGTAGATTTAAAAAGGAATGTAATCAGGGGATAATTGAATATTATAATAAAGAGAAAGTTATATTGATTCAATATTACTTAAAATGTACGAATTACAATATATCAGAAATTGCTTATATGTTTAAATTTAATTCTGTTTCTAATTTTTCAGCGTTCTTCAGCAAACAAACTTCAATTTCTCCTTCAGAGTATCGGAAAAGGAACTCATAGGTTAAAAAACGTTCAGAAAAAGCATTGTTTTCAGACTTTTTGCGAAGGCAATAAAATTTTATTATATCTTAGTAATTTATTTAATCTTAATTTTTGTTTTAAAATATTATTTTGCGTTTGTGAAAAATAACTAAATTTCAAACTAGAAAATATAATAATTGCATAATTTAGATTGTGGAAAACTAAGGATTAAGCAGGATTGTCTCTGTTGATTTAGTGGAATGTAGATAATATAATTGAAAAATATTAGATTAGTTGTGACAAATAACTAATGGAGGAGGGACATTTTATGAAAAAGTTCAAACGTGTATTATCTGCAGTTTTAGCTGTAGGATTGACTTTAGTTTCTACAGCTTGTGGAGGAGGCAAGACAAACAGATTAGAGCAGGGAGAGAATAATGATAAAGAGATAGTTGTATCAATTCCAACCTATTTGACAGGAGAAAATGTTGGTGCGATTTTTTTTAAGCCGCAAGTAGAAAGGTTTAATAAAAAATATGAAGGTAAATATAAAATTAACCTTGAATCAATTACTCAAGATAACTATGGTGAAAAAATTAAACAACTTGCAATTCAAAAAAAATTACCTGTATTGGTACATGCGCCAGGTTCTGGAGTTATAGATGATCAATGGTTTAGATCAGTAATTGTAGCTAATGATATGGCCTATGATTTAACTGAATGGGCTAAAACTGCAAAAGCTAAAGACTTATGGTTTGAAAATTCAGTGAGTTATTCAACTTTTAATGGTAAATTGTTAGTTCAGCCTAATTTAATGATTAAGCCTATAGGTATGTTTTATAACTCCAGCATGTATACACCTGAGAAACCTATTAGAGATATGACAATGGATGAATTTATCTCAAGTCTAGGTAATAACAAAATTGCTTTTCAAACTGCTGAAAATTCCTGGACATCAGTATTGCTTTTAACTGCATTAGTTGCTCAAGAAGAAGGTGGAGCTGATCTGATAAATAATGCAATTGAAGAAAAATTATGGGATTATAATCAACCACAAATTGTTAAAGCATTGGAGAAATTGAAAAATATATTTGTATCTAACGGAGCAAGTAACTCTATTGGAGCTGCCTATGCTGACGCAGCTAATGCTTTTATGAGTAAAAATGCTGCAGTCATTTGTAATGGAACTTGGATGCAAGGAGATTTCCAAGCTGAATCTTCTGACAAGTGGAGTAATGGTTTTGTTGGAGATGAAGCTAGATCTGCATTATATCCAGGAAATATCGCAATTTCTAACGACAAAGGATATGGTAAATTCTGGATTTCAAATAATGCGAGTGAACAAGAGAAAGAGTTGGCTAAGGCATTCTTAGAATTTATAGATTCTCCAGAAGAAGTAGAGGCTTTGATCTTAGAAGAGGGCGGAGTTGCTCCAAAGTTAGAATATAGTAAGGAATTTTTAGCTAAACAAAAAGAAAATAAAATTATTTATGATCTAGTAGAACAGATTGATAAAGATACAACTTATGTTGAAAATATTTCAGTTGTAATGCCTTCATCAATTGCAGAGTCTGAATTTAGCAAGTTATTACCTAAGTTATTAGATGGTTCAATTAGTGCAGAAGAAATGGCAAAAACCTTAACTGAGAAAGCTCAACAAATAAAAGATAAATAAGATATATAAAGAGGGCTATAACTGCTATGCAGTAATAGCTCCCTTAATTTTAAGATGGAGGGATAATGTGAAGTTCATAGGCAAAAAGTATAGTAAATTAGAAATAAAAAACTTTAAATGGATATTTTTGTTTCTTTTACCCTCATTGATAGTATTCATATTGTTTTATCTTAATCCGATAGTTACAATCTTTGTTACTTCTTTTACTAAATGGGATGGATTTAATAATCCAGAGTTTATTAATGTGAAAAACTATTTAGATATGTTTAAGGATAGTACATTTAGAATATCTCTATGGAATTTAATAAAATGGTCATTGCTAGCTTCTACAGTACATGTAGCTATAGGTGTTATTATTGCATTTATACTTTTCTACAAAAAACCAGGTTGGAGATTTACGCGATCAGTTTACATGATACCAAATGTGATTTCTGCAGCAGCTTGGGCAATTATTTATAAATTTATATTTAATGATAGTTTCGGCATTGTGAATACTTTAATACGCAAAATTAATCCAGATTGGAATGTGCAATGGTTTTATCAAAGTCCTTATGCGTTTTGGGCAGTAACTTTTACATGGCTTTTCTATTCTATGTATGTCACATTAGTGGTTTACAATGATCTATTAGCTATACCCACAGAATTAACAGAAGCCGCTAAAATTGATGGCGCCTCATCTTGGCAAATTAATTTCAAAGTTTATTTGCCTCTTTGTAGAACCGCAATTGGTACAGGTGTAATTATGTCAGTTACTTCCAGAATTTCTATGTATGAACAAATAGTTTTAACTACTACTGGTGGACCTGGGGATGATACTATGAATCTTCCTTTAATTTTAGTCAATTCGATTAATGACTTGAATTATGGTTATGCAAATGCAATTGGTGTAGTAATGTTCATTATCGGCATAGCAACCTTGTTGCTTGTAAATAAAACTTTTAAGATGGATCGTAGTGTTTATGGAGAGTAGTATGGATAAATTAAATGGTAGAAAGATAAAATTTAATTTAAAAACAAAATTATGGTTAAGCAATATTTTGATTTATCTTTTCTTAGGATTTATGATCGTAATTTCAGTGTTACCTTTGGTATGGGTTATCCTTTCTTCCTTTAAAACAAATTCGGAAATATTGAATAATCCTTTCACTTTGCCAAGCTCTATCGGATTTGAGCAATATAAATATTTATTCGAAAAATACAATTTTTTTAGATATTTTTTAAATTCGGTATTTATAGGTGTTACTTCTACGATAATATCATTATTTATATATGCAATGGCAGCTTATGTAATAGCTCGATATAATTTCCCTGGAAAGAATTTAGTCTACATTTTATTCACAATAACCTTGTTGGTGCCTGGGCAAGCAAAGGCTCAACCAATTTTTTCTCTAGTTAATACATTAGATTTATATGACTCAATTTATGGGCTAAGTATTGTTTACATATCGTTTGGTCTTGCTATGTCTATTTTTATATTGAGAAGTTCATTTATGTCAATACCTAAATCGTTTGATGAAGCGGCTATCTTAGAGGGAGCAAGCTTTTTCTACATTTATCGTAAAATAGATTTGCCTTTGGCAAAGAATGGAGTTCTAACAGCGGGAATGATTATGTTCTTAAATAATTGGAATGAATATTTTTATGCATCTTTATTAACTTCATCTGATGAAAATAGAACATTACCTCTAGCCTTACAATTTTTTACAGAATCATTTTCATATGACTACACTAAATTATTTGCAGCGTTAACCTTGGTTATTGTCCCAGGGGTAGTACTTTATTTAGTAGCACAAAAACAATTTAGAGCAGGATTGACAGCGGGCGGAGTAAAAGGTTAATAAGATAATTGATATTGAAAGGATAAAATAAATGTTTAAATTAGATAGAAATAAATATAATCCCTTGGCTAAAGAAACATCTATAATTCAAGGAGAAAAATATAGAATTACCGTTCTGAGCACGAACTTAATTAGGCTTGAATACCATGAGTCAGGTAAATTTCAGGATAATGTAACTACTATGGCTATTAATAGAGAGTTTCCTGATGTCGAATTTAAGCACTATAAAAAGGATGGTTTACTATATTTAGAAACTGAAAATTTAGTACTTACTTATGATGAACAATACCCTAGTGCATATGGACTACAGATAAGAGTTCTAGATAGTGCAATTATTTGGAACTATGGGGTTGAATCTCCTAGTAATTTAGGTGGTACATATAGGACTTTAGATGGTGTAGACGGAGCAATAGACATAGGTAAAGGATTGTTATCTAAGTCTGGATATGCCGTAATAGATGACTCTAATTCGGCAATTATAGATGCAGATGGTTGGTTCCAGGCTGCAGATAGTAACAGGGTAGACATATATTTCTTTGGACATGGAAGAAATTATCAAGCTGCTATAAATGATTTTTATAATCTATCAGGTTCAACTCCATTATTGCCTAGATATGTTTTTGGTAATTGGTGGAGCCGTTATCATAAATATGATGAAAATGAGTATAGATCTTTGATTGAGAAATTCAATAAAAAAGGTGTGCCTCTTTCAGTAGCTGTCATTGATATGGACTGGCATATTACAGATGTAGACCCAAAATATTTAACAGGTTGGACTGGTTATACATGGAACAAAGAGTTATTTCCAGATCCGGCAAGATTTTTACAATATTTGCATGAACAGGGGCTAAAAACCACACTTAATATTCATCCTGCGGAAGGTATTAGACCATTTGAGGTGCAATATAATGCTATGTGCAAACAACTAGAATTAGATCCAGCAAATGATGAAATTATTGAGTTCGATTTTACTAATCCAGAATTTGTTAAAGCTTATTTTGAACAAATAAATCACCCATATGAAGAGGAAGGTGTAGATTTTTGGTGGCTTGATTGGCAACAAGGTACTGTATCCAGAATGGAAGGTTTGGATCCGCTCTGGCCACTAAATCATTATTACTATTTGGATAGTGTAAAATCTCCTTATATTCAAATGGGAAATAGTGAGCGTGGTTTAACCTTCTCGCGATATGCAGGCTTAGGAAGTCATAGGTACCCTATTGGTTTTTCTGGAGATACAGTAGTATCATGGGATTCTCTCAGATTTCAACCTTACTTTACAAGTTCAGCCAGTAATGTTGGTTATACATGGTGGAGTCATGATATTGGTGGACATTTTATGGGAGTACGTGATGACGAATTAATTACTCGTTGGGTCCAATTGGGAGTGTTTTCTCCAATTTTAAGACTACATAGTAATGATAATCCTTTCTTATCTAAAGAACCTTGGAACTATAGGAAAGAGGCTGAAGAAGTGATGACCGAGGCATTACTTCTAAGACAAAGGTTAATACCATATTTATATACTATGAACTTTGTTACCGCTTACGAGAATATAGCCTTAGTTAGACCAATGTATTACGAATATCCATATATAGAAAGGGCCTACCAAGTAAATAATGAATATTATTTCGGGAAAGATTTAATAGCATGTCCTATAACTGATCCGATAGACAATAAAACACAAGTTGCTAAATTTTCTGCTTGGTTACCAGAAGGAGATTATTTTGATTTCTTCAGTGGTAGATATTATTTAGGTGATAAAAATATTAATATCTATAGAAATTTTGCTGAAATTCCTGTATTTGCTAAAGCAGGAGCAATTATACCTCTGGATAATGCAGAAGTTTTGGAAAATGGTTCTGCCAATCCAGAAAAATTGTTACTGAAAATTTTCACTGGTGCTGATGGTCAATTTAAATTAATTGAAGATAGTTTTGAAAAAGTAGACCCTCAAATAGAAGATTTAGCTGTTACAAACATAGACTATTCTTATAATGCGGGGAATAATGCTCATATAAACATTGTTCCAAGTGGAGATTTGACTGCAATTCCTGAAAATAGGGAGATAGTTATAGAGTTAGTTGGGGTTAAAAATTCAGGCGTATACCGTAATGGCAAAACTTTGGATGAAGTGACTTATGATGAGGAAAGATCCTGTCTTAGAATCAATTTAGGTAAGATAGGAAGAGAACCTATTGATATAGTAATAACTGATGCTAAAATTGCCAAATTAGGTAGAAGTAATTTTATTAAGAATGTATTCAATCTTCTTAATAAAATGCAAATTGATTATGAAATGAAACGTGAGATATTTGCTTTATGCCAGGAATATGGTAACACGATGAAATTACTAAGCACATTATATGCTGTTGAGCATTTTGACGATGACGTTATTAATGTTATAGCTGAATTGATATATTCAGAAGAATGATTTTTAATGTAAATTTATGATCTTTATAAAGGATGGCTTAGAAATAGGTTATCCTTTATTTATATTTCTATAATTTAATTTTAGGATCATAAATAATAGGTATTCTAATTAAGAAAGTTGAAAATGCTTATAATGTCATTTGGAAAAAATTTTTGATCCAAAGTTATATTGAAATATATAAAAAATACAGATGATCAAAGAATTATAATTCGAAACTAGATTAGAAATAAGGATACTGCTAAATATATAGGAATATAAGAAGTTTTAAATAATTCAAGTTTTAACCGTTTGCAATTCGACACGTTTAGAAATAAAGTTAGATTAAATAGATTTACAATGACATGCTTAGGAAATTTGCTATAAAACGAATTGTTGTATTAGAGAAATTAAATAATAAAGCAATAAAAAAATGGAACGATTAGACAAAAAAATTAAAAATTTCTAGTGGGTGCAAAAATCTGATTTTAATCCAACCACAAGAAAAACAAAAAGCCCGCAACGTTCGGTAGTTACGGGCTTTCATTATGGAGCCTTATGCCGGAGTTGAACCGGCGACCTCATCCTTACCAAGGATGCGCTCTACCTCCTGAGCTAATAAGGCAATGCAAGTATTGTACTAAATTAAGTTTATAAAAGCAATTCCAAAAAAATTTTTTAGATAACCTAAGATTATGCTAGCTAAAGTTTACGATGTACTCGACTCGGCAAAACAAAATAACTCCACCTCACCGGCTATAAATCAGCTAATAAATAGACGAACCCAAGCTAATACTTAGAATTAACTTCTTCTTGAGAGATAAAAACTAGACCAGAAACAGGATCAATCTTCTCAATAATAGCCAAACTATAAACGTCATAATCATTTAGACGTAGGATTTCGCCACCACCTTGATAGAACTTCTCAATTACAAATCCGAGTCCAGCAATTTCCGCCTCAGCTTCTTTACAGATATTAATTAAAGCTCGGCTAGCACTACCTCTTGCTAAGAAATCATCGATAATCAGAACTCTATCATTAGAATTTATGTAGTTCTTGCTGACTTTAACTTTGTAAGAATTTTGGCGAGTATATGAGTAGACTTCAGTTGTGTAAGTTTCTTTGTCAAGGTTTAAGCTTTCGGATTTTTTAGCAAAGACCATTGGAAGTCCGAGTAGTTCAGCTGTCTTATAGGCAACAGGAATACCGCTAGATTCTAGGGTCAGAACTATAGTTGGAGATTTTTTGGAGAAATACTCTGCAAACTCAGTAGCTAAGGCAGCGATAAATTCTGGCTCAACTCTATGGTTAAGGAATGAGTCAACCTTGATAACATCAGTACCTTTTATGTCTCCATCTTTTAAGATTTTTTCTTCTAATAATTTCATATATTAAACTCCATAAAAACTTTTATACTTATATGAAAATAGGATACCACATTTAATATGCTAAAATATATTTTGTAAAGATATTACACGCTTATGTTTAAGCGGTTTAAGTAATTTAAGCGATAATAAGGACAAAACAAGAGCAATTTTATTCGAATTAACTTCGATATTTTCGTGAGGTTCATATGAGCAATAGACGTTTAGAAATTCAAGGACTTAGGAAATCTCTTTCTGGTAGAGAGATTATCAAAGGTATAGACCTAGATCTGTATGAAGGCGAGGTCTTGGGACTTATAGGGCCTAATGGCGCCGGTAAGACTACAACTATCAAAATGATAACCGGACTTTATAGAAAAGACGCTGGTAAGATTTATTACGAAGGACAAGATTACGATGAGAATTTTATAAAAATCAAGAAGAATATTGGGGCGATTGTAGAGAATCCGGACCTTTTCCCTTTTCTTAGTGGGAGAGAGCATTTGCAGCAAGTTGCAATTTTGTATCCAGATACAACAGATGAGGATATAGATCGAGTTGCTCACATGCTGAAGTTGGATAAGGCTCTAGATAAAAAAGTTAAGCAATATTCCCTTGGTATGAAACAACGTTTGGGTATTGCTTGTATGTTGCTAGCAAAAAATAACTTGCTCATCTTAGACGAGCCTTTTAACGGTTTAGACCCACAAGGAATTAGAGATTTGCGAAAGATGTTGAGAGACTTGGCGGAGCAAGAAGGCATTAGTGTTATGGTATCTTCTCATATTTTGAGCGAAGTTCAAAGCCTTTGCGACCGTATCGCCATGATCAATCAGGGCGAGATTGTAGCAGAGCAAAATATATCAGATATTTCATTATCACTTTTGGACAATAATGTAAGAATAACTACAAATGATCAGAAGAGACTAAAAGAATACTTCGACGAAAGAAAAATCCCTAGCAAAATTGATAAAGAATTTGTAGTTTTAGCTTGTGATCTGGATAATATAAATATGCTGTTAAAAGATCTAATGGCAGCAGATTTTAAGATTTACTCCATAGAACCAGTACATAAGAATTTGGAAGATGTATTCATTGAAATTATGCAAGAAAAAGGTGGAGAAATATTATGATGCAATTTTGGAGAACAACAAGAGTCGAGTTGAGAAGAATTTTTAAGCGCAAAGTTTTTTATGTATTTTTAATAGTGCTTGTATTAGTAAGTTTTGCTGTTTCAGGTTTAGCATATTATTCAACAGAGGTCCTTCTGCCAAGGCTAGAGCAACAGGCCAAAGAATATAATGAGAAGCATTATGGGGATGACGGTGGAATAGATGTGACTGTAGGTAGTCCATTCAATCCTGATAATATGGGCAACAATTCTACTACGAATGCTGAGAAGTTGGAGCAATTGCGAGTTCAAAATAAAATGTTTGAAGAGATGCGTCTTGACAAGAACCCTCAATATGACGAGTTGCATGCGCAGAGAATTAATGATGAATTAGTAAAGTTAGAGCAAGCCTTGAATAGCAAGAACCTAGATCCAGATGCGAAGTATACAGGTAATTTCTATGAGAGTGAGAATTTCTTGAATGCTTGGTCAAACTTAGCACGCGGACCGATTTATATAACTTTGATATTCATTGCTCTTGCTTCAATCCTCAGTTTACAAGTAGCTGGAGAATTCGAAAACGGATCAATTAAATTCTCCGTAATGAAGGCTGGTAGCAGAGTCTCCGTTTTATTAGCAAAATTTACTGCGGTAGTAATTGTTGCGTTGATTATTCAAATCTGTAACTATTTATTACATCTATTTGCTAACGCTATCTTCTTTGGCTGGGGTGATCCAAGCAAGACCTTTATTTTTGCAATTAATGGACAAAGTTACTCAGTACCACTATTTGCATATACCTTGATTTTATACGCAGTATCAACTTTTTCACTACTAATGCCATTGAGTTTAGTACTGTTATTTGCTGTTATAACCAGATCTAATGCAGGAACTATTACAGCATCTTTGGCAATTTACATGTTGTTGAATAGCATAGTAGAAGCTTTTGTAGGCAACTATAAGTTCTTACGCTACACACCTTTCGTGCATATGAACTTAGAGAACAACCTTATTTCAGGTGTACAAGTGCCAGGAGTGAGTTTGTGCCTTAGTGCGGGAATAGCAGCTTTATATTTTGTAATATTTTTAGTATTGGCTACAATTATATTTAAGAGAAAAGATATATAGAAAATTAGATTAGGAATTTAAGTTAAAAAATTAGATTAGGAGTTATAAATGATTTTAGATCAAAATAATCTCGAAGAAGTTAATAAGTACAACGAATTTGTAAGAAAAAATGAGCATGCTCAATTTACACAAGATACTGCTTGGGCTCATGTTAAGAATAACTGGCAGGGAGAGTATGTTTATTTAACTGATTCAGAGGGTGAGATCAGGGCAGCCTTATCAATAATTATGATAGAAGCTGTTCCAGGCTCAATGTTTATGTATGCTCCTAGAGGTCCAGTCTGTGATTTTTATGATATTGAAACTGTTAGAGAATTGATAGAGGCTGCTAAGCCGTTAGCTGAGAAATACAATGCATTCTTGCTAAGAATGGATCCTGAGATTTTTGAAGATGATGAATTGGTAGAGAAATATAGAGATTTAGGCTTTACCTTTAGAAGCAAAGAAACCGATCTTCACGCCCTGGTGCAACCACGCTGGAATGTAATGATGGATTTAGATAAGTATGATTTTGAGGGGGACAAAGACGATCCTGAATATGGCTTAAATATTTTTAAGAGTAAAACCAGAAATAGTATTCGCAAAGGCCTAAAAATGGATAGTGAAGTTATCTACTATGAGGGTAAGAATGTTACGGACCAGGAAGTAGATATTTTCTATGAGTTAATTGAGATTATGGCAGAACGCCAAGGTATTAATCACAGACCCAAAGACTACTACAAACGTTTACTAGAAGCGTATCCAGATGCGAGATTATATTTTATCAAGCATGGGGAAGATTACTTAGCTGGTTCTATTTCAATACCTTATGGTAAAAAAGTTGCCTATCTATATGCAGCAACCTCAAACATTAAACGTAATTACAATGCAGGAGATTTGTTAATCTTCGAACTGATTAAATGGACACACTCAATAGGCAAAAAATATTTCGACTTCGGTGGTGTGTTCTCAGACGATAGCAGTGACGGTTTGTATAAGTTTAAAAAAGGCTTCGCCGGTGAAGAAGGCTTATTAAAGTTCATTGGTGAATTAGACGTTGTTTTTAACGAAGAGAAATATCAAGAGTATTTGAAAAAGTAGTGAGTTTATCAAAGTAATATGGGCAAAAAAGAAGAGTTGGAAAAAGCAAGTATTCAAGAGTTGGGCGACACTGGATCTTATAACTTTAATGTTATAGGCTACTACAAAGGTGACCTAAGCCAGAAGTTTGGTGTACCTAGACAGTCACGTTTGGTGGATATCCCAGGAGAGATTCATTTTAGCTCAGAGTATTGGGATAGATCTGCATTCAAAGGATTAGAACAAATATCTCACTTGTGGTTGATTTGGGTTTTCTCTGAGAATAAAAAGAGCGAGAAATTTCAACCGACAGTTAGACCACCGAGATTAGCTGGTGATACGAGAATTGGTGTGTGGGCGAGTAGATCTCCCAATAGACCGAATCAGATAGGTATGAGTCCAGTGGAATTAATAGGATTCCGTTGGGACAAAGAACAAGGTCCTATACTGGAAATATCTGGGGCAGATCTGGTGGATGGAACACCTATATTGGACATCAAGCCTTATATCAAATATGTTGACAGCATTCCAGAAGCAGAATCTGGATTTGCCTCAGATAAACCTCAAGCCAAACTGGAAGTAACTTGGGATAAGTCTGTTGGAGATATTTTTGACGAAAGTGAACTAGAGCAACTTTATTCGATACTAGCACAGGACCCAAGACCAGCGTATCAAGACGATCCAGAGCGAGTATATGGCATGGAGTACAAAGGCAAGAATGTGAAATTCCAAGTGATAGCAGGATTAGCAAAAATTATTGCTGTTGAGGACTTATAGAGTTGTAAGCATTTATAGAGGGATGAAGAGATATTAGTGGAAGGCGAGAAAGAGATTAGTAAGCTAGATGAAATAGAAGAGACTAAGGCTGTATATGGTATAGAAAAAGATAGTAATTCGGAAAATTCTGAAAATAACGAGCCATCCTACTGGGTATATATTCTCAGATGCAGTGACAACACTCTTTATACTGGGATAGCGAAAGATCCTTATAAACGTTTGCAAGAACATAATTCAGGCAAAGGCGCCAAATATACTAGAAATCGCAGACCGTGCAAACTATTATATAAAGAGCCACAAAGCAATCGAGGTGCAGCTCAATCACGTGAGTATCAGATTAAGCAACTTACTAGAACAGAGAAACTTGATTTAATTAAGGGAGGGCAAGGTAACAGCGAGCTTAGCTAAAGAAATTAGCTTTTTAGAGCTAAGAAAATGAGGTGTTAAAAATGGAGTACATTTGGAACAAAATTAGAAATTGGGATCCTATTGCTGAATGGAAGAACACAGACTCAAACAAAAGAAAAATTTGGATAGCTGTAAGAGTAGTGCTTATGCTAGCTTTTGGTATTGCACTGGGCTTGATTGTTTTAGCTTTCAAATGGTTATTTATTATAGCCGGTATCGCATTCGTTGCAGGAGGTATTGGCAGTAATAATAGAAGGCAATAAGATAATAATGAAAAATTACGAGGTAAAACAAAAGGAGGAAAATTAATTTCCTCCTTACTTATTTTTGAATTTTGTTTAACAGTCTAAAAGTGCTAAAACTTTTAACTATCTAATGTAAACATCAAATCTCCATGAAGGTTGTCCAGTACCGAAAGCATCATAGACCTTTCCTGGAGCACCAAATGGTGTACTGATTACTGTACCTCTAGCATAGTAGTCACTTGCGAGAACGATGTAGCCGTCACCATCACAAACAAATCCAGCAGCAGAAACATGACGTCCTGGAATATTTAGTCCATGCCCTGGAAGAACTGATTGTGAGTAGAAAGTATATTGCATTCCACTCCAGTTAATTCTACCGTGGAAAATCAAGTCATTTACTGAATATATATATGCACTTGATGCTGCAGGAGCAGCGCTCTGTACGGGTGCTTGTGTAGCTTGAGCTGCACTGCTTGTATTTGCTTGAGCATGTGTAGGAGCCGCAGTTTCTACTGGCAATTCAATCTTTGCTAATTCTTCTGCTGTAGGAACTTTGAGAACTTGTCCAGTATAAACATTTTCATTCCAATTCTTACCATTAAAAACTGCAAGATATCTATAATCTACACCGGCACGTTCACCTACATGCCACCAGCCTTCACCAGCTGCAACGGTTACAGTCTTTGCTGCCGTAGTAGCTGCTGTAGTTGTTGTAGCTGCAACGCTTGTGTTTGTTGTTGCTTTAGCAGTAGTTTGTGTTGTGGTTGAGCTTTTTTCTTTTGTTTCTTTTGCTTTTGTTGTTTCTTTTGTCTTTTTTGTTAAATTTAATTCGTCACTGCTACGGTTGTGACCTTCGTCTAGGTAAAGTGCTATTTCTGAATCCAATTCAGCATCATTTTGATTTGATTCAATTGTTGTCTCGCTGGCATTTAAATTGCTGTTTCTTTCAGTAAATTTATCATTTTGAAAGAGTGAAGCCGTACCTGCGATTGCTAGCATAGCTACAGCAAAGCTGGCAGTTCTAATTAAATAGGCACTTTCTAATTTATTTTTATCCTGAGTAAATTTTTCTTTCGCTTTAGAAAGAAAGTTACTCAAGTGCGTTTTTACCTTGTCTAACATAATTCTTCTCCTGTTCAAGTTAAGACAATCACTGATTAATTTCTCAATATAATATTCAATTTAATAAAAAGTGAGAAATTAAAGCGAAACACTAACTTGTAGTGATATGAAATAAGTTAAATAATACTTTTTTCCTTTGTCTTGATGTCGCGTTATTAGAAATAATTTACTCCTTTTAATAAAATTATTTCTGCGAACTCATGAGATATTATATCTTTTTATAAAAAAAATCAAGTTTATGGGTTACGAGGGCTTTTTCCAGAGAAATATTGAGAAGTTTTAAGGCTGATCTAATTTTGTAAATATATAGGAAAATAGGGGAGTGTGCCTGTTTTTATGAATTTTTGTTTCACTTCATATCATGTCATCAATCATCAATTGCAAACAACAAAAAGCATGATGATAAATTCCTTAATTCATTATATTATTGTATTCATGATTAGTTCCCGTATTTAAAAGTAGATGAGAAATTATATTTGGAGGAAATTGTGAGTAAAGAAATGGAAAAAAGCAAAATCGAAAATCAAGATAAAAAAGAACTTCAAATTAGGTCATCTGCTGCTGAATACTTGACCTTTATTGCATCTAACGGTGATGACCAGGAAGCTATTGAAATTAGATATGAGGATGAGAATATTTGGCTAACGCAGAAGATGATGGCAGCATTATATGATGTAAGTGTTTCGGCAATAAATCAGCATCTTAAAAAAATATTTGACGATAACGAACTAGGAGAAAATTCAGTTATTAAGAAATACTTAATAACTGCAAACGACGGTAAATCATATAATACAAAACACTATAACCTTCAAGCAATTATTGCAGTAGGGTTTAAAGTAAATAACGAACGTGCCATCCAATTTAGAAAATGGGCAAACCAAATTGTAAAAGATTTTACAATTAAAGGTTGGGCAATGGATGATG
>CAMYAM010000010.1 GCA_947253875.1 uncultured Fastidiosipila sp. | reverse complement strand
TTTGTGCTTATCCCTTAGATAATTAGCAGCACCAACTAGGAAACCTGCAGTACCCATAGCAGGATCACATATATAATCTTCAGGAGTAGGCTGAACTAGATCAACCATCATATTAATAATATGTCTTGGAGTTCTAAACTGACCATTAGTACCAGATTGTTGCAATTGAGAGAGTAGATATTCATAAATATCGCCTTGCATATCTCTATCATCAGTTGGTAGCTTATCTACTGCTTCAACCACCTTTTGCAAGGTACTAGGTTTATTGATTTGGAAAATCGCATCTTTCATATAACGAGAAAAAGACGTTTCCCCGTCATCACCTTGCAGGCTCTTAATAAAAGGGAAAATCTCCTGCTGCATTAAGGTAAATAGCTCAGTAGCTTCTAGATTCTTAAACACATGCCAACGATATTCAGGCTTACCATCAGGGAAAATTGAAACATGTTCTAGTCCAAGAAGATTCGCATCCTGTTCCTTGCCAAGCTCTGTCTGATCTAGGCTCTTCATGAAAATTAAATATGTTATTTGTTCAATATTAGTTAAGGGATTGGAGCTACCCTCGTTCCAGAGAGTCTCCCAGATTGCATCTACTTGCTTTCTCAATTTACCAGTTAGCATATTTCACCTCTTAATAATAATCGTGGATTGCGTAATTTTTTGTTAGTTATTATCTAAAGGGGTATTAACTTTAGCATTCCACATTAAGTTTATTATAAGGTAAAAGCTTAATTTTGGCATCAGGATTTAGTGTTTGGTTATTATCAACTGCCAAGATTTGGTGTTTCTAACTCCCAAGTTTTGATATCTTTTCTTATCCATCTCCAGAAACAATTTCAATAACTTCTATTTTTACCCATTTCTTAGAAAAGAATGCAACCCACACCTAATTCCTCTGCGGTCTATCCTTAGAAGGCGTTTTAAGCGCTATGAACAGAGTATTGTTTATCTGTGCTGGATAAGTCTCCAATATTACTCCATCATAATATACATACACAACATCACCAATATAGAAATCTGTCATGCTATCTTTATTCTTGATATCCAAAGATACTGAGTATTTTCCGGTTTCATTCTCTACCAAAATTGTATCTTCATTAATTTCTTCTACTGTACCTTCAATCTTTGGCTTATTATCAATAATATAATTTGCACTATTTCTATCACAAGCAGGCAGTAATAAAACAAAAAATGATAAAACTAAAAACAATGAAACTCTCTTTATAGTTTTCGATCTCTTCACATTCATTCCTACACCTCCATACAACAAGATATTGCATCAACTCTCTACTTATCTTACTCACCAACAATATCAACTACAAACTTATCCAATACCTCTCTAGATTAGCTTTGCGATTAGGCTCATAAACAGTCGATTCATAGACTCCACCATTATGTTTAATAACTCTTCTACTAGCTTCATTATCTTCCAAACAAGTTATTAGTACCTTATCTAATCCCAGTTCTTTACAGTATGATAGGATTAGCTTTAACATTTCTGTGGCATAACCTTTTCTACGTTCTGAAGGTCTGACAGAGTATCCTATATTGCCACCAAACTTCTCGAGATAATCATTAAAATAATGACGAACTTGAATTACTCCTACAAGCTTATTATCAGCTTCTCTAACGCATATAAATTGAGTCATTGGCACATATCCATCCGGACATGTTTCAACACGACTTAATTTCTCAAGTTCTTCGAGCCATTCGTTGGTAGTTTCACAACCGATTAAATTTCCACAACCGTCCATACTTCCACCATATTCCAAAAACTCTTGCCTAAATGCCATGATTTCCTGATCAAACTCTAATGATGGCTTAATTAATTTCACTTTGTCACTCTTGCCCATAATATAAACGTGCCTTTCTAGTTATCACTCTTTACCCAGTTTCACTACTTTGAACTATATCTACATTATACCCCAATAAAAAACCTCTCTACTGATTACAGTAGAAAGGTTAAAATCACATTATCTCAATTTTTATGCAAAATCCGAATTAGATTTAATTACCTGCACCAGGGAAAATATTACCTAATGTGTCATTTGCATTTCCAAGAGCTGCTGCAGCTGCTTCTGCATTTGAACCAAGGTTTAAACCGCTATCCAATTTGTTTTTAATTTCTTCTGCAACTTTTTTAGCTTCTTCTTCTGAAATTGCTTCTTTTACATTATTCTTAATTGTACCCATTGGGTCTTTTAAGAAACCTTCTCTCAACTCATCATTCTTTACTACAACATTGAATAAATCTTCTGCTATTTTTTTAATATCTATGCTCATAATAGACCTCCTATGTCCAAATATTGGTTAATCCAAATTGATCAACTTATTACTATTTTAAATCAAACTTCTAATACATGTAATAACAAATCGCATAAAATCTCATATTCATTAAAAAGTTACTAAATTAATACTTTATACAAATTTTATTTATATACTCATTTTCTGCTTTTTCATTGACTGCGTTAAATATAAATAACAAGAAAGCCGTAGAAACAACTTTTTCTACGGCTTAATAACATAAATAACATATATATGTAATTTAAAGATAAACTCCTATGCAGTGACAGCTTCACTAAGAAGTTCAAAGTCTTTAGTCAAGATTTCAACTTTTCCAGATTTAACTCGCAACACACCACCGTTTATATTGATAAACTTTCTAACACCTTTTTCATCATCATAATACATATTGTCATGATCAAGTAAAGCGTACAGAGGGCCATTGCCTTTCAGCATACCACGCCAGCCACTTTCGCAGTGAATTTGGATATAACTAGCTTTTAAGCTAACTTCTTCACCACTTGCTGCAATAATGTCGAATTCAAAAAGTTTATCTTCACTCATTAGACACCTCTAATTCTTTGGCTGCTGCAATAACATCATCTATCGTACCCTTGGTATAGAAACAAGACTCTGGTACATCATCAAGTTCACCGGATAAAATCATCCTAAATCCACGTAAAGTTTCTTTTAGTGGAACATATTGACCAGGGACATTGTTAAACTTCTCAGCAACGTGCATAGGTTGTGATAAGAATCTCTGAATTTTTCTCGCACGATAGATAATTTCTTTATCTTCATCTGATAGTTCATCAATACCTAAAATAGCTATAATATCTTGCAGTTCTTGATATTTTTGAATAACTTTAATTACCGATTGAGCTATTTCATAATGTTCTTCGCCTATTACATTCGGATTCATTAACGATGAGTTTGACTCCAATGGGTCTACTGCTGGATATATACCCAAGTCAGCAATTGAACGTGAAAGAACAACTGATGTATCCAAGTGAGCAAACGTTGTCGCAGGAGCTGGGTCACTTAAGTCATCAGCAGGAACATAAACTGCTTGTACTGAAGTGATTGAACCTTTGTCTGTTGAAGTAATTCTCTCTTGCAACTCACCCATTTCTTGAGCTAAGTTTGGTTGATATCCAACTGCAGAAGGCATACGTCCTAGCAATGCTGAAACTTCTGAACCTGCTTGTGAGAAACGGAATATATTATCAATAAATAACAATACATCCTTATGCTCAACATCACGGAAATGCTCTGCCATTGTCAATCCTGACAAACCTACTCTCAAACGTGCTCCTGGTGGTTCATTCATTTGACCGTAGACCAATACAGTTTTGTCCAAGACCTCAGATTCTTTCATTTCAAAGTATAGGTCATTTCCTTCACGTGTTCTTTCTCCAACACCTGTGAAAACGGAATATCCACCGTGCTCATAAGCTATATTTCGGATTAATTCCATTATCAAAACTGTTTTACCAACACCAGCACCACCAAATAGTCCAACTTTACCACCTTTAGGATATGGTGTTAATAGGTCTACAACTTTAATACCAGTTTCTAAAATCTCATCAACAGGCTTTTGTTCCACAAACGTCGGAACTTCTCTATGTATTGGTGCACTTGTTTTTGCATCAACTGGACCCAGATTATCTATAGGTTCTCCCAACAAATTAAACATGCGTCCTAATGTCTCAGAACCTACTGGAACTTTTACGGTATCACCTGTAGCTCTTGCTTCAAGCCCTCTTGCTAAACCATTTGTAGAGTTCAAAGCAATTGTTCTAGCAACATTTACATTAGTTTGTTGTGCAACCTCTAGAACTACTTTTGTTTTAGTTACAGGGTTCATAACTTCAATTGCTTCATATATATCTGGCATGTAACCAGATCTAAACTCAACATCCACTACTGGTCCAATTACTTGAGTTATAACACCAATATTTATATCTTCAAAATTTGAGGCAGTAGTTATTTCTTCATTTTGCTTATTTACCATATTCTCTGCCATAACTTTGTAGGACCTCCTAACATTTTAAATCTAATTATCTTATTTTTAGATCTATTTTTCTTTTATAATCTCAACTATTCATTCCTAGAAGCATTAATAATGTCAATCATCTCTGATGTTATACGTGCTTGACGGCTCTGGTTGAATCTAATTCTAAGTTTCTCCAACAATTCTTCTACATTCTCTGCTGCTTTTGACATTGCATTCATGCGGAATAAGTGCTCGCTTGCCTTGCTTTCGAGTAAAATCTGCCTAATAAAGGTAGATAAATAAAGCTCAAATAATTTTTCTAAAATATTTTCAGCCTGCGGATCAAACTCAGTTATACCAAAATCAGGATCTCTATTTGTCTTAGCTGAACTACTCGCTTCAAAATCGAAAGTAAATGGCAAATACTTCTCACATTCAACTATTTGTCTACTTCCAGAGTAGAATCTAAAACTTAATATATAAATCTCGTCCAATTCTTCTGTTAGATAATAATTTAATAGTTGTTTGTTTATCTTTTCCGAATCTATTTCTGTTGGAAAATCTGCTATATTGTGTATTTCTAGAGTTGGATGACCCTTTTTTCTCAAGGCTTTTTCTACTCTTTTACCTATAGGCAAAAATAAAACTTCATTCTCAGGTTCTTTTTTCTCTAGATAGAAATCATCAATTCCATTTTCTATTAGATTATTAAAATTACCTGCCAGTCCACGATCAGAGCCTAAGACGACTACACCTATTTTTTTTACACTTGCATGAGAGGAAATTATATCTTGAGTTTTTTGACTAATATTCATTTCAGATTTTTGCACTTTGAGCAAATCTTCCATAAATACTCTTAATAAGTCCATAAAATCCTTACTTCGTAGAGCTTGTCCCTGAATTTTTTTCAGCTTAGCTCCAGCAGCAGCTTTCATGGCACTGGTTGTATGCAGTGTACTCTGCATGCTCTTAATACGATTTCTAATACTGCGATAATTTTCTTTCATAAATTACCTCATTTAGTCTCTACTGCTTAGCTCAGTCATTATTGGACAATTGATACTTTATCCTATCAAAAATTTGATCAAGTGCTGCTAGCAAATCAATTTGCAAATCTTGGTCTATCTTTTCACCTGAATTTATTTTCTGGCATAGATACTTAAACTCTTGATTTAAAATACTTCTCAGCATTTCCAAAACTTCAGGAAGTTCTGTTGGTTCAAAGTCATCAAGATACTTATTCTGTGCTGAGTAAATCATAACAACTTGTTCTGCAACAGAGAAAACTTGATGTGGTTTTTGAACTAGAACTTGCATCAGTATATCGCCCATTTTCAGATTTCTTGTTGTGTCTGCATCAAGATCAGACCCGAAATTGGCAAATTCTTTCAACTCTCTATACTGAGCTAATTTCATTCTTAATTGACCTGCTACTTGCTTCATTGGTTTCAATTGTGCTGAACCACCAACCCTAGAAACTGATGTTCCCGCGTTAACTGCAGGTCTTTGACCATCTTTAAACATATCTCCATCTAAGAAAATCTGTCCATCTGTAATAGAAATTACATTAGTTGGAATATATGCAGATACGTCTCCGTATTGTGTTTCTATTATTGGAAGTGCAGTCATTGAACCTCCACCAACATTTTCATTCAAGCAGGCTGCTCTCTCTAATAATCTCGAATGGAGATAGAATACATCTCCTGGATAAGCTTCTCGTCCTGGTGGTCTCCTTAGTAACAATGATAATTCCCTATAGGCAACAGCGTGCTTACTCAAATCATCATAAACAATTAAGACATCTCTGCCTGAGTACATGAAGTACTCTCCCATTGCACAAGCTGCATATGGAGCAATATATTGCAAAGCTGTTGGATCACCAGCTGCAGCCATAACAATGAATGTATAGTCCATTGCTCCATGTTCTTCTAAGGTTTCATAAACCGCTTTAACTGATGATTCTTTTTGACCTATAGCTACATATATACAAATAACATTTTTATCTTTTTGATTGATAATTGTATCAATTGCTATAGTTGTCTTACCTGTCTTTCGGTCACCAATGATTAATTCTCTTTGTCCTCTACCAATTGGAACTAATGCATCAATAGCAATAATTCCTGTTTGCATAGGACGCTTGACCTCTTTTCTAGCCATAACACCTGGAGCAGGAGACTCGACGTTCCTAAATTCTTTTAATTCTAACTCTGCTTTACCGTCTAAGCTTCTTCCTAGAGGATTCAAGACCCTACCTAGCAACTCTTCTCCAACAGGTACTTCAAGCAAACGACCGGTTCTCTTAACCTTGCTTCCAGCTGTAATTTGCAAATAATCTCCTGGAATAACAACACCAACAGTATCTTTATTTAAGTTTAGCGCTATTCCTAGTGTACCGTCAGAGAATTTCAAAATTTCATTTAGCATGCAATCTTGTAGACCAGATACTATAACAATCCCATCTCCCAGACTAAGTACTGTACCCGTTTCTTCAAAATTTTGCATTATATCAGTATTTTTTTGGTAGGATTTTATTTTCCCTAATACGTCTGTAAACTTACTTTCACGCGAGAGGGTTTCTTCATCTTTATTCATATAAGAAAACTCTGACAGGTCTTGAGATTTATTCTTGCTATCTTCAATTATATTTTCAAATTCTGAACCTGTTTTATTTGCATTTTCACGCATAATTCACCTCGCACCTATTTGTACTGAGAGTCTGCAAAAGCTTCTTTAAATAAATCTTGCATATATTTACGATAACTAGAATCTAAGATAAAGTCTGCACTATTTATAATTACTCCACTTATTATGTTTGGATCAACTTTATAGGTAAACTCTAACTCCTTGTAAGGAAACTTTGCTATCATAATTTTTTCCAATCTATTCTTCTGGTCTTGGGTAAAAGCAACTGCAGAGACAATTTCAACTTGATCAATAAAAATATCTTTATTCTCTTCTATCATTGTCATTCCCCCATACCCTAGTCCTTATTATTATTTATCTTTGAAATACTACTTTCTTCCAAAGACTCCAGGAAAAGATCTATAGAATTACTTTTTTCTTCTTCTGTCAGTGCTCTATTGATTACTTTCTCTGCAAGACTAGTAGATAATTCAACAAAATCATCTTGGAATTGTTTAGCTGTATAAATACGCTCTTTTCTCAATTCCTCCAGAACTTCAGCTTCCTTTCTCTTTAAGTCTGCATTTATTTCGTCTAACTTCTCTTGGCGATATTTTTCAGCTGATTTATTTATTTCAGCTTCATTATCTTTTTTTCTTAGATTAAAGCACTCTTCAAAATCATTGTATTCACTTTGTAACTCTGTTAATTTTTTCTTTTCTTCATTAATTTTCTTTGTTATGTCTTCAACAGAATCTTGTCTATCTTGAATAGCTTTAACCAATGGTTTAAATAAGAACTTGGCTAATATAAAAACAACAATTAGAAAGTTGATTACTACTATTGGTATATATTGTGGTTCTATATGTAACATATGAAACTCCTTTCAGACTTCACTAATTGTCAGCAAAATCTATGAAATATTTCCAATTAACATGAAACTAATCAACAAACCATAGATTGTCAAAGCTTCCATAAATGCTAAAGCTAAAATTAGCATAGTTCTAACGTCACTTGATTTTTCTGGTTGTCTTGCAATAGTGTCAAAAGCTTGTTTTGCGGCAATCGCTTGAGCTATTGCTGGTGTTAATATAGAAAATGCCATTGTTATAGCTGTACTTATTGCAAAAATTGCATTATCACTCATAATTCGTCCTTTCACTTATGTAATCATTTTTTCAACATAAGTTTCAAATATATTATTCTTCTGATGTGGCCCCACTTATATAGATTGAGGTCAAGACTGTAAAAATAAATGCTTGTAGTGCTCCAAAGAATACACTTATAAAATAAAATGGTATTGGTGCAACCCAAGGCATAATATTATAAACTGCTGCTATTAAAATTTCTTCTGCAATAATACTACCGAATAACCTTAATCCCAATGAAACTGGTTTTGTAGCTTCATCAATAATATTAAGTGGCAAAACTATTGCATATGGTTGAATAAAACTTTTTAGAAAAGCTTTTGTGCCTCTAGCCTTGATAGCAAATGTAATAGTTAAAATCAAAGCTGATATTCCTAGACCTAATGTAACTGTAAGTGTCGATGTTGGCGCGACAAACTGAGAAATCATACCTGCTCCTGGAACCATTCCAGAATAATTAGCTATTATTATAAATAAAAACATGGAAGCTAAAAAAGGTGTATATTTCAACATTTTTTTGCGACTACCCATAATATCTTCTACAAGATTCATCAACATTTCGGTACCTAATTCAGCAAAGGCTTGAGCTTTGCCAATGCCATGCACTGTAATTTTTCGGCCAATTAACCACGCAACTATAATTAAAATAATAGAAATTACTACCATTGTTGTTATGTAGCCCGGAATATTAATTGTGAGAAATAGTTTGTTTAAACCCATTAATCTTCCACCTCCACACTAACTTGCTCTGTGCTTGAATTCGATAAATCTTTTTTGATCAAACGCAAATAATAAATCATTTGCAGTTTGCTACTTAAAATAATACCTGCACCAACTCCCAAAATAGCTAGTTTATCTTCTCGTAATAAGAACAAAACTATAATTAATATCAACAATCTAATGAAAGTTTGTGTGACTCTATAGACTAAGTTCTTCTCTAAAATCAATGTGTATTCTTTTCTATCATAGGTGGCTCTATTTTTTGATTTATAAAAACTTAAAAAAAGAAATTTAATTATGAAACTTAAAACAGACATTGATGCAAAAGAACCTAAAAAGAATAATAAGAATTTGGCTAGTGGATGCATAGTGTCCTACCTTATATATATATCCACATTGTAGATATATATATCTACAATGTGGTAAAAGAGTTTTGATTATTAGTATGAAATACTTCTATTCATTAATGAGCTATTTCTTTTCCGCCCTTCATGATAATTTCCATATTTTCTACTGTTAAGTTACGGATATTATCCATTGGGTTTGCAGATAATACTAGCAAGTCAGCAAATTTACCTGGTTCCAATGTACCTGTAATATCATCAATTTGTAACATTTCAGCACCACGTTTTGTAGCACCTTGAATTGTGTACATTACTGGCAATTTAACTTTTTCTACCCAAGTGTATAGCTCACCGATCAATGTTGATCCATAAGGAGTTAGACTTGAACAGAATGAGTCTGAACCTGTAACCAATTGAATACCTTTATCAACAGCTTTACGTAGGTTTTCGTAGCAACGTTGTAATTCTTTCTCTGCTACTGTATCACCTTCATATTTATCGTGAACTTCTGGAATGTAAGGAGGTTCATATGTCTTGAACCATTCGCTCAAGAATTGAGCTGTTGGACAGAAGTATGTACCATTCTTCTTCATGTATTCTAGACATTCATCATTCAATGTTTGTCCGTGAATAATTAGGTGAACACCAGCTTTAGCTGAATCTAGAGCTCCGCCGTAACCCTCTGCGTGACTCCATACTGGAATTCCTGATAGTTTACCTTCATCAACTGCTGCTTTAATTTCTTCATATGAATAGTGTTGTGTTAGTTTTTGGTCATATCTCCAGATACCACCACCTGTAGACCAAATCTTAATAGCGTCAGCGTTTTCGCGGCATCTTCTTCTGATAGCTTTTCTGATTTCCCAAGGTCCATCAACTCTTTCAGCCCATGGGTGTGACCAGTTATTGTATTCGGATGGTAATTTGTGTGAGTCACCGTGACCACCTGTACGACATAGACCTAAACCTGTAGCAACAACACGAGGTCCTTCCATAATACCTTGTTCGATCATATCTCTAATGTAGATACCTGAACGGCTGATTTCACCACAAGCTGTGATACCTCTTTCCAAACAGTCATGAGCTTGTTGTACTGCAACAACTGTCTTTTGAATTGGATGTTCTAGTACCCAATCTGTATCATCATCAGTTTGGTTTCCTGAGAAGTGCAAGTGGGAGTCGATCAAACCTGGCATAATTGTTTTGCCGGTTAAATCTTTGGTCTCATATGAACCGTCAAAATCCTTTTTAGGACCTGCGTATTCAATTTTTCCGTCTTCACCGATTAAAATCAATGAATTTTCAATAGCGTCGTCGCTATGACCATCTATCAATGTAGCGTTTACTAATGCAAGTTTTTTCATAATAATTTCCTCCTATTATCTTTTAACTTTTTGCATTTTTGTTAATAACTTTTGTTATTCTTTCTTCGTTATAAGGCTTGCCTTACAACTTGGTTAAACTTTTTATTACCGTTTAACTTCTATTACTTAATCTATAAACTAATTTTCATTAATCTATGAATGGCTTCTTGTAATTAGAATTGACAGTAATCACTCTCTTTTTTGTTATTTCTTATGCTTTTTTCTTAGATTTGCTAACAAACATAAGTATTAGTCCTACTAATAACCATGCACCTACGATTGACCATTCAACTAGGTTTAAAGCTGCTGGGCTTCCAGGAATTACTAGTAAACCTACAACTATTAGACCTGCTAAACAACCAAGGGATATACCAAATTTTCCACCAGGTACTTTGTATGGTCTTGGCAAATCTGGTTCAGTTCTACGCATCTTCAAACATGCGAAGCAAACCATAGTACATGAGAAAATAAATGCTAATGCTGAAACGTTTGTCAATGGAACTAACATCTTCTTACCTAAGAATGGTCCTACTAATGTTAATACTGCCATTACTAAGTTAGCCATTCTTGGTGAACCATTTGCATCTAATTCACTAAATGATTCAGGTAATTGACCTTTTCTTCCCATTGCTAACATTATTCTAGAAGTTGCTCCGTAGAATGAGTTCATAGGTCCCATAGGTCCTAATGTACCGATTACTAACATTACAACGTAAAGAATCATATTAATTTGTTTCAATACTGCTAAAGCTGGAACTGAATTCTTAATGAAATCTGACCATGGAATAATGGTACCGAATGAGTAAATACAAATCATGTAGAATATACCAGATGCTAATAATGCTGCTGAAATAATTTTACCGAATTTTTGCCAGTTTAAATCAGCTGAAGCTTCTTCTGCTTGTTGAGGTATAGTATCGAAACCTGCATAGAAGAATGGAGTCATAACTAAAACTGAAACAATACCTTGGAACATGCTATTTGCACTTGTACTTGTAACAGGGCCTTGTACTTTATCAAATGAAGGTAGAATATTTTTTGGACTACCTTTGATGAATGAAACGACCATAGCTATTAACATACCTGTTAATAAAGCTTTTGTTAAGAACGATTGCAATTTAGCTGCTGATGATGCTCCACGGAAGTTTAAGCTAATAACGTAAACAGCTACTGCCAATGAAATTAATGTTGGGAATAGGTATACATCTGCGCCTAAAATTGTATATAGCTTAACTGAATTTAACCAACCTAATCCAGGTAATTCAGCAAACAATTCTGATATCAATGTTGAGATAGCTATTGCTTCCCAAGGGCAAAGAATACCATTACCTAAAGCTAAGAACCATCCAGTTACATATGACATATTGTGACCGAAAGTTCTATCTACATATTCAACAATACCACCTGATACAGGTATTGCTGCTGTTAACTCTCCGAAAACTGCACCAATTGGTAGCAAGAATATCGCACCTATTAAGAAGGCTATCATAGCTTGAACTGGACCACCACCAAGGATCATCCAATCACCAACTAGCAATACCCAGCCCGTACCAATTATCGCACCGAAGCCGATTGTGAAGAAGTTCCACAAAGACAAGGTCTTCTGCATACCTGCTTCAGGAACTTCATTCTGTTTATTATTATCCATAACTAATCCTCCTATCTATTCTCTACAGAAGCCTTTAATTAGTTTTTAAACTCTATAACCATAGAATATATCTTTTATTTTCTTTTACTAGTCAAATTGCACAAACGGACACTATTGTGCTATAATCGGACACGTTGAGATTAGTGAAATTATTTATTTAGAAGGCTGGTTTGTGAAATTTTATGTACTATATAGGAATATGCGATGATGATCCGCTAGAACTTTCTCGTCTAAAGAGCTATCTACTAGAATTAAAGAATGAAAATATGCCCGTAGATGTTAAAGTTTTCGATAATGGTTACAATTTGCTTAATGCTCATAAATTTAAAAGTTTTCATTTAATATTTTTAGATCTACTCATGGATCCAATATCAGGTTTAAAAACTGCTGAATTAATCAGGCAAATTGATCCCCTAGTTAATATAATATTTGTTACAGTTACTGATGAATACGCCGTTGATGGTTATAAGGTTAATGCTTTGCGCTATCTATTAAAACCAGTTGATAAAAAAGAACTATTAAAAACAGTTAAACCAATACTAGTAGGCAGTAAAAATTTCAATAGTAAAATCTTTACATTTAGTAACAATGACGGAGCACACAGAGTTAAACTATCTGAGATATTGTATTTTGAATCTAGCCTGAAGAAAATTAACTTAGTCACCAAGAATGAAACTTTTAATTTTTATGGAAAAATTTCAGAAATTGAATCTGATTTACAGGATGAATTCTCGATAAGAGTACATAAGAGCTTCATTGTAAATTTGCGCTATGTTACTCAGGTAAATGCTACAAGTTTGACTTTAGAAGACAATACAGAGATTCCTGTTTCAAAATACAGATATAAAGATATTATGGAAAAATTCATGGATTTGGTCAGCCAGAATTAACTTGGCTTTAAAAATATGTTTCTCTAATGAAAATATATTTCTATAATGTATTTAGTATCGTCTATTTACTGATATGAATTATCAATATAAAAACAACTAATAACTGGATAAAAATAACTGGAGATCATTATGCCTAATACTATAAACATACTTATATATATAGTAGTTTCTGCACTTGAAACTTATATATTTATAAACTTCTTAGACACTTTTTTGTACAAGAAAGCTTCTACAATAAAAATTTATCCACTTTTTATACTAATATTTTTCATTTTTCAATTTTCAACATACTTTTTTCAAGCAAAGCTTTTGTCATCAATATTACCGACATATATAATATCTTTGCTCATTGCTCATATTTTTTATGAAGAACAATTACGTTATAAATTGCACACAATCAATATTTTAATTTTGCTTGAATATGCCTGCCGTTTCTTCGCTGCAGGTATTCATAGCACAATAGTAAATAACAACAACACCGGTACTCTATTACCATTATTATCTCCTAGCACACAAATCATTGCTTGCCTTTCATTTCTAGTAATGAACAATTTCTTGCTTTTTCTCAGGAAATTAAGAATCAAAGGCTACAACACAGCTTATGAATTAATTTCTTCAAGTGTTCATATTATGATTATAGTTTGCATTGCCTGTTATGCCCTATTCTTAGAAACTATTAGTAATAATTTCAGATTATTCTACTATTTCAACTCTGTATTCTTTACATCTATATCACTAGTAGCATTTTTCTACTTGGATAAATATCACATAATTAGAGATACGATGGAAGTTTCGCAAATGGCTAACCATTTGTTAGAAGTAGAGAAAAATTACACAGCCAAATTCCTCAGTCGTGAAGAAGAAGCTCAAAAGTTCCATCACGATATAAAAAAACACTTACAAAATATCTATTTTCTTTGCAACAATGATAAGCAAGATGCTGCAAGCGAATATATATCAAAATTAATAGATAGCCCAATAGTCAAAACAAATATTGTACTGACTAAAAATTATGTTATAGATAGTATTTTGCAACAAAACAAAGCTACAATGGAAGCTGATGGAATAAAAGTTAAGATTTCAACCATGCTCGCAGAAAACCAACCTTTTGATGACATCGAGCTATCTATTCTTTTGAGCAACTTACTTAGCAATGCACAAGAAGCTTGCAACAGAATTCAAAATAATACTGTAAAAAAGGAAGTGGATATAAAAATCCATCAACGTAAACAATTTCTATACATTCAAATTTCAAACTCTTTCAACGGAAAAATTGCCAAGCGTGATGGAACCTTCCTCAGTTCTAAACGTCAAAATCGCAGCTCTGGTATCGGACTACAGAATGTAGAAAATATCGTTGAAAAATATGAAGGTATAATGAAATTTTCTAATGATAAGAATATTTTCACCGTTAAAATTCTTTTGCCTTATTCGGCTGCTATTAAATAAAAAAATATTATTAGTATAATTAATTGCATTTATTAAATGATAGCTAGTAAAATCAAACGCAACTTTAGGACAAATAAATAAGGGACGACAGATGTCTTACACAATTGTCATCCCTTAGGAGTAAAGCTCAAACAAATTTCCACTTATATGTTTAAACTTTAATGAACTTTATTGAACTTTAAATTCTTGCTATCCGGTTAGCAACGTATCCGTCTAATCTTCTGCTTGCTCAGCATTTTCTTTACTACGTTTCATAATCCCAAAAATCAATGTTGCTATTGAGATAAAAATTAAACCTACAAAATAAGAGTTATTTACTTTTTCACCCGTCTTCGATGGTGTTCTCGGAGTCGAGGTTGATTTACTCTCATGTATTGTTGTAGAAGATTCTATTTCAGTTGAAGTACTTGTTGTATCTTCTGTAGTTTCACTCGGTACTGTCGTTGAAACGGTAGTTGGTGTCGTTGAAGTAGCAGTGGTGGTTGATTCAGTCGTAGTTTCAGTGACTACTGTAGTTGTTCCCGTAGTAGTTGTAGTGGTAGTTTCTGTGGCAGTGGTCGTTGTAGTGGTCTCTGTAGTAGTGGTGGTTGTAGTTTCAGGTTTTTTCATATTTTTAATCTCAACCTTATAAACTGAATCTTTATCTACATCGTAAGTCCCACTATAACTTGTATCAAACAAATCACTAACATCTTCAGAATCATGAATTATTTTACTTTCACTTACTTTATATTTATAAGCTTCACCTTTTTTATCATATTTTGGTAAATTCCTTATCAGATAGTGATCTCCATCACACTCAACATTCGGTGTAATTTGAATTTCCTTTATCACTCCATCAATTAACTCATAAGTTAAGAAAGAATATTTATCTCCATTTTTATCAATTAACTCAAGTTTATTCTTTGAAAACTCAAACGCATTTATTATTTCATCTTGTTGATTAAGTTGATATAGCTTAAATACCGCTAGATAATCTTCCTTATTTTTTACATTTTCCCAAACTTTATCCAATTCAAGATTAAATAGTTGAGCTTTTGGAGCATTATTCAAGTTGAAACTAAACTTATCGTCTGCCTTTATTGGGTTTTCTGATATGTACTTATTTGCTAATCCTTCTGGTAACTCCTCAATAACTTCATAATCTAATTCTTTCCATTGACTTTTACCTAAACTCAGACTTGCCTTATCGTATTTAGGAAGAGAAAAATTCAATTCCCATGATTTATTATTAAAATCAAGTTTAGCAATCTCTTTTGCATCAAGATATTCTCTTAGATTCTTAACCGCAATTTCATTACCATCTTTTTTGTTAAGCACTCTCAATTTCAAAGAGTTTATAAAAGCATCAACGGTAAAATCTTTTTGGTAATTGTGGTCACCTAGCCATGACTTCTTAAGTTTAAATTTCAAGTTAGGGATAAGATCTACTGTACTTTCATCTTTACGACTTACAGCTGAATTTTTAAAATCTTTACTCCATTTACTTAGATCAGCTATATCTTTAACTTTTGTCTTAAATCTTATTGCTATTAATCGTTTAGGTTTAAGTTCTGTTTTATCGTTAAGATCCAGGTTATATTCAACAATTTCTGTTTTATCTATTAAATTTAAAGTATTTGTAGCTGCATTGAATTCAACATTTATATCTTTTACTTCTTGTCTCTGTCCATTTATTATTTCTTCAACAGTCAAAGAATTTGTAATAAATTCCAACCTATCTTTATCGATAATATCTTTCAATTCTAATTTTAAGTTAGAACTTACCGCAAACGTAACCGTTCCATTTTTATATTTATTAACAAGTCTTGCTTTATAATCAGGATGAATGATTTGTTGAATTTCAAACTCTATTTCTTGATTCGGATTAACCGTAGTAGTCTTGACTAAGGTTTCTCCATCTTTACTAAATACTCCTTGAGCAACCTGTCCTTCATCCTTTTCAACGATATATTTTTCTGTTTTAACTTTATGTGGAATAATAAATTTCAATGGAGTTTTATATCCCACAATGTTCAGGTCAACTATTCCTGAATTGTCCTTATCGACTACACCGTTCGGACCTCCCCAAATAATTTTACCTGACTCATCATATTTTGGATCCAAGTATGTATATCCGTCTTTATCTATAACTAATTTATGTTCTTGTTCAATTTCATAATCCTTCTTTAAATTTTCAGGAGCTTTAATTATCTTAATAGTATACTCACCTGGAGCGATACCAATATCAAAGACCTCTCCTGTAAGAGATGGCTTGCTACGAGCTATTAATTTGCCACTCTTATCAAATAAGCCTAATGTAATACTTTTAACTTGATTCTTCTCAGCAAAATCAATAAAGGTAAAGTTTGTAGTAGTTTGATCAATCTCCATATCAGGGATCTTAAATACCCCTACAGCTAATTTTCTACCCAAATTAACTTTTAATACATTAGATTCTGAATCAAAACTCTGTGAAAAAATACCATAATTATTGGTACTCAACAATCCAGGTAAATTCTCCAGTATGACTCTTGAAGAATTATCACCCGTTATTTCAGGGACTTTAATGGTTAATTCTTTGCTAATTATATTTTCCGAACCTACTTTTTTAACCTCTGCATTATTAAAGGTAAGTCTATGTTTAGTCTTTTCGCCACTAAAATCAATTGTTACATCAGCTGTGCCATCTCTAAATTTCAAAGGTAACTCTGATGCTATAGTTAAATTCAATTTAATGGTTTTATATTTTATTTTATCTAAAGTAATTTTATAACTATGTTCTTCATCTATCTTCTCAACCTTTTTTATAATTGCTTTTTCACCATTTGCAGTATTAATTATTTCCTGCAAAAGTATTTCAGCATTAAATAAATTTGATTTGATTGAACCATCATCATTAATTTCTGGAAACTCATAGTAGAACAAAGAATTGCCACCTTCAGTATCTGCATCAAATTTAAAATTCTTAATATATATCTCATAATCATAATTAACTTTCAGAGGAACTTTAGCCCCACTTTGATCTACAAATTGTAAGAAAGCAGTACCTTTTCGCTTAATTATTACATTTACAGTTTGTTGACCAGAATCATTTTGAGCTACCATTCCAGGAGTAACTTCATATCCATTTCCTGAATCATCAGAAAAATCAGGTTTATAAGATTTACCAACTCTCAAATTATCAACTGCATATGTAAAGTCAAAATACTTAACACCATTATCTAATTCTTTTTCTTGATAACCTGCAGTAGGGTATTCGACCTCTTCTGGGTCTCTCCAAAAACCTCTATCAATTTCGTTTACTAACTTTTCTGGTTTTTCACCTTTATAATAAACCCTTGCATTAACAACTGTCTTATTTTGCGCCAAGACATCGGTTACCTGGAATAAAGATAATAAAATTGCACAAGCTAAAATCAATGCACTAAATTTCTTTGTCTTTTCCATATGTTTTATTTCTCTCATCATCATTTACCCACTTTTACTAAAATTTGATTATAAAAATTTTTATGATTTTAATACTAAAATCATAGAAATTCAATATAAATCACTATCTTAATCTAAATTATCTATATTTTTCTTAATATCGATATTATCTTCCTTCATAAATTCTATTCTTTTTAATCCGTTTATTTTTGCAACAATTGATGTTGGAAAAGCAACAATTTCCTGATTAAATAAACTTATATTGCTATTAACTATTCTTTTTGCTGCAGCTAATTGCTCATTTTCATCATCTATTTGATTTTGTAGATTTAAGAATTCTTCTGAAGACCTTAATTCTGGATAAGCCTCTGCTAAAGCATAAATCTTACCTATAACTTTGTCTTGGTCATTGATTGTTTTATTAAAATCGCTGACACTGGCACTTCCCCTTAGCTTAACTAAATCAATGAATGTAGTTTTTTCATAAGCAGCATATGATTTTGCTATCTTCAACATTTGCAAAATTGTATCGTATCTTTTTGCAAGTGCTATATCAACATTTTTCTTTGATTCATCTATTATTATTTGATATCTTTTTAATTTATTTGACTTTTTTATAAAAAATACTACTAACATAATTAGCAATATTATTGGTAAAAGCATTAGTAAGTGTTCTACACTTATATATTTATCCATTGAAACTCCCTCCATTACTGCGAAAACTATTACTATCCAGAGTAATAATAATACAAAAGTAAAATATTTATTCATACTTACTCCTCTATATTTTTCTTTATAATTTTTCTCTAATTATATTAATAAAATTATAAAAATCCCCTAAATTTTTTCTAACCTTTTCATATTCACTTACAAGAGATAAATTTGCAGTTTCATTGCTTGTAGTTGGCATGGAAAACATTTTTCTACTTGAATCAAAACCTACTGCAATATAGTTCTCATCAATATACACACAAACTTTTATCTTTTTTCTCCAATCATTTAAGATTTCTATCGTGATTGGGTCTAAAATTAATTTTGGATAAAATTGATCTGTTGAAAATATAGAATATGATTCATTAAAACAAATTGATTCTGTCTTAATTTCTGTTTCATCTGACATTTTACTTCCATAAGGCATGTAAGTTTCTTCATCTTCACTAGTACTATTTATCAATGGAACTATCCTTATATGCCCCCTTATATTCGTCTTTTGCCTAATTAACATAACCTGACCATAAAAATCATTGATCGATATATATCCCGACTTTTTTCTACTTCTGTAGTGGTATGCACTCATATTAGAAAGTTCAGTCTTAGATTCATCTGCAAATATAATATGACAATCCGAATAATATTTTTCGCATTTAGGTAGAAGTTTAACAAACACGTCCTCATCAATTCCTTCAGAATAATTTAAGCTTGTACCTGGAAAAATTTCCTGCAAAATAGGTAATATAACATTGTTTTCATAAGAACTATCAATATCAAATTTTATTTCTTCATTTTTCCCAAATATTGAAAAACAAACAATTAAAAATATTACAAATAAGTAATAACTAAATTGTAAAGCTACAATTGAAAAGATGAATATTATTATAAATTTTGGATTAAATAAATTCGAAGTCTTTCCACTCATACCTCTTCTTATTTCATTTAATCCTTCCTGTACTTTAGAAGACTTTTCAACCTGTTCAATTCTTTTAAGAATTTCAGGATTCATAAAATCATTTCTATATTTTTTTACCATACCATACCCTTGTTATACGAACTTATTTTTTTATTTGTATATTATGGCTAAAAAGTTGATTTTTCAATACTTTTTTAAATTTTCAATTCACTTTTTAAGAATTTTCTGTAAGTCTGCATTTTACTAATCAAAGTAAAATAAAAAAACGATAGAAACAAATCTATCGTTTAAATTTAGCAAGACTTACACAATATCAAGCTATTAACTAGATTTAACTTTTTGAGTTATCAATCAAAATTTATTTAGTTTTTTTATTTAAATCCACATTAAAATTAAATTTAATATACCTTAGCTCCAGCTGGAATGTTACTATCCAGCATGATTAAATTAAGCTTCTCTTCGCCATCATACTCATGAATAGCACTTAATAACATTCCCCAAGACTCTCCCATCATTTTACGTGGCTGTCTTCTGTTTCCATACCTTGGGATCCTGGAAGGAATCTGGCGAAATCCCTTCCGGTGCTGTTAAAACCGGATTTTTTCATATTTTTCAAAATGAATACCATCTTCACTATAAGCAACACACTGTGTCTGGACAAATCCATTTCCATGCTTCGTTGCTGCTGTATATATTAAATATAGTTTTCCGTCAAATTCAATTGCACTTCTGGAAAAACATCCACCCTTCAAATGATCTTCATAAAGCTCACTTGGTGCTAATTCAACTGGAAGATACTCCCTTTGAATCAAATCATCACTGACAGCGTGTCTCCAATGCATATTTTCCCAGAAACTCTGATATGGATTATACTGATAGAAAAAATGATACTTTCCTTTGAAATATATCAATCAATTTGGATCATTAATCCATCCCGTTTCTGCCATAAATTGATATTTCTGCCTCATTTTTCCCTGTTAAACTTTTTATTGATTCTGATTAATTACTATTTGTGCCCGATCAATTTCCTGAAGCATTTTTTCTTTTTGCATCAATTGACCTTTCTGCTCCCTTTTCTATCTTGGCCATCTTTTTTCTTTCTCAGGAAGCTTTGGAAAAACATTATGTGGTTCCTTCTGATACCAGTATGCAACACTTGACAAATCATCCTGACGTTCAAATAAACCTTTATGTCCAACACCAATCTGTTGCACAGTAACCTTAAGCTCCTCATCAAAAAACACCGGATCCATGACATGCCAGCGATAAAAACCGCGCATTGGCGGACAATCATCATTATGATATAAATTATTTACCAGATCATCATGCCTTGAATAAAATGGATATCCAAGAAAAGGAGTTGTATATGTCTGTTCTATCGTTTTTCCGTCTTCATGTCTGGCAAAACTCCAGGAACCTCCAAAGTAATCTTCCATTCCGGTTCCACAGATTGTTGGATATTGTTCATCTCCATCAATATAGAACTTTACTTCTCCTTCGCCCCACCAATATCTTTGAAGTGTAGACAATGCTATATATGTACCAATATAATGACCACTACCTTTTATTCCATCTACAATAACATAATCTTTTCCCAGCTCGGTAAGAGCTTCTCTCCTCCAGCTTGCATGAAAATATTCCGTTTCTTCTGGCAGGTAATTATATAAATTATAATCAATCTGATAAAAAAAAGCCGGAATTGCATTTGCATGCTGATTTTCTAATGTAATAACTGCTTTCTTTTTAAATGGCATCTGAATATAAGAATTTAACCCTCTGGATGGAACAACTGTTATAAGACTGGAATTGATATAACACTCTTTTCCAAATCCACAACAGAAAAAATCCCCTAACGGTACTTCTACTGATGGATTTTCCTCGCCATCCCAATACATTCTGAGAACCAGATCCCTAAGAACAAAGCAATCTCCTTCAGACGTTTTATTATCCGTTGTTATCCATATATGATGAATGATTCCCGGACCATCTATTTCTCCTAAAACAACCGTCTCTCCCGGCTGGATATCATTCAAACACGGACTGCCTTTTCTTGATTTTCCGAGAACGCTGGCTGCCATACCGCCCTTTCCCTTTTCTCCTGTCCTGTTTTCAGCATTAATAGCCCTGCTTTTTCCATGTGTCAGATAGGGAAGCATTGCTGCTGTTCCTGGCAGAATAATATTTTTACTATTGTTATCCATTTTTATACCTTATCCTTTCGTTGCACCCACAGTCATTTCAGCTGTTACCCATTTATTTAATGCAAAATAGATTACCTGTGGAGGAAGATGTGTGTTCTTTTGTCTGATAGATAGTTTTTCATGTTGGAATATATAATCTGTATTTCTTCATTGTTCATTGCTTTTATTTCTTCTGTGCTTTTATATGTTTTGTATGTTCCATCTTCATTTGCTTTTATGAGTTCATCTATTAGTTCTTGCATTTTATTCATCTTATTACCTCCTGGATCTGCCTTAAGTTGTTTGCTCATATTATAGCCAGTGATTATCTAATATTTATTATTCTTTAAATTGATCCTATTATATAGTTTAATAATTCTAATAATCCAATTATAAAAATTAAACTTGGATTCTTAACAAACCCCAGTTTCATAATTAGCGTGTTCTTTAATATAATTTTGATCCTGCTGGAATATTATCATCCAACATTATTAAGTTAAGTTTTTCTTCTCCGTCGTACTCACAAATTGCAGATATAATCATACCTTCTGAGTCGATTCCCATCATCTTACGAGGAGGAAGATTACAAATTGCAAGTAGTGTCTTTCCAATTAAGCTCTCTGCGCTGTAATATTCCTTAATACCAGATAAAATAACTCTTTCTTTTTCAGAACCATCATCTAATGTAAATTTCAAAAGTTTTTTTGACTTTGGAACTTCTTCGCAGTTCTTAACTTTTACAACTCTAAAATCAGATTTTGAGAATGTATCAAAATCAACCATATCTTCAAATAATGGTTCAACTTTCACTTTTGAAAGGTCGATTTTTTCTGTCGTAAGTTTGTCGTAAGTTTCGTAAGTTTCTTTTAACGAATCCCTATTTTCAACCTTTTCCTTACCCACTGGTCTCATTGTTGGGAATAGCAGTACGTCACGGATATTATCATTTCCAGTTAACAACATACATAATCTGTCAATTCCAATTCCTAAACCACCAGTTGGAGGCAAAGCATATTCGAGAGCTCTGATATAATCTTCATCAATTCTCATACCCTCATCATCACCAGCACTACGTCTACTCTCTTGAGCTTCAAATCTTGCACGTTGCTCGAATGGATCATTGAGCTCTGAATAGGCATTACCATATTCATCACCTGCTATGAATAACTCAAATCTCTCAGTAAATGCAGGATCTTCTGGTTTCTGTTTACTTAATGGTGACACTTCAATTGGATAGTCATAAATAAATGTAGGTTGAATTAAATTATCTTCAACAAATTCTTCAAAGAATGCATTTAGTATGTCACCTTTACTCCACATTTCTTGAGTTTCAACATTTTTCTCTTTTGCTATTGCAAAAGCTGCAGCATCGTCCTCAATTTCATTGAAATCAACACCTGAGTACTCTTTAACCGCATCAAGCATAGTTAAGCTTCTAAAGTCATTAGCTAAATCAATAACATGACCGTCCCATTCGTACTCAGATTTACCGACTACTTCTTTAGCAAGTCTCTTAATAATCTCCTCTGTGAGATTCATCATATCATTGTAATCAGCGTAGGATTGGTAAAGCTCCATCATTGTAAACTCTGGATTATGCTTATGACTCATACCTTCATTTCTGAAGTTTCTACCAATTTCATAAACTCTTCCCATACCACCAATAATTAATCTCTTTAAATATAACTCTGGAGCAATACGTAAATACATATCTATATCCAAAGTATTGTGGTGTGTAACAAATGGTCTTGCATTAGCTCCACCTGGAACTGTATTCAATATTGGTGTTTCAACTTCTAAGAAACCTTTTTCATTTAAGATTTTGCGAATATGACTAATAATTAAACTACGTAGGACAAATGTATCTTTAGAATCTTTATTAATAATTAAATCTAAATATCTTTGTCTATATTTAGTTTCGGTATCACTTAAGCCGCTCCAACTATCGGGCAAAGGTCGTAAACACTTAGCTAACAATGTGTAATCGCTAACCCTTACACTCACTTCACCTGTTTTGGTCTTCATGACCTCACCTTTTAGCCCAATAACGTCACCTATATCTAGATGTTTAAAATCTTCATATTTGCCTTCTGGTAAATTTTTGATATTAACAAATAGTTGAATTTTTCCTGTTCTATCTTGAATATCGGCAAAACTTGATTTACCCATACCTCTTTTAGACATTAATCTACCAGCTAAACTAACTTCTTTTCCTTCAAGCTCTTCAAACTTATCTTTAACTTCAGCTGTTAAATGACTAATGTCATATTTAACCTCTTGGAAAGGATCAAGTGATCTAGATCTTAGTTCGTCTAATTTCTCACGTCTAACAATCATCTGATCATTAAGATCTTGTTCTGCGTTTACTGTGCCATTATTTCCCTTGTTCTCGCTCATCTTAAATCCTCTCTGATATTAACCAATTTTAACTACAGTATATTTAATCAAACCTACAGGAGTAGAAACTGTTATTTTATCTCCTTTTTTCTTACCCATGATCGCAACACCAACTGGTGATTCTGTGGAAATTTTACTAGAAAATATATCTTCCTCTTTTTGTGATACTAATGTAAATTCTTCTTGCTCACCAGATTTAATATCTTCTAAAGTAACTTTACTACCTAGGCCTATAACGTGTTTGCTAATTTCATGATCCTCAATAACGTTAGCATTCTTTAGAAGATCTTCTAACTCAACAATTTTTGCCTCATTTAAAGCTTGAGCTTCTTTAGCATCATCATATTCTGAGTTTTCAGAAAGGTCACCAAAAGATCTTGCTTCTTTAATTCTATTAGCAATTTCTGTTCTTTCAGTACCTTTTCTTCTATCTAACTCTTCTTTTAATTTATTGATACCTTCACTAGTAAAATCATATTTTTTCTTATCTGCCATTTAATTTTCCTCCTATATGGGATTTTGATAAACCCACTTAAATAAGCAATAAGCACTCAATGACATTGAGTGCCCAAGCATTAATATTATCACGCTTTTAAATAATTCAAAAGCTATTTATTTTAATTAATCTATAATTACAGCATTTAAGCCAAACTATGCTCTTGTTGCCTCAGTGTTCTTACGTATAACGTCGTGAGCACCACCTTCTGTAATACTTGCTGAAGATACGCGTACCAGACGAGCTTTCTTTTGGAACTCTGAAATTGTTTTGGATCCACAAGCTACCATTGTAGCCTTAATCTTAGCAGTAGTTTGCTCTACGTTTACTGATAAAGCACCTGCATATGGTACGTATGAGTCAACACCTTCTTCAAAGACCATACCACCGCTCTTGCTGACTGCATCATAACGTTGCCAGTTTCTTGCTCTGTTTGATCCTTCACCCCAATATTCTTTAACATATGTACCATTGTACAACATTCTTCTAGTAGGGCTTTCATCAAATCTTGCAAAATATCTACCTAACATTACAAAGTCAGATCCCATTGCTAATGCTAAAGCCATGTGGTTGTCATAGACAATACCACCATCTGAGCAAAGTGGAATATATTCTCCTGTCTCTTCATAATACTTGTCTCTTGCTTCTGAAACAATTTGAACTGCAGTAGCTTGACCCATTCCTATACCTTTTTGTTCACGAGTAATACAAATAGATCCACCGCCAATTCCAACTTTGATAAAATCAGCGCCTGCATCAGCTAAGAATTTAAATCCTTCTTCATCAACAACATTACCGGCTCCACAATAAACTTTTCCATCATAATGTTCTTTAACCCAACGTAAAGTTTCATATTGCCATTCAGTAAATCCGTTTGATGAATCTATTACTAATACATCAGCTCCAGCTTCAACTAAAGCTGGGACTCTCTCTTTGTAGTCTCTTGTATTAATACCTGCACCAACCATTAAACTCTTGTTAGCATCTGTTAATTCTAATGGATTCTCTTTGTGCTCACGATAGTCTTTTCTAAATACCATTCCAACTAAATTACCTTCTTTAGTAATCACTGGTAATTGGTTCAATTTATTATCCCAAATAATATCGTTAGCTTCGCTTAAAGAAATCCCCTCTTCAGCTGTAACTAATTTCTCTCTTGGTGTCATGAATTCTGAAATTGGAGTACTAGGATCTAATCTACTAACTCTATAGTCTCTAGATGTAACTAAACCAAGCAATTTGCCTCTTGAACTTCCATCTTCAGTTATTGCTACAGTTGAGTGTCCTGTTTCTTCTTTTAATTTTAAAATTTCTTCTAATGTATCTTGTGGTGTCAGATTGCTATCGGAAACAACCAGTCCAGATTTGAATCTTTTTACTTTTCTGATCATTTCTACTTGGCTCTCAATTGATTGTGAGCTATAGATAAATGATAAACCACCCTGTCTTGCTAAAGCTATTGCTAACGTATCATCAGATACAGCCTGCATAACTGCAGAAGTAAGGGGAATATTTATATTAACAGGAGATTCTTCTCCTTTTTTATAACGTACTATAGGTGTTTTCAAACTTACATTCTCTGAACTACACTCTTTGTCCGCATAGTTTGGAATAAGTAGGTATTCGTCAAATGTTCTTGACTCAAAATCGTATATTTTTGCCACAATCTGCCTCCCAAATAATAGTAGAAATTTTATTTTCATAATTCTAGTCTATAGAACTCGAACGGTTTTTTCTGAATTATTATAGACCAAAATCATGAATTTATTGTTTTAAATTATTCACAATATTACGACAAAATCTGCTATTAGTAAAGTGATTACAGCAACATTTAAGCTATATTTCAATTATTAACTTTATACTTTATTAAATTTAGTAAATCTTATTAGTATTCCAACTCAACAATTTAATTAAGCAACTCCTTGATCTGATTTTTGTTCTTTATTATCAGATACTGGATATATGTTAATACTTTTACGTTTATTATCTTTAATATCTGTGTATTTAATAATGTTAGTGTGGGTTCTTTGTTCTAAATCATAAAATCTCATGAGTCGTTCTTTATTTTTTCTCTTCACAGCACTTCTGTTTACTTCACTTCTTTTCATAACGCTAGTATTCATGTTTTCTCTAATACCATTATTAAAATAATCTACTACGTAAGATTCTTTCATTTCTTCAAAATTAAAATCTTCTCTTTGCCATATGGTGACTAGGCTTATAAAACTGATTGCACTTAATAATATCCAGAACATTAAATTTAACATTACTATTGCCTCCAAAACTCATCAATATTTGAACGTTTGTTCTATGCATGTAATATTAACAGTTTTAATGTCCCTTTTTGCACCCACTTTATAAATATATTTCTTTTTAGTGGTTTTTTGTTCTTTTTTCATTCGTTATTTTTTCTTTTAAAGCATAATTTAGCTACATTTGTACTGTATTTTCACCCAGGCATACTTTATAATTACTATCCAATTACATAGAAATATTATAGAAACAAGAAATGGGTGATTTAATGTTTGAGTTTAAAAAGGAAAAAGTAGAACAAATATACGATTTAATCATTATAGGATCAGGTCCTGCTGGTATGACTGCTGCAGTTTATGCTAGCCGTAATGGACTTAAAGTTGCTATTTTAGATATGACTCCAGGTGGAAAACTTAATGAAACTAGCGAAATTGAGAACTGGCCTGGTGACTCCATGATCATGGGACCAGAGTTGGCCCAACGAATGGCTGCTCACTCTACTCAATTTGGAGCTGAATTCATTTTTGGTCAAGCAGAAAAAGTTGAAGACCTTGGAAAATATAAACAAGTTGAAACATTCGATAAAATTCTGCAAGCAAAATCAATTCTTATTGCAACTGGTACTGTTGAAAGGAAATTAGGTATTCCTGGCGAACAAGAATATTACGGTAATGGTGTTTCCTACTGTGCGGTATGTGACGCAGCGTTTTTTAAGGGTGAAGATGTAATTGTTATCGGTGGTGGTAACAGTGCTTATGAAGCAGCTGAGTATTTATCAAGATTCGCTAAAAAGGTTTATCAAGTTCTACGTAGAGATGTAATTAGAGCTAGTCAAATTGTAGTAAACCGTGTCGAAAAAAGAGATAATATTAAGACTATGTTTTCATACAGTCCAATTGAGATCAAAGGTACCAATGGTAAAGTTTCAAGCGTATTATTCATTAATAACAAAGACAAAGAAGCCGAGCCAATTGAGATTGAAGCCAGTGCTATCTTCCCTGCTATTGGTATTTTGCCCAATACAGACTTCATTAAAAATCTAGATATTTTAGATGAAGATAATTATGTCATCGTTGATGAAAAGATGAGAACTCCAATTAAAGGTATCTATGCTGCAGGTGATGTTATTGCCAAAGAACTACGCCAAATTGTTACTGCAACAAATGATGGATCTATCGCAGGAGAAAATATCGCTGATTACATTCTAAATGACTTTGATGACGAAAATTAATTAAACCGTTTATATTTATACTTACAATTAATTTTCGGCAAACTTACAATAATAAATTACTAATTTATGCATAAATAAACTCCATAACTGTTCCAGTTATGGAGTTTTATTTATATTTCACATATAAACTACTGCTATTCTAATTTACCTATAGGCTGCTAGTTTTTAATTTTTTCTAAACTAGTACATATTACAGATCCATCTTTAATCTTAACTCTAAATCCACCTGTAACATTATCAAGTAGCTTTACTTCAACTTTATTTTTAGCAGCTTCTTCACTAATTCCATACACTTCAGCATAGACTTTACTAAATGCTAAGAAAGTCTCTTCTGCTTGTTCTTTAGTAACAGCTTCTGGACTAACTATAGTAATAATATGATTATCTTGTCTATGCAAGTCTACTTTTTCCTTTGAGCTAGCAAGAGCTACATGTTCAGGAAGTTTTTTCATTATTTCATCTGCTTTGTTCTCTCTTAAGAAATATATTGGTAAACCAATTGCTGCTAGTACTAAAACAAAAGCTACAACACCAGCTAAAATTGTAATTTTATGTTTTTTGCTAACTTCAGGTTTGACCAAAGGTTTATTTTGGAGAGCTACTTTTTCTTTTGGTGTTAATTTACCAGTTTTTTTCTCTTTTCTATTTACCTTAGGTTCTTGGCGCATAACAACACCACCCATACCTTGAGCTTTTAGCGCTTCTGCCTTCTCTTCTGCACTAGGTTCTGCATAAGCTTCATTAGGGTATTCAACATCATCTCTACCCATTAGATTAATAGCTGCCTCGGAATCGCTTTCACCCCAGCAGAAAATACATCTAACTCTTTCTTGACTATCATCAACTCTTAGCAATGAACCACAATTGGTACATAGTCCTTCGTAAACTGCCATATTTTCTCCTCTTTTAAATAAATATTATCAATATTTATAAGCTTGTAATTTTTCTTAACTTCACCTATTCTAACAAAAAATTATCGAATCGGCTTTTACTAAAAATATTCTGATAAAGCTATAGTTATTATAAGTTATTTATATTAATATAAAATAGAAAATATTACAAAACATTAGGAGTTCTTATGAGCAAAAAATATCTTTCTTTAGAAAATACAGAATTAGTTAACAAGCTAGGACAGCTTTACGGTAAAGACGAAGCTATAATCAAGAACAACTTGGATAGATATCAACATCTAGTTGAAAAATTTGCAGAACGTTTCGAACTTAATGATAATGAAATTCGTTTCTTCTCTGCACCAGGAAGAACAGAAATAGCTGGTAATCACGTTGATCATCAATTAGGACATGTTATTGCTGCTTCTGTCGACCTCGATATTGTTGCAGCATGCCAAGCAAGAGATGATTACAAAATTCAGTTTATTTCTGAAGCGTACAACATTGTTGAAACCATTGATTTAAATGATCTGGAACCTCAAAAACATGAAATTGGCAAGACTCCAGCATTGATCCGTGGTGTTGCCCACGCTTTTAAAAAGAAGGGTTATAAAATTGGAGGTTTTAATTGCTATTCAACTAGTAAAGTCGCTGCAGGATCAGGAATTTCATCTTCCGCAGCCTTTGAAATACTTATTGCAACTATTTTCAACTACATGTACAACTCTGGAGAAATTAGTCCTATAGAACAAGCTTTAGCCAGCCAGTTTGCTGAGAACGTCTTCTTCGATAAACCTAGTGGATTATTGGATCAAACTGCTTGCGCATTTGGTGAAGTTATTGCAATAGACTTTGCGGACAAAAATAACCCTAAGATAAAACAAATCGATTTGGATCTTGGTGATTATGGTTATGAAATGGTTATCACTAAAACAGATAAAGGTCACTCTAACTTAACTCATGAATACGCAAGTATTCCAAATGATATGCAAGCAATTGCTAAATTCTTCTCAAAAACTTATTTATCAGAAGTAAATCCAAATGAATTTTTCCAAGCAGTACCAGAACTGAGCAAGAAGTTCCCTCAAAGAGCAGTTCTACGTGCCATACACTTCTTCACTGAAGAAAAAAGGACTGCAGAGCAATTAAACGCTTTAGAAAACAAAAACTTCAAACGTTTCTTAGATTTAGTGAATGCATCTGCACACAGTTCTGAAGTACAACTACAAAACGTTCTAATTCCTGGAAATAACCAAGAACAAGAAGCTGCCTTAGCATTAGCCTTGAGTAGAAAATTCTTCGAAGATAATAACTTGGAAGGAGCATGCAGAATACATGGTGGTGGCTTTGGTGGAACAATTCAAGCTTATGTACCTAGCGAAGCAGTTGAAGCTTATGTAAAAACATTAGAAGCTAGTTTTGGTAAAGACGCTTGTATGATTATCCATATCCGTCCTGTTGGTGGTATTGAACTATAATGTGGACCTCGAACAAAGAAAATCTTGCAAATTCAGAGGTTGATAATTCAACCGAATGCAAACCTGAAACCTTATCATCAGTCCATGAAGAAAACTCTTTAGATAAAGATGAATATTTCATGGAATTAGCATTAGCAGCTGCTGCAAATGCTTATACAGAATCTGAAATCCCAATCGGCTGCGTACTAGTCAAATCTGGCAAAGTAATCGCCACAGCCTACAACAAACGTGAACAAAATCAAAATACGCTTGCACATGCTGAGTTACTAGCAATAAACTCAGCCTGCAAGCTTTTTAATTCCTGGCGTTTAGATAATGTCGACTGTTATGTTACCCTAGAACCATGTCACATGTGTCTTTCTGCTCTGCAACAAGCTAGAGTGCACAGGATTATTTATGGAGCTGTTTCACCCAAAACTGGTGCCATCGAATCTATAGACAATTTTTTTAGCAACAACAATCTAAACCACTATCCTGAGATAAAATCTGGTATTCTCGCAGAAGAGGCTACAAATCTCTTGCAACAATTCTTCAACAAACGTCGAGACGAAAACAAATCCCTAGATAGATCTCTTGGTGGACGAAGTAATAGAGTAAAATTAAGAACAGATTCTCTAAGCGATTCCCCTGAAAAACGGCAAAAATTGTAAATCGTCTTTTTCAGCAATTACTTTATATTCCTAACTCTTCCCTAGTGAACTCAAACTCCTCAGCAAGTCTAATTGACCAAATTACAACTTTATTAACCTTTTCTCCTAAACTCATCTCAAGAGCCAAGACATAAATTTTCATTTGAACAGAATATCTATCTAACAAAGCTTTTCTCGCTGCTTGTCTGTTTTTGGGTAAGTAATCAGATTTGTAGTCTAATAGTACTGCACCAGCATCAGAGTAATACCAGAGGTCAATTATACCTTGAACTAAGCTAATTTCTTTATTATCATCTTCATATTTACATGTAAATGGCAATTCTCGATACACTTTAGCTCCCGCTCGTAAAACTTCATCTGCAATTTGAGATCCAGCAAAGGCAATAAATTCACGCCTAAAATCATTAAGGGCTTCTCTCTCAGATCTATTAATAAAATTAAATTCTAATAATTTATTAAGTTCCTCCGCAATCGCCACATCAACATCCTCTGCTTGTCTTATCTTGTCCAAATCCAAATAATTCATAACAACATGGATAGCAGTTCCTATATCTGTTGAGCTTAATTGTGTTGTATCAAAATCTTCAAGCTCTACTAAATCCAAATTAATATTCTTTTTCAATTTTGAGCCATTATCTTCTCCATCCGAACTATCAACTTGCATGGATTTTCTTTTAATTTCACTTACTGATACCTTAGGCAATGGTTTAAATTTAGCCCTAGGATTAAATTCATAAAACTCCTTGTAATCATAATCCAAATTATCAGAGCAAACTTCATCGTTCTCTTGCTTATCAGCATTTTCATCTGACCAATATGCTAAAATTTTTTTCCAAGTTTTTTCAAGAATATCTTTATCGTTATATACATTAATTACGAAATTTTCATCTTCAATTTTGGCTGAATAATCTACTACTATTTCTGTTTCTTCTACTTGATTTCTATAAAAATCAATCAATTTTTGCACCGCTTGATTGTCATTTAGCATCATACTCAAAAGTAACATTTCCTGATATGAACTAATTGTACTCAGTATGTAATTAGGCAGATAAATATGTTCACTAGCTTGCCCAGATTTTTCTCTCTCAGTTTCAACTAAATTAAGAAGTGTATTTAATTTCAGATAATCACTAGTTAAATCAATATTTGCACAAAGGTATAATTTCTCTTTAGCTCTACTCATCGCTACATAGAATAAACATATCTCTTCCGTCAAAAATCTGCGCTGCTCATTCTCTTCCATCGCCAAACGTAAATGACTTGGAAATGTTCTAACACCATAATTACTATACTCAGCTATGTTATAAGCTATGCCTAACTCTTCACTCATAAAAATCTTGTCTTGTTGATCCTTATTGTTAAGTGACTTATCTAGGTCATAGATAAAGACGTAATCAAACTCAAGACCTTTAGACTTATGAAACGTAAGTACATTTACAGCATCAGCAGACATATTATTCTCACTACTTGGTTTAAGGTCATTCTCTACTTCATTCTCCAAAGCTAGGACTATTTCACGCAAACTCTCATATTCACTGTTTTCAAGATTTTCTATCTTGGTCAAAAATTCCTCTAAACTCAAAACTGCCAATTCGCCATCATATTTAGCTGCTTTTTCTAAGTAATTATTACTATTCCATATTTCTTGTAGTAAAGTACTTACAGAAACCTCTACACTTCTTAGGCGCCATTTATTAAGCTCCTCTAAAAACTTCTGGACCTTGCATTGCAATGGATAAAACTCATGACTTTCACTTAAGCTAGCTTCGGCTAAAAATTGAATTGCTGCTTTAAAATTTCCTCGCTCATAGTTTTCTTTTTGGTAAATTCTAATTTGTAGAAGTTCAGTTTCCGTAAAAGATTCTTTAACCAAATAGCTAAGCATCACAGTCGCTAAAGGCATGTCTGTTTGAGCATTATCTAAGCACTGTAAAAGAGCTACTTGATTTTGCAGTATATAATCATCATTTATTGACAAAGAAGGATATCTATTGCTAGGCACACCAATCTGCTGTAGAAGTTTTGCCATATAATCCGCTTTACTATTACCCCTACTCAAAATTGCTATATCCTTAAACTCTACTCCCTCTTCTCTATGCAGCCTAAGGACTTCTGAAATAATATGGAAAGCATTCTTCTCTTCTTTTTCACTTTCTGCCCATAATCTAGCTTGATATGGATTGAGTCTAGCCTTACTAATATTTTGCAAAACATCTGATAAATTGCCATCTGGTAAATGATAACTTATGTCATTTTCAGATCTACAATCCAGCATCACTTCAATTCTCTGATCAAAGTTATTGTTGCATTCAAAATAATTCATTTGATGACCATTTTGATAATCAATATTTGTAAACTCAGGCGTCATCAATTTGCTAAACACAGAGTTAATCCCAGCTAAAATACCCGCTTGGCTCCTAAAGTTTTGACTTAATTGATAGAAGGATCCACCAACTTCATCTTGAAATTTTTTAGATTTTTCCAAAAAGATCTCTGGTTTAGCATTTCTAAATCTATAGATACTTTGTTTAACATCACCGACCATGAATGTATTATTAGGTGAAATCTCTTGTAGTATTGCTTCTTCTAATGAGCTTGTATCTTGATACTCATCTATATAAACTTCTTGAAATTGTTTCTGACAGTATTCTCTACCAACTTCACTTCTAACAATTTGTAAAGCATAATGCTCATAATCTGAGAAATCTACAACATTCCTTTTTGTTTTTAATTTTTGATATTCTTTATCCAACTCAAGTACCAGATCAAAGAAAAGTTCTAGTACAGCAAGCATTCTTTCTTGTTCTGAATTAATTTCAGCAATTGTTTTTGTCCAGACTACTTTGGCACTAAATTTACATGAATTTTCTAAATTCTGTGACCCTTCAACACCAAGATAATAAAGCAAATCACTAAATTCAGACACTAAAATATCTATAAAGTCATTTTTTATCTCAGCCTTAGCAATTTTTTGAACTTCTTTCTCGTACGAAGAAATATCTTCACTACCGTTAAGTCCCAAGCGTTCCCATTCTTTCCAAGGACTTTTTCGCGGTTTAATAAAGTTAACTTTAGACTTCAACTCAAAAATTTTATTCCACAATTCTCCTGCATCAAATTTGTCTTTTTGATCAATTAACGAATTAATTTCACGAGTAATCTCAAATAAAGATGTATAAATATCTACATATTCTTCATGTGAAGTTTTTGCGGTTTTGCCGGCAAACTCTAAACTAACTCCATCAAGACGTCTCTCCAAGTCTGGAATTGCTAACTCTGCAGCTTTAGCTCTTAATTCTAGTTCATCAAATAAATAATCTATATGTGGACTATTTGCAAAATCTTTAGCATTAATTTTTAATTCATTTATTGCCTGCTTCAACTGCTTATCATAGTCTGGCAAACTTCTTAAGTAATTAAAAACTGACAAAACAAGCTTACGTAATTCTTCATCATCTTTACCAGATGAATATGCTGCTATAAGCATTAGACCTGTATCCAAGCGTTTTTTGTTTTTTGTCTCAGACTGTAATTCTTCCAGCTCTATGTAAAAATCATTGAACACTCTAGCAACTGCTTCATCCAATAAATCTTTAGTTAGCTGTTCATCTGCCGTTACAAAGTTAGGTGCCAGAATAGAGTCATCATCAATACTCTTTACCTCTTCTGGAAAAAGTTTTAGCAATGATAAACAGAATGAATGAATTGTTTCAATATGTGCAGCTGGTAAGTATGAAACTTGAGTTTCTAATCTATCAAATAAAGTAATTTCTCCATTGGTTTTTGCAGTTTTAGCAAGATCACTTAATTTCTGAGAAATTTTATTAGACATGTTATTACTGGCAGCATTTGTAAAGGTCAATATAAGAACTTTTCTAAGATCTAATTCGCCCTTTAGCACTCTTTGGCTTACTCTCTCAGTCATAACTCCAGTCTTTCCTGAACCTGCTGCAGCTGATACTAATATATTGCCTGACTTGGCATCAATTATCTTTTGTTGTTCTGGACTTGCTTTAAATTTCTCTATTTTATTTTCTAAATCTGTTTTCATATTCACCACTTTAAATCTGTATTTATTCACCGATTAAATCTTTATTTTCCTGTTTTTCCATTAAATAAATGAAACTATTTTTTTTCAAATTATTTCTATTACCAAATATTTCCACAATTTCAGGATCACACCCTCTAACAACATCATCTAATCTTGGCAGGATTTCTGTCCTGATATACCCTCTATCTAATTGAGCCATGGCTCTATAATCGCAGAATCTACTTGGGTCTTGGTATCTATCACTGGTTTTTGGTGCAGAAGAAAACTCTCCTGAATTTATCATTTGGGCTATTTCTCTAACTTTTTCTAAACTATGATTCATCAACTTGTGTAGTGTTTCTGATTCCAGTGCCAGATTTCTTAGCTTGAATTGTTTTAGATACTCTTTGATAAAATCGTCTATAGAAACAACTGTTTGATCTGTATAATTTTTCTTGAAGTTTTGCACAACTGCGTAAGCGGCGTCAGCAGCAGTATACGGTATATTTAGTGCTTCATATGCTGCTAAATACACTGGCAATTGTAAATCAAAGCCATAATAAAGATTCGGATAAGATACTGTTTTGTTTCCAGTCTTGTAGTCAATAATTCTAAATTGTTGTTTCTTTGTACTTATATCCACTCTATCGGCAAAACCTCGAATATAAAGCTTATCTCCATTTTCAAGTTTCAAAGCAAAAGTTTTATCGCCTTTTCCGAAACTCCACTCACTGTATTTAGGCTCCCAAGTGATATCATTTTCAATTAATTCTCTAACTTGAGCAATTGAACCTTGAAGAGCTGTTAAATGAGCTTTAAACCTAGAAACATAAGCATCACCAGGCATAAAATATAACTTCAAACTCTCATCTTCAAATGCGGCCTCAAGCAAATATTTAGCAATCAATTCATCATCAGTTTGATCTAAAATTTCTTTTAAACTCAAATCTCTACTCATTGCATCTATAGAATCTTCTAAAATCTTTTGCCAGGTTCTTTGGCTTATTTCCATTACCTTATGTACCAAGGTTCCAAAGCCTGAGCTCTCTGGCTTATAATAGTTCTTAGCTTTTAATTGCAGTAAGTATTCAACAAAGAACGCAAAAGGATTCTTCATATACTTTTCTAATCGTGAAATAGACCATAATGGATTGCTTCCAAGAGCTCTTTCAACTAAAGCACTATTAATATGTAGAGTCCCATCTTTTTGCATTTCTCTACCGTAACTATCAGATTTCCATAATTCATTTAATTCTTGATGATTCTCATCAATATAAGCATTTAGTGCTGCAACTATACTTTCTTCATAATCTTGCAAACCAGCATAATTATTCATTAATTTAAGTTTAGTATATGCACGCTCTGGTAATGACAAGCTCAGGTCACCAAAACTCAATGGTCCTTCATGTTCTATTAGTTTGTTACCGAGCGATACTCTAAAGTTGTTTAAAATACTAGCTTCTTCCCCTTTTCCTCCAGTGTAAGAAATAATAATTTTGCTTGGAAAATTGAGCAGAGCATAAAAGTCAGAAACATTAACGTTCAATAATTGCTCGTTTAATTCTGGTAAAGGTTCTTCTAAATAGGGATTTATTTTCAATCTATCTATTGAATTCAGAAGAGAATTTTTTCGACTTCTCTGAGGTATATTGCTATTATCTGCTGATACCATAAAGATAACATCTAGTTCTTCATTTGCCAGTTGTTTAAAGCTACCAAGAATTACTTGATTACCATTTGCAGGAATTCTATTCTTATTACTTTCACTCAAACTTAATTGTAGGTAAAAAATAAATTCTTCTACACTTAGTTTTGCATCAGAGTCAATTTTCATAAAGTCTGACAAAGTTTTAACTAAAGCTTTCCAAACCTTAACTTCAACCTCCGCTTCATTAATAAATTCCGCTTTCTCTAACTCTTCAACTTTAGTTCTAACTTTATTGGTCAAGTTAATTGAGCGTATAAAGTCCAATAAAATTTGGCTATACTCTTTCAAAGTTACAGCTTGCTTTAACTCTTCTAGCAATAATTTAGGCTCAAGCAGTGCTCTTTTTGCTAACTCAAATATCTCCAGTTTCTGCTCTACTGGATTGCCTCTTAATTCACTACCATCTCCATTATCATCGTCATTATCTATATCTTGAGCTGTATCATCCTCCGCTTCCTCATCACTAGATAATTCCGAAAACTCTAGAATTCCAGGATTAAAATTCTTACTATATTTACTTGCATCAAAGGCATCAAATCCTCTAAAACCTCTAGATCTGTAAAACTCTATTAATTCATCCTGTTCATCTGGATTTAAACCAACATATGGTTGTTTAATATATTTAATTACATTTTCAATATCATCTGGATATTTAATTAACTCGATTAGGGCTCTCAAGAAACCACTTAAATGTTTATATTCAACATTATCAATGTCAGCAGCATAAAATGGAATTTCCAATTCTTCTAAAGCTAACTTTAGATTAAGCACTTGTTTATTACTGGCTAAAGCAATACCAATCTGCTCTGGTCTTAAATTTGCTTCAGTAAATAGTAACTCCTTAATTTTGCCCGCTATATATCTTGCTTCTCTTTGTTCTTTATCAAATGCATGAAATTCATATTCTGGCTGAGTTTGTCTATTTTCAAGTTTTAGTATTTTAGTATTTTGGTAATTACTGATAAGACTAAAAGTTAACTGCCTACCAGCAACGAACTGTCTTTTACCTGTTTCTACTTGCGAATTATCTTCAGGTACAAGATCAGCTTCCGCAGAAATAATTACTTCTTTAACCAGCTTATCTAGAGATTCTAATATAGAAAACTCTTGTGGAGTAAAATTTCTACTTATACCAAAACCATGTATCCAAATAGTTGTCTCTTGTAAGAACTCATATTGCTTCCATGGAAAATTTAAATTCTTGTAATTATAATCAACAGCTTCAAGTTGTTCTAATAAAAGCTTCAAATTTTTGTCTAAACTATCTATTAATAAATCGCCCGGCATAAAATTCTCTGTTTTCAACTTATCTCCGAACCTTTCCATAATTAACGCTAAATCATGTAATTTTTTAGATAAGTTCAAATCACCATTCTCAGCTGTAATCTTGGAGATTTCTTGAATCTCCGTTGGGTTAATTTGATATCGCCAAAGATCACCTATAGTATCAATTATCCTACTCAGATAATTAGGTTTATTTTGTAGACTTGCATATTCTTGTAACTCATCTTCTAGTTCCTGTATGGCTTGAGCTAACAAATGTATTTCTAAAGCTGGATTGACTACACTATAACCAGCACCACCAGCAAGCTCTGCTATTCTCAAAGCAAACCTTCTAAAGCTCAAGATTTCTTCAAGCATTAGACTACGCTCAGCATCTTCTGAGAAATATGATCTTTCCATATTAGCTTTAAGTGTTTCTGGCACAATTAAAAAACCTCTACTAAAAGCTTCCTCCTTGTGATGCTGCCAAATATCAGATCGCATGTATTTAGCTAAGCTTCTTCTATTTTCCGAATATATAATCTGCAAGTCATTCACCTCAAAATCACTTTGTTAAAAATATTATTACTTTTACAAAAATTCCATATGGTATTATTCTAATCTATATTAGTATTTTTGCACATTGAGATGTAGTGGCAAAATATGAGAAATAATAACAATATACAGCAAAAAATTAATGCCAAAATTAAAAAGCAAATTACAAGTATATATATTTAGATTGGCGGATTGAAGATACATATGCAAAACAATAATGACAATATTGAAAATAAGATAAAACCTGATACAGAAATAAAAATTCAAACTAATAATGCTGAGATAGACGCTTTACCTGAGCCTACTGAGAGAAATTGGGCAGGAAAGCTAGGATATCATATAGGAAGTCTGTTGATCAAAACTATTACAAAATTTGAAGTTCGTGGTGCAGAAAATCTTCCTAAAGATGCTCCTTATATAATAGCACCTAACCACGAAACTTATGTAGATGGTTTAATTGCAGCTATGGGCTTACCTAAACATCACTTCGATAAATTTTGTTCTTTAGCTGCTAAAGAATTAGGTGAATCAAGAGGCTGGTTTGGTAAGTTAATTATGCGAGTCGGCCGTGGAATTCCTATAGATCGTGGAGGTAGTGCTAGACAATCTTTAATGGTTTGTATCAAAGAGTTAAAAAATGACAATATTTTGTTAATCCACCCTGAAGGTACAAGAACTGCTGATGGTAAATTAGGAATTATTAAAGGTGGTACTTCGTTTATCGCAAGTAAAGCTGAAGTACCTATAGTTCCAGCATTTATTGATGGCGGTTATGAGATTTTTAGTCGTCATATGAAATGGCCTCGCCCATTCCAAGGATTTATGAAACGAAAACGATTAATCTTAACTTATGGTAAACCAATTTATCCAAGTGATTATTCTAATTCAAAAGAAATGAATCAAGCTCTCTCCGATTGGTTACACTACATGTACAACAATAAAGAAATACCTAGAGTCTACGAGCATGAAAATTTAGAATATATGCAAAAATTAGCAGCAAGACAAAAACGTCGTGAGCAGCGTCGTGCAGAGGCAGATTCCGCAAACGACAATAGCGATAATTAAAAACAAATAAATTACAAAATAAAGAAGTGATATTTGTGTAAGTATTTCCCTACATTCTAATGAGAAAATTCATTAATAACTCATTAATAAACAAATATCACTTTTATTTTTTGCGTAAACAATTAATTTAAATCTTTTAGTTTAGACTCAATTAATCTACACGCATCTTCTACCGTAATAATGTCATCTAAGTCCTCTTCAGCTATTCTTAATTCAAAATAGGTTTCCAAGTCAACAACTAATTCTATTAAACTTAAAGAATCAAGCTCTAGATTTTCAGACAATTTATCCTCAAGTGAGATTGCGTCATATTTCAAATGACTTACTTTGGTAATTGATTTTTTTACTATATCAATAATATCTTCAAAAGAAAAATCTGAATTCATATTATTCACCTTGTTCATCATTTTCGTCTTCTTTGCCATTCAAGTTATTCCTGACTTTTGTTTTATCTTTGTTTTCCACGCTTCGTTCTCTTTCTTTACCCTTATATTCTTGGTAAGTTTGAAGCATGTATTCATAAACCTTATCCATGATTTCAGTCATAAACTCTGTTTGCTCTTCAGTAAGTGGTTCAGTTATAGCACTCAGCACAACCCGCATTGAGCGTTGATGTAAACGAACTGCAATTTTACCTTTTCTAGTGAGACTAAGTTCACTAATACGCTTGTCCTCTTTGTTCTTGGTCTTGTCTACATAACCTTTTTTACGCAGCTTTTTAATCTGGACAGTCAAAGTCCCTGCAGTTATACCTACTTTCTCAGCCACTGCACTCATACTTAATTTATCATATGGACCAATAGCAATTAGAGTCTGCATTTCGGTTCGTGAGATATCATTAAAATCTCCCATTGCCAAGGCTTCTTCTTCTGTCCTGACAATAATATCGATTACACCAGTTAATTTTTCAAGCAATATAGATTCAATTTTACTCATACAAAGATTTTACCAAATTATAAGTTTTAAGAGCAATTTCCAACTCTTCATTAGTTGGAACTACCATAACTTTTACTTTTGAACCTTCTTTAGATATTTCATTAATTTGACCAGGTACTGAACTTACATTTCTTTGTGGATCTAATTCAATCCCAAATTTTTCTAATCCTGACAAAACATCTCTTCTAACTCTGGGAGCATTCTCACCAACACCTGCTGTGAAAACAATTAGGTCCAAATCACCTAGCACTGCCATAAACGCACCAATGTATTTTTTTACCTGGTATGCAAAAACCTCCACTGCAAGTCTCGCTCTGTCGTTTCCAAATTCAATTGCATCGTACAAATCTCTAAAATCAGAACTAATTCCGGAGATACCCAATACACCTGAACCTTTGTTAAAAATTTTATCCAATTCCTCTAAGGTCAAGTCATGATTATTATCAATCAGATATTTCACAACAGCCGGATCCATATCACCTGTTCTAGTTCCCATAGGTACGCCTGAAACAGGAGTCATGCCCATTGAGGTATCAAGAACTTCTCCATGTTTAATAGCTGCTAAAGAAGAACCATTTCCTAAGTGACAAGTAATAATGTTCAAGTCTTCACGTTTCTTACCAATAGCTTCGGCAGCTAAGGTACTTACGTGATCGTGTGATGTTCCGTGGAATCCATATCTTCTTACATGATATTTTTCGTAAAATTCATATGGTAATGCGTAGGTATAAGTATAATCTGGCATACTTGAATGGAAAGCTGTGTCGAATACTGCAACCATAGGTTTATTAGGCATTACCTTTTCACAAGCTTTGATACCAGCAAGAGCTGCCGCATTATGCAGAGGAGCCAACGGTATTATACGTTTAATAACTTCCTCAACTTCCTTATCGATAAGGACAGCCTTTCTCATGCTTTCACCACCATGAACAACCCTGTGTCCAATAGCTTGAACTTCATCCATTGATGCAATCACACCATGATCAGGTGAAACTAAAGTTTGCAAAACCAATTCCATTGCCTCTTGATGAGATGCAAGAGGTTCATTCTTTGTAAATTCTTCTTCTGTAAGACAATTTATATATTTAAATACTCCGCCTATATTTATGCGATCACAAAGACCTTTTGCGTATATTTTCTCAGTTTGTGGATTTAGGAGCTGGAATTTCAAAGAAGAACTTCCTGCATTAACAACCAAAATTAACATAGTTGATCCTCGTTTCTAAGTTTAAGATTAATTAATTAATTTGAGCCTGAACTGCAGTGATTGCAATAACTCCAAGAATATCTTCAACACTGGATCCTCTTGAAAGGTCATTGACTGGTTTAGCTAAACCTTGTGTAACTGGGCCAAAAGCATCAGCTTTTGCAAGTCTTTGCACTAATTTATACGCTATATTACCTGAATTCAAATCAGGGAATATCAAGACATTAGCTTTTCCAGCTACATCAGAATCTTTGACTTTTTGTTTAGCAACAGCTGCATCAATAGCAGCGTCTACTTGTAGTTCTCCATCAATAGAAATTTGAGGAGCCTTTGCTTTTGCAAGCTTTGTTGCTTCAACAACCTTATTTACCATTTCGCTATTTCCAGAGCCTTTGCTGGAATATGACAACAAAGCAACTTGAGGCTCTATCTCTAAAAGAGACTCAAATGAGTTAGCTGTTGCGATTGCAATTTCACTAAGTTGTTCAGAGTTTGGGTTTTCCACCATACCCGCATCGGAGAAAGCAAATACACCTTTTTCTCCATATTCTGTATTTGGCACTTGCATAATAAAGAATGTAGATACTAATTTACTATTTGGGGCAGTACCAACAATTTGCAAAGCTGATCTCAACACTTCTGCTGTACTATGGACTGCACCTGCCACCATTCCATCCACATAATTGGTATGTACCAACATAGCTGCAAAATTAAGAGGCTTCTTGATTGCAAGTTTCGCATCTTCTAAACTGATACCTTTATGCTTCCTTAATTGATAATATTCTTCGGCAAACTCTAATTGTCTATCACTATTTTCAACTGAAATAATTTCGCAACTTGATAAATTTAAGCCGTTTTCATTAGCTAATTTCTCAATTTTCTCAGCATCACCTAGCAAAATAATATCTGCTAAATTTTTTGCCACTGCTTGACTAGCAGCTTCCAAAATACGTAAATCTTCAGTTTCCACTAAAACTATACGTCTTTTATTATTTGTGGCTTTTTTATAAATATTATCCATTAAGCTCATAAGAGGCCTCCTTTTAACAACATTTTGTAATTAATTTAGATTAAATTTTCAACATATGCTCGTATTATATAAGTCTTACGAGTATAGATTCTTTAACAAACAATGTAGATATTATAAACTAATAAATTAAGCATTTCTGTCAGGATTGTTTATAATAAGAATTATGAAAACAGTAGCGATAATTACAGAATATAACCCTATGCATTTGGGGCATTTGTATCAAATTGAATATGTAAAAAATACATTTGGAGAAGATTGTAGAATTATTTTGGTAATGAGTGGCAGCTTTGTCCAGAGAGGTGAGCCTGCTCTTTATTCCAAATATGAGCGTGCGGAAGATGCAGTAAAATCTGGTGCAGCAATGGTTATTGAATTACCGGTAAGTTTTGCTAGTGCTAGCGCCAAAGAATTTGCTAGTGCTGCCATTAAACTAATAAGCAGCTTAGGCATTGTTGATACAGTTGTGGCTGGAGCTGAAGATGCTGAGATAATTCGATCCAATAATTTTTTTGATAAAGTTAGTCAAATTTTGCACAATGAGTCTGCTGACTTTAAAGAACTATTGAGAAACTACTTAGACCAAGGGAAAAATTTTGCGGAAGCCAGAAGTTTAAGTTTGGCTGAACTATTAGGGAAAGATCAAGATTCAAACACTGAAAGTTTAAGTCTTTATAAAGATGAAATTCAAAGTCTTCTAAAAAAATCTAATAATATCTTGGCACTAGAATATTCGTTAGCAATTAAAGCAGAAAACGAAATAAGAAAATCACAAGGTTCTCGACCACTTAAGCTACATCTCTCACCTCGAAAAGGTGCTGCTGAAAACAGCTTAGAAAAAGCTGATAATTTCAGTCTCTCTGCATCTGCCATTAGGGAAATTTTGCTTGAAACAAACACTGCTGAGCACAGAAAATCAATGCGTTTCTTAAAACTTGAAAACTATTTAAATCCTATAGTTTTAGCTCGTGTTATTGCGCCAAACTATTGTCAATATGAGACTTATATTGAAATGTTCCTAGCTAGAGTTCTAACTACCTCTGTAGATGAACTAATTCTTTATAGGGATTTCTCTGCTGATTTAGCCAATAGGATCAAGAATGTTAGTGAATCTTATCTTTTCTCTGGTTCCCAAACCGAATCTAAATATAATGAAGTTTTACGTGAAAACTTATTTCAAGAAATTTCCAACAAGTACTTTGTTGAAACTAGAATTAAACGTGCTGCCCTTAGTCTTTTGCTGAATATAAAAGAAACGGATTGGCAAGCTATAAGAAATGATGGCCCAGCTTTTATAAATGTTTTAGCCGTTGATAAAAATGGTAGATACCTCATGAAGCTCATGCGTAAGCTTGCTACTTTGCCAATAACTGTTAAAAACTCTGATTTGTTAGAAAGATTGAATAATAATCTTAAAACTAGTAAAATACAACAACAGCTAAATTTAAACGCTGATGCTCTTTATAAGCTCTTTTATCAAAAAGAAGGCGAAGGAATTTATAAGGAATATATTTACATTAAATAAGAAAAAAATAAAATTGAAAAGAGGATGAAATTGATATGGAAAATCAAAATGTTATCGATACATTAATCGAACGTGGGTACATTGCACAAAGCACAGATTTAGAAATGCTAAAAGAAATTTTCGCAAAACCTGGTGTCCGTTTTTATATCGGTTTTGATCCAACTGCAGATAGTTTACACGTAGGTCACTTTATCCAAATGATGGTTATGGCTCACTTACAACGTGCTGGACACTTCCCTGTTGCTCTACTTGGCGGAGGTACTGGTATGATTGGTGACCCTTCTGGTAGAACTGACATGCGTAAAATGCTTACTCCAGAAGTTATTGAACACAACGTTAACCAATTTGCTAAACAAATGGAAATCCTATTAGACTTCTCCGAAGGTAAAGGTATGATAGTTAACAATGCAGACTGGCTATTAGGTTTGAAATATATTGAATTCTTACGTGAAGTCGGTCCTCATTTTACAGTTAATAAAATGCTAGCTGCCGATGCCTACAAACGTCGTCTAGATGAAGGTTTAACATTCTTCGAATTTAACTATATGACAATTCAAGCATATGACTTCTACAGACTTTATACAGACCATAATGTTAAAGTTGAGCTTGGCGGTAACGACCAATGGTCAAATATTCTTGCTGGTACTGAATTAATCCGAAGAAAAACCGGTAAGCATGATGCCTTAGGCTTAACCACTAACCTATTAGTCAAGAGCAACGGTGAAAAAATGGGTAAAACTGCCAGCGGTGCGCTTTGGTTAAACGAAGAGAAAACAAGTCCATTTGAGTTTTACCAATACTGGAGAAATATTGATGATGAAGATGTAATTAACTGTATGAAGCTTCTCACCTTCCTACCTATGGACAAAATTGCTGAATATGAAAAACTTGAAGGTCAAGAAATTAATGAAGCTAAGAAAGTTTTAGCATTTGAAGTAACAAAAACCGTTCACGGTGAAGAGAAAGCCAAACATGCTGAACAACAAGCTCTAGATATTTTCTCAGGCGAAGGAAGAACTGATGATATGCCAAGCTTAGAGGTAAACAGGAAAGAATTAGCTCAAGGTCTACCTCTACTACAAGTAATGACTGATGCAGGCTTGACCAAATCAAATAGTGAAGCTCGCCGCATGGTACAACAAAATGCTGTTCGTATAAATGATGAAATTATTAATGATGTCCAATATGAATTAAGCGACAAAGATTTGGTTAACAATGAAATCATTATTAGAAAAGGTAAAAAGAATCACTTCCGTGTTCTATTAGTTGACTAATTTTAATAAAAAATTAAAAGGTAATAATTTATGAAAAAAAGAGGATTTTCTTCTCTTATATCAAGAGTAATTGTAGTTATGGCAATAATAAGTGCGCTTATTGTTGCCATATATATTATTTACCCTAATATAAAGAAAAGTTTATTACATCATGATACACCAAACATTTCCCAAGAATCTAAACATCAACCTGAAACAGATACAACTTCTGATAAAAACAAACAATCTAATAACTCTAATAATGGTGAAGATGAAAATTCTGATAATTCAAACAATGCTTCTTCGGAGCCGAACCTGAACAAACTAGATAAAACTTATGACCCTTATTTACTCGAACCAAGTGAAATTGCAAAACAAATATATAATGAGCACTATGATGAATTTAGCGATGGTAATCATATTCAAAGCAAAAGAAACCCATCCGTTATAGAGTTTTTTGCTCATAGTTTATTGGAGAATCCAGGTTCTTATGCCAAGGATCCTGGATATGATCCTTTCCCTGAGTACGCAATGCCATACTTCTCTCAATGGGATCAACGTTGGGGTTATACAGAATATGCAGGAGCAGAATTCGGTATCTCTGGTTGTGGACCTACTGCTCTAACTATGGTCTATACTCACCTAACTGGTGATAAAGATATGACACCACAATCTATGGGAGAATTTGCCACAGCTAATGGGTACGCTCTTGATGGCAATGGTTCTTCATGGATGTTAATGAGCGAAGGTGCCGAAAAATTAGGTCTAACTGTTGAAACTTTAATCCTTCATAAACCTGTAATTGATGAAGCCCTATTAGCAGGTAAACCAATAATCTTAGTTCTAGGCCCAGGTCACTTTACCAGTCAAGGACATTTCGTAGTTATACATGATATAGATGCAAATGGTGATTATTTAATTTTCGATCCATTTAATATTCACAATTCTTTTAGATCATTCTCCTATGCTGAACTTGAAGACCAAATTAGAAACATTTGGACTTATTCATATTAAGTTGATTTCTCTGTTTTTACCTTTAAGCAAAAGAAAAACCTCTCTTTAACAGAGAGGTTTTATTAATCATCATGATAACTAATAAATTTCATATCCTCTAAACTCTAGAACTTCAAAGGATAAACTTAATTTAATATCATCTAAGAAATTTAGATTAAGCCTTATTAGAATTTAATCCTTTTGCCAATTGTGACTTATGTCTTGATGCCTTGGCCTTGGATATAAGTCCTCTTGTAGCTGCTCTATCTAAAATTTTAACTGCTTCTTTAACAGTTTCTTCAGCATCTTCTGCATTTTCTTCAACAGCTATACGAGCTTTTTTCAAAGCAGTACGCATTTTTGAACGTTGAGCTTTGTTAACATTTGTCTTACGCTCTGCTGTTCTAACTCTCTTAATTGCTGATTTAAGATTTGCCATGTTTTCCCTCCTTTTAAAATTCTATTACTAATTTTTCATAGCTTTTATTTATAAGCTTGAGAATATTACCACAATGTACTTAGACTTGCAAGCCTCAAGGTCCTTTTCCGTCCTAATCTTTACCATTTTACACAATCATGCTTAAAGTCTATAATTGATATAACTTAGATTAAATTATACATGGATTAAGACTAATGCAAAACTTAAACCCGCTTGTAACTAAAGTTTACATCAAACTTCAAATTGTAAATTAATTTTATTTAAAACATTATATAAAAACATGAGAAAGGATAAATATGTCAAAAAACAATAATAATACTAACACTAACGATAATACTAACAGTCCAGTTAGGATGAATTCAAAAACTGAGAAATCAAAATTTATTCCAAGAAAGATTGTAGAAGATTCTGAAAGTCAAAATAATAATAGTCCATCCACTTCAAGTTTAAGCAGTAGGATAGCAGATTTACAAAAACAAAAAGCTAAAAATACTAAGCCGTTAGAATCAAATTATTCAGAGGTTCATTCAGCAAATTTGGTCTACTCTCCTCAACTTCAACTTGCCCCACAAAGAAAAGGGTTTTATAGGGGTACTAAAATTCGTCAAGCTACTAAACTCGAAGAAAGCACAGAGAATTTAGGCCACGATACTTTGAAGATTATTCCTCTCGGTGGTCTGTGTGAAGTTGGTAAAAATACTAATGTTTTTGAATTTGGAAACGATATGATCATCGGCGACTGTGGACAAATGTTCCCAGGTGACGATGAACCTGGAATCGATACAATCATTGCTGATTATAGTTATATAGAAAAAAACATTGATAAATTAAGAGCCATTTTCCTAACTCATGGTCACGAAGATCATATTGGTGGTCTTCCATTCTTAATCAAAAAGATAAAAAAACATGTACCTATTTATGCTGGAAAAATCGCTGCAGAACTTATAAAAAGCAAGTTTGAAGAATTTGGACTTACCGATTATATTTCAGATTTAAACGTAGTACTACCAAGGGAAAAACGTAGAGCTGGTTGTTTCGAAGTAGAATTTGTTACAGTTAACCACAGTATAGCTGATGCTTTTGCTCTAGCCATTAAATCTCCTATTGGTACAGTTATTTTATCAGGAGACTGGAAAGTTGACTTTACTCCTGTAACTGGAGATCCTATAGATTTAGCTCGTTTTGCTGAATTGGGTGAAGAAGGTGTTCTTTGCTTTATCAGTGAGAGTACAAATATTGAACGTGATGGTTATACAGTTTCAGAAAAAACAGTAGGTGAAACTTTCGAGCACGAGTTCTCTAAGGCTGAAGGTCGAATCTTCGTTGCTACTTTCGCTTCAAATACCTCTCGTGTACAACAAATTATCACTGCTGCCGAAAATAATGGCAGAAAAGTAGCATTAGTTGGTCGCAGTATGCTTAATGTTTTTGAAGCCTCAAATAAATTAGGCTATATCAAAATGAAACATGACACTTTAATTGAACTTGATGAAGTTAACAATTTGCCAGACGATCAAGTATGCGTTATCTCAACAGGCAGTCAAGGTGAGCCAATGAGCGCTCTAACAAGGATGGCATATGCGGAGCATCGTTCTGTTGAAATTGTTGAAGGTGATACTGTTATTATCTCTGCTACACCTATTCCTGGAAACGAGAAACCTATTTATCAAGTTATTAATGAACTTTACAAACGTGGAGCTAAAGTTGTTTATAGCTCTATCTCTGAAGTTCACGTTTCTGGTCACGCTAATCGTGAGGAGCATAAGTTACTTCATACATTGATTAAGCCCAAGTACTTCATCCCTGCTCATGGTGAATATCGTATGCTCTATATGAATGCTAAATTAGCTGTTGAATTAGGAATGCCTGCTGATAATGTTTTCATCTTGAATAATGGAGATATCTTAGAAATAGATAAGAAAGCAGCTAGAATCAGTGGATATACCTCTGCTGATGCGGTACTTATTGATGGACAATCTGCTACAGTTAATGATAGTTTAGTTCTACGTCAACGAAAAGATTTGAGCTCTGACGGTATTCTCTCCGTTGCCCTAACTTTAGACGAAAACCACAATTTAATTAACAGACCTGAAGTTCTGTCTTATGGTGCGCTTCTTGAAAGTGATGAAGACAATGCTAATTCTCTAATCTCTGATTTTGTTATCAGATACATTAATAAGAATAAGGATAATCAGAATCTAGTAAACAATTTACGTTCCAGACAATTCAGAAATGAATTACTGAACTTTTTCTATAACCGTACTGGAAGAAAACCAGTAACTTTAGTTTCGGTTCTAAAACATGAAGATTAATTTAGGTTGATGCTTCTTTATAATTAAAAATTAAGCTCAAAAATTTCAAATTTCAATATAACTGTTTATGCGTTTAACTGATTCTAGATAATACATAAGCAGTTATTTATTTTTATGCACAATTATCGCTAATTTTACTGTGCACTTTGCACAATCAATTCCCAGTATTTTGTAAAAATTGTCCATTTAAACAAAATAATTGTAGATATTTTTACTTACTAATGTATAATAAATGCAATAATTCATTTAGTGATAATTTGTTTCGAATAAGCAGATTTAAGACCTTACTGCGCAATTTTTGATTAACAATTTATCAAAAGAACGGAGGAAAAAGTAAAATGAATAATCTAAAGAAAATTACTGCAGGTGCACTTGCATTAGTTTTATCACTAGGCCTCGTCGCTTGTAATTCTAAGCCTGGTAAAAAAGGTGGTGAAGAAAATGCACCCTCAAAATCTGATAGCAAAACTTCAGACAAGACTGAAGATAAATCAGAAAAGAAATTACTAGTTTGGGGTCCAGCTGAGGATTTAGCTGAAGCAAGCGGTGACTGGTTGAAGAAACAAGCTGAAGAATTCAACAAAGAAAAAGGTTACAATGTTAAATTTGAATTTGGTACAGTTGCTGAACCAGATGCAAAAACTGAAGTTCTAAAAGACGTTGCAGCAGCTGCTGACGTTTACCTATTCGCTAGCGACCAAACTCGTGAATTAGTTGAAGGTAAAGCATTAGCTCGTTTAGGCGGTAAATTTGAAGAAGATGTCAAAGCATCTAACTCTGAAAACTATGTAAAATCACTTACAGTTGATGATGCTTTATACGCATTCCCATTCACATCAAACACATGGTTTATGTACTACGATAAATCAGTATTCTCTGAAGAAGATATTAAGAGTCTAGATACTATGCTAGAAAAAGGTAGAGTTGAATTCCCTCTACAAAACTCATGGTATATCCAAGCATTCTTCCTAGCTAACGGTGGAACAATGTTTGGTGATAGTACAGATAATGAAGCTGGTATCGACTTTGGTGGCGAAAAAGGTTATCAAGTAGGTCACTACTTAGTAGATTTAGTAGCAAACAAAAACTTCTTCGTAACTGATCAAAACGGTTTCGGTATTGGTGGTTTAGGTAAAGATATTGATGCAATCTTCTCAGGTTCATGGGATGCCAAAAACGTAAAAGAAAAACTTGGAGATAATATGGGTGCAGCTCAATTACCTACAGCTAAGATCAATGGCAAAGACATGCAATTGAAAGCTTTCGCTGCGACTAAAGCAGTTGGTGTAAACCCTCACTCAAAAGACCAAGCATTAGCAATGGAATTTGCTCAATGGTTAGCTCGTCCAGAAGCACAAAAATCTCACTTTGAAACTAGAAATGTTATTCCTGCTCACAAAGATTTATTAAAAGATCCAGCAGTACAAGCTAATGAAGTTGCAGTAGCAGAGATTAACACAATGTCAAATACATCATTCCCTCAACCATTCGTCGCAAAAATGAGTCAATGGTGGGATCCAGCTGCAAACTTCGGTACACAATTAGCTAGTGGTGAAATCAAACACGATAACGTAGAGAAATATGTAGATGAATTTAATAAACAAATTAACTCATCTGTACTAGATTAATTTACGAATAAAAATTTTATTTAATAAGCTAAGGTCTATTAAGATGCCTGCTTATTGCAGGCATCTTTTTTATAAATCTTTGCAATCTCTATAGTTAGGAGGCATATAGATGCACAGAACATTAACTCACGATCAGAAACGTGAAAAAGAAGACATCGCTCGTGCTTATAGATTAAATAACCAAACAGAAAATGTGCCTTGGACCGTTAAAAATGCTCTTCTCAAAGGAAACTGGGCGAGTAAAATTTCATTTTTAATTATGGGATTTGGTAATATTGTCTACGGTCAAGTTATAAAAGGCTTTTTGTGGTTAGTAACTCAAGTGCTATACATTTATTTCATGATCACAAGCGGTTTAGAGAACTTATCATTATTTGGATCATTAGGATGGCTAAAACAACAAGAAGTTTGGAATCCAGATAAAGCAATATACGAATACCAGGCAGGTCATAACTCTGTTCTTATTTTGTTATGGGGTGTAATTACAATTTGTATTACAATCGCCTTTATTTTCATTTGGAGATCATCTGTACGCAGTTCTTACAAAGCTGAATACATAAAAAATGAAGGCTTCGAACCTGCTTCTTTCGCATTAGATATAAAATCTTTATTTAATCATAGAATTCAAGGATTATTATTATCTTTACCAGTTCTAGGTACACTCACCTTCTCAGTCTTGCCATTAATTTTCATGATTTCAATGGCTTTTACCAGTTATAGTAGAGAAACTAGTAGCTTAGTTTTATTTGATTGGGTTGGTTTTGATAATTTCTCAAGAGTTTTACAACTAAATAATGCAATCGGTAAGACATTCTGGCCAGTAGTTGGTTGGACTATTATTTGGGCGGTTTTTGCTACTGCATTAAACTTTATCTTTGGTTTATTGTTAGCCATGATGATTAATAGAAAGCGTACAAGACTAAAGAGTGTCTGGAGAGTAAGTTTTGCTGCCACTATTGCAGTACCACAATTTGTTTCACTATTGGTTATTAGACAAATGCTCGCTGCTAATGGTCCTGTTAACCTATTCTTAATTGCACAAAATGTAATTGATAAACCTATTCCATTCTGGACAGATCCTACACTTGCTAAAATAATGGTTATAGTTATTAACCTTTGGGTTGGTATTCCTTATACTATTTTACAAGTCACAGGTATTCTCCAAAACTTCCCTGAAGAATTTAGAGAAGCTGCTAGAATTGATGGTGCTAGTGAAACTCAAACATTTAGACACATCACTCTTCCATACATTTTACAAATTATGGGACCTTTCTTAATCACACAATTTACAGGTAACGTAAATAACTTTAACGTTATTTATTTATTAACAGGTGGTGGTCCTGCAAGATTTGGTTCAACAGCAGGTTACACAGATCTATTAGTAACTTGGTTATACAAACTAACTGTTGATAATCAATTCTATAACATTGGATCAGTTATAGGTATATTCACATTTATTGTACTATCTGTAGTTGCTCTAACCCTGTACCGCTTCACCTCTGCAAGCAAACGTGAAGGAGGTAAATAATTATGAATAATAAAAATTCAGAAAAATTTGAATATCAAAAAAATAAAACTCCAGGAAAACAAATAGCAATTGATACTGTTGTTCATGTAATATTAGCAGTTTTATGTATTATTTGGCTCTTCCCTCTAGTTTGGTTATTATTAAACTCATTCAGAGGTAACCCTGGTGGAAGTGGACACTTTATAGGAAACTATATACCTACTCTATTCCCTGAAGAATGGACATTAGCTAACTATAAGTCCCTATTCACACCTGATAGGACATCTATTATTAACTTTCCTAGATTGTTCTTTAATACATTATTAATATCTGTTTTCTCCTGTATCATTAGTACTACTTTTGTTGTTGCTGTTTCCTATGTCATGAGTAGACGTAGATTCAAATCACGTCAAGGTATAATCCGTTTCTCAATGATTCTAGGACTTTTCCCAGGATTTATGGCAATTGTCGCTATTTACCAAATCCTTAAAGCATCAGGTCTTTTAGAAGGAAACTTCATTTATATAGCATTAATACTTATGTATTCAGCTGGTTCAGGAACTGGATTCTTACTATTAAAAGGTTATATGGATTCAATTCCTTACGACCTAGATGAGGCAGCTACTATAGATGGAGCTACTCAATGGCAAATATTTACACGTATCATAATTCCAGTTGCTAAACCAATGATTGTCTATCAAGTATTGACATCTTTCTTAGGTCCATGGCTAGATTTCATCGGTGCTAGAGTTATTGCTGGTGCAAATGCAAATTATTGGACAGTTTCTGTTGGGCTATTTAACATGCTACAAAAGGAATATGTTAACAGCTGGTACGGAGCATTCTTGGCTGGTGCGGTATTGGTCACAATCCCAATTGGTGCATTAACGATCTACATGCAAAGGTTCTACAACCAAAGTCTTGCTGGCGCAGTTAAAGGTTAAAAGATTAATACTTTTACAACGGGGGTCTCAATAACAAAAGAGTTCCCCGTTAATTTTTATAAGAAAGGTAAAGATAAATGCAAAAACCAAAATTAAAATTCCGAAAAACTTTAAGTTTACTGCTAGGATTATCTCTATTAATTTCGAGTTCAGCTTGTAATAAAAACAGCGGTTTAAACAAAGAGATTGAAGAAAGTTTCAAAGAATATTTAGATTTAAAACCAGTTAATATCGAAGATAAATACGATACTTATTATGAAGTTTTTATCTATTCATTTGCAGATAGTGATGGAGACGGTATTGGTGATTTCAAGGGATTAACTGAGAAGCTTGACTATATTAATGATGGTAAAGCCGACACCATGACAGACTTGGGGGCAAATGCCATCTGGTTAATGCCAATCAACCCTTCTCCTACTTATCACAAATATGATGTTAAAGATTACAAGGCAATTGATCCTCAATATGGAACTATGACTGACTTTGATGAGTTTATGAAAGCTGCCAAAACTCGTGGTATTAAAGTCATACTAGACTTAGTTATGAACCATTCTTCCAGTGAGCACCCTTGGTTCCAAGAAGCTGTATCCGCATTAAAAAAAGGTGATTTAGATAATAAATATATAAATTATTACTTCTTTAGCAAAGAAAAAAAAGCTGACTACTGGTACCCTGTTGGTGACACGGGTTATTATTATGAAGGTAAATTCTGGTCTGAAATGCCTGATTTGAACCTAGATAACGAAGATCTAAGAGCTGAGTTCAAAGATATTATGGAATTCTGGCTCAAAGAGAAAGGTGTCGATGGTTTCAGATTAGATGCAGTTAAAGAATTTGATTCTGGCAACAACCCACATAACATCGATATATTAAGCTGGATCAACTCAACTGCAAGATCCATAAAAGATGATGTTTATATCGTTGGTGAGGCTTGGAGTAATTTCTCCATGTACAGACAATATTACGAAAGTGGAGTTGATTCTTTCTTCGACTTTGCCTTTGGTGACCAAGGTGGGCTTACTGTCACCTCAATTAATAAATCTGATGGTCAAAGTTATGCCTCTAACCTAGAAGCAGTTAACAAGAAAATTCTTGAAGTAAATCCTAAGGCTATTAATGCTCCATTCATGAGTAACCATGATACAGGTAGACTTAGTGGTTTCTTCTCAGGCGATCCAAATAAATTAAGAATTGCAGCAGCTGCAAATATCTTTACTAGCGGTAATAGCTTTGTTTATTACGGTGAAGAAATTGGTATGCGCGGTTCCGGACGCGACGAAAACAAAAGAGCCTACCTCTACTGGGGTGACAACGATAAATACCAGACCAAAGGAGCACAGTTAGATGAAAATGCATATGGCTATCCTTTTTCATCGGTTAAGGAACAAGAAACTGATCCTAATTCCCTTCTAAATTACTATAAAAAAGCTATACGTATCAATAGCGCCTTCCCAGAAATTAGTCGTGGTATTACTACAAAAGCTGAAGGTATAGATAATAAAGAACTTTGTGCAGTCAAAAAATCTTGGACAGATGTTGACGGTAAAGAGCATAATGCTTTAATTATTATGAATTTCTCCAGTTCCGACACAATCGAACTTGACCTAGCATCAACAAATTACGCTGATTATAAAGTCGTAGCGCGTCTTGGAGATGCCGAAGGTAATCTACCTACTCAAAATGGAAACAAGCTCACTATCACAAAAGCAGGGGCATTGGTGCTTAAACCAGCTAAGTAGACAAGCATTTAGCTAAAGTCAAGGCAAGTTTTCAATTTAAAATAAACATTACAGTCTGAGTTGAGTTATAAAAACCAAGTCAGACTGTTTTCTTTTCACCCTAAGTAATTTTTGATATATAATATTGCTTAGTTTATATTTTCAGGAGGAATTAGATGTCAAGTACAAGTTCGTTGAAAAAATCCACTACTAGGATTCTCTCTGTTTTATTAGGTAGTATAATTCATGCAATCACTATTAATGTATTTATGAATGCTGCTGGAATAATTCCTGGTGGGTTTGTTGGTACAAGTTTATTAATTCAAAAGACCTTTCATACTTATTTGGGGATCAATATATCTTATGCCGCACTTAATATAACTCTAAACTCATTACCAGCAATTTTTGCCTTTTTCTATCTCGGCAAAAGATTTGTACTTTATTCGATAATGTTTATTATTTCCTCAAGTTTATTGGTAGATCTCTTACCTATGTATCATTTAACTGATGATACTTTCCTGAATGTTATGTTTGGCGGTATTATTTATGGTTTCGGGGCAAGCTTAGTTTTAAACTCTAATGCATGTACTGGTGGTACAGATTTTCTGGCCATGATTATTTCGCACAAAACCAGTAAATCCATTTGGAATTATGTTCTTGTCTATAATATTTTAATTTACGTTATTTACGGAAGCCTTTTTGAGTTTAAAATGGCTCTTTATTCAATTGTCTTCCAGGTCATTTACACAGCTATGCTAAACCTAGGTCAAACCCGTTATCAGAGAAGAACTGCATTTATAGTAACTCAAAATCCTGAACCTTTGGCAGATGAGCTTATGGAAATTACAGGTCATGGTGTTACCGTTATAGAATCTAAAGGTCAATATACTGGAGAAAAAAGATATCTACTATATATGGTTATCTCTAAAAAAGATGTCAAATTAATCAGAGAACATATTTCTCAAAATTATCCTGGAGCATTCTTAAACATTACAGATTCAGAGCAGCTTATTGGTAAATTTGTTTTAGAACCAATTGATTAACTTAATCTATTTTTACATAATGAATCAATAGTCAGATATTTAAAAACCTCGCTACAATTTGCAGTAGCGAGGTTTAATTATACGTTAACTTTTAATGTCCAATGACTATTGTCGTCATTAACTACATCCTGTAGTACTACCACAGTCTAGACATACTTTACATGTACCGTTCTGTACTAATCTTGTACTAGAGCAGGTTGAGCATGTAGATCCGTCATATAATCTCTCGCCTTCTTCAGCTAAATGTTCAGCGTAGCTATGAACGAAATCATCATCAGCAGCATCTGCAACTTCATCGAAGTCTACTGCTGCTTGAGTAGTAGCCACGATATCAAAGCTTGGTAGTTCCTCATCATCTTCTAAGTCATTGTAGATGGCTTTTTGGTTTTCTATTCTTTCTGTTAATTGATTTGGAACCCATTTGCTATCTGGACCATCATAACCATCAGGTTTGACTTGTACTCTAGTATAATCTCCCAACTCGATGTCAATTACTTTACTAATAAAGTCTGATACAGAGCTTACTGACTTAATGTATGGGTGACGTTGTACAAATCCATATGGTTCATATTTCTGGCCTCTGAGAAGCTTAGATATTCTCTCAGCTGGGATATGATACTGTAGCATGATTGAGATTGTCTTACTTAATGAGTTTAATAATCCCATTATTGTAGTACCTTCTCTATCTGTAGTGATGTAAATCTCTGAAATATTACCATACTCATCACGATTTACAGTTGCATATATTTTAACTCCATCAATAGAGGCTGGATGTGTATGTCCTGATCTTATACCCAAGAGTTTAGTACGTTTGTTTTGCACTGGCATATTACCTGTTAATTTATCTTGGGCATCGTGAGCAAATTTCAATAATTCAGCGTAACTTAAATCCTCTAACTTTTGATCGACTGTTCCTGGGTTATAAGTATTGTTCAATGGTTGTGAATTTTTACATCCATCTCGGTAAAGTGTAATACCTTTGACACCAGTCTTCCAAGATAGCAAGTGTACTTCTTTGAAATCGTCAACTGTTGCAATATTTGGCAAGTTAACTGTCTTAGAAATCGCTCCTGATACAAATGGTGTTAGTGCTGCAACCATTAATACGTGTCCACGAGGAGCAATGAATCTCTTACCAGAACCTGCAACGTTAGCTGTATCAAATACTGATAAATGCTCTTCTTTCAAGTGTGGAGCACCTTCAATTTTACCGTCAATGATCATGCCGTTTTCATCTTTACGTTCGATATACTCAACAATATCATTGACCTCTTCTTCTGAGTATCCCAAGTTTTCTAATGCTGCAGCAATAACTGGGTTTGTAATAACCATGAAACCACCACCAATAAGTTTCTTATAGCTAATGTGGCTAAAGAATGGTTCAATACTTGTAGCACCACAGTCCATTGCGAAGGAAATTGTTCCGGTTGGAGCAATAACTGAAACTTGAGCATTTCTATATCCATATTTGTTACCAAAGTCTTCAGCTTGCTTCCAAACATCTTTAACTGTCTTTGATAGCTCTGTCAAACCAAGGCTTTCTAGAATCTTATGGTTAATCATTAATGGCTCGTAGCTTAAACCTTCTAGTTTATCAGTTCTAGCACCTGCTGCTCTAGCATGGTTTCTAATAACACGTAGCATATGCTCTTTGTTCAATTCATATGGTTCAAATGAGCCTACTCTCTCTGCTTCTAAAGCTGATGTTGCATAGCTTTGACCTGTTAAGATTGCCATTAAAGCTGCTGAAAACATACGGGATTCAATTGAGTCATAAGGCAAGCCCATTACCATCAACAATGATGCCAAGTTAGCCATACCTAAACCTGTAGTACGGAATTGATGAGTTCTCAATGCAATTGCTTCTGTTGGGAATTGACCCCAGTGAATTGAAGCTTCTAGCACTAATTGAACTATTGATACTATGTGTTTAAATCCTTGAATATCAAATTTCTTACTCTCAAGATCATAGAATCTGAAAACGTTGATTGAAGCTAAGTTACAACTTGTATCATCCAAGAATGCGTACTCTCCACAAGGGTTTGTACCATTAATACGGTTATGCTTTGCACCTAATTCACCATCTGAACCTGCTGGACAAGTATGCCATTCGTTAAATGTGTCATCAAATTGAGGAGCTGGGTCGGCACAACGCCAAGCTGAGTAGTTAAATTGTTCCCAAAGATCAGCTACTTTTACTTCTTTGTTTACAGAATCATCTACTCTACCCTTTAGAGTAATTGTCGCTTCTGGATCTTCTTCTAGATTAGCAACTTTCTCCATAAATTCATTGCTAAAACGAACTGAGTTATTAGAGTTCTGTCCTGAAACTGTTGAGTATGCTTCACCATCCATGGAGCTATCATAACCCATCTTAATAAGTGCCAGAGCTTTATCTTCTTCTTCACTCTTCCAGTTAATAAATTCTTCTATATCTGGGTGATCAACATCTAAACATACCATCTTAGCAGCACGTCTTGTAGTACCACCAGATTTGATTGCACCAGCATTTCTATCTAAACCACGTAAGAAGCTCATTAAACCTGAGGACACACCACCACCTGATAGTCCTTCATTCTTACCTCTGATATTTGAGAAGTTACTTCCTGTACCAGAACCACCTTTGAATAGACGTGTCTCAGTTACGTATGCTTCTGTAATTGAGTGTGGACCTAATAATGAGTCATTGATTGATAAAATAAAGCATGCAGAAGCTTGAGTTCTTGTATAGTCGTCCTCTGAGACTTTTACTTTGCCTTCTTCAAGATCGTAGTAGAATAAACCGCTCTTACCACCAGCTATGCCATGAGTACGTTTAAGACCTGTGTTAAACCATTGTGGTGAGTTTGGAGCAAATTTCTGAGAAAGAATACCATGTGCTATTTCATCATATAGAATCTTAGCCTCTTCGTCAGTAATCATCTTCTCATCAACTAGAGCTGCAACCCAGAAATCAGACATTCTGTGAACTAATTGTCTAAAGGAAGTTTCGTGTCCTGTCTCTGGAACACCTGCTTTACGGAAATATTTTGAAACAACAATGTCAACAGCATTTTGAGAATAACCTGCTGGGAATTCTACATCATGCATTTCTGTCAAAATTTCGCCTGTCATGTAGTCTCTTAAAACAACATCGCGCTTATCCCACTCGAATAAATCATATACTGTTTTATCAGGATGCTTGTCTAATTCTTTGGTATAGTATCTCTGAACCAAATCAGTTAATGTCTTTGAACTTGCCATGAAAATTTCTCCTTATAAAATTACTTGCTTTTTAACGCACAAACAATCATACACCATATATTGTGGTTGTAGCAAGCGTATTTATACAATATATAGTTTCTTTTCCATTACTTTTTTTCTGAAATATTACTTTTTTTTCGAATTATTACAAATTTTACACAGTAAGTAAAATATAAATCTGTTGTAAAACTATTAATAAAGCGGGTTACCCACAAAAGGTAAACATTACAAATCATCACGACGAACATCAACAACATCACGAATTGCTTTAATTCTACCAATCAGTCTGTCATATTGTTCTTGTGAGGTAACTTCTAAAATTAAATGTAAATTTGCGGTCATATCTTTGACAGAATTCATCTGTCCAGAAATTATTGATACCTTCTCATCTGAAATAGCGTTTGAAACATCAACGAGCAATGAAGATCTATCTCTAGCTTTGATAAGAATAGGGACTTGGAATACTCCTTTAGACGCTGCCTTATCCCAGTAAACTTTGATCAACCTTCCAGCTTCTTCTAACATTTTCTTGTCAGTTTCGCCTGCAAAATTATTTCGCTTAATTGCAACAATATTTTTCATATTGTTACAATCTATTCTATGAACAGTTACGCCCTTTCCTCTTGTGATATAACCAACTATATCATCACCTGGAACTGGGTTACAGCAATTTGCAAGGCTCATCAATACATTATCAATACCTTCAACAATAATTCCGTATTTGTTAGGTTTGCTGCTTTCTACGGCAACCCTGTCGCCTATACCTTTATCAGCGTTGTCTTTAGCTTTTTGTAAAATAGGATCAACTGGGCTATAAATTACCTGACCGTTCTCTCCTATTCTATACCCTAACTCTTGACGCTTCTCTTCGCTTAAGTTCTTAATATATTCATCACGTAATTTAGGAACAATTTTCTTAGCGCTTACACCGTTCTTGCTGTTTTGACCGATAGCAGCATACATATCATCAACGTTATTAAACCCATAACGACGCAACAGTGGATCAAGGTACTCTGTTCGTAAAAGCTGCAAACTTACAAAACCGTTCTTACGAATTTCTTTTTCAACTTCATCACGACCACGCTCTATACTTTCAGCCTTACGTTCTTGTTTGAACCAATAATTAATTTTGTTTCTAGCTGTATTACTTTTAACAATCTTCAACCAGTCCAAACTTGGTCCCTTGATTCTTTCACTAGTTAAGATCTCAACTATATCACCATTTTGTAGCGTATAGTCTATAGGGGTCATTTGATCATTGACTCTTGCACCATACATATGGTTTCCAACTCCTGAGTGAATGGAATAGGCAAAATCAATCGGACAAGAACCTTGTGGCAAGGCAACAACATCACCATTTGGTGTAAATACATAAACCTCTTCTTCGATTAATCCTTCTCTTAACTCTTCCATATAATCGGTTGAGCTTTTCATGTCTTTTTGCCAATCAAGTAATTGTCTTAACCAGTTTAATTTCTCATCTTCTTTACTAGATTTTTTGCTTAACTTGGCTCCACCTTGATTAGCTTTATAGCGCCAGTGAGCAGCGACACCATATTCAGCTAACTCATGCATTTCTTCAGTACGTATTTGAATCTCAAACGGGAAACCGTTCGGACCAACAACTGTTGTATGCAATGATTGATAACCATTAGCCTTAGGGGTTGCAATATAATCTTTGAAGCGACCTGGCATTGGTCTAAACATATCATGAACAATACCAAAAACAGAGTAACAATCAGTTACTGTATTCACAATAACTCTACATGCAAAAAGATCATAAATCTCATTAAGGTGCTTATTCTTGGTCTTCATCTTTCTATAAATTGAATATAGATGCTTAGTTCTACCATCAATAGAACAATTAATTCCAGCTGCACTTAATTTTTTGAGTATATCTTCTATAACTACTTGAAGATAATTATTTCTTTCACTTTGTTTCTGTTTAATTGCTCCAGCTAATTCAAAATAGGCAGTTGGATCTAGGTATTTAAAAGATAAGTCTTCTAATTCCATTTTCCAACGATAAATACCTAAACGTCCTGCTAAAGGAGCGTAGATGTCCATTGTTTCTCTAGAAATTCTCTCCTGTTTACGCGCAGGCATGTATTCCATAGTGCGCATATTATGCATTCTATCTGCTAGCTTAATTAGGACAACTCGAATATCTTGAGCCATTGCTAAAAACATTTTACGGAAATTCTCTGCTTGCAAGTCTTCTTTAGAGCTGTATGTAAACTTCTCTAACTTTGTAACTCCATCAACTAAATCACTAACTGTTTTACCGAAAATTTCAGTAATATCTTGCAAAGTTACTTCTGTATCTTCAACAGTATCATGCAGACAAGCTGCAATCAAAGTATCCTCATCAACTTCCAGCTCAGTTAAGTTCATAGCAACTTCAAGTGGATGAATAACATATGGGTCACCTGAGGCACGCTTTTGTTTTAAATGCGCCTTAAATGCAAATTCAACGGCATAAATAAGTCTGGAAAAATCATAATTTTCAGGCTCCTTTATATATGAAGCATACGTTCTCAATAGGCTCTTCGCTATGCCTATAACCTCATCCAATTGACGTTGATACTCAGTTTTTTCTTGGTCATTATTCTTAGATAAAAGTACTTCCAAAGAAGGGAAATATGGCCATTCTGGTCCATAGGAGAAAGGAACTTTAGCTATGGCTTCTTTAAATTCAGACTTTAGTTCCTCACGATTCAACTGGGCATAATTCTTCATCTTAGCTGTTTCATCTGAGCTAGCATTATTTAATTTATCTTTATTTTCAACATTATTGCTCATTAAATCACTAATACTCCCTTCTTTATAAGATCTTTCGCAATGTTAGTATCACTTATTTTAGCACGTTGTGCTGTTTTTTGTATTGATAAATAAAAGCTATACTCGCTTAATTCAGCATCTACTCTCAACAATCCCATTTCTATAAATATTTCCATAATATATTTCAACTTGTTTAGGCTCAAATATTTATCTTTTTTAACTCTAGTAAAATTTTGTATTCTTTTTAAAGATATTAACGCTGAACCTTCAGGATTTATTTTACTTAAAACATTCCAAAAAGCTACAATATCCTCTGTTTCAATAATATCTTTCTCACAATCATTAACTTCTTTTAGATTTTCCCAAATCAGATAATTAGCTTCTTCTGCAAAAGCTAAATCAATAATATGCAACTGAGCTTCTACCTTATCTCTCCACTTATTTATCTCTAAATTAGCTAATACGGATATTTCGTCTCCTGATTTTATAATATTTACAAGCTCGCCTTTGTTAAAGGCAATACCTGTCAGAGGCTGCCCATTGGTTGAGAATTCTATTTTTAAATGTTTACCATTTCCCAATGATTTGACACTATCAACTTTTAGATTTTTTAGCAAAAATACTGGCTTAAAATTTTTTTCACCAAAAGGCTCTAAAGCGTCCAAGCTCATAATCTCAACTAAATTAACGGCGTTAGAACTAATTTCAAGGTCATATATTAATTTATTAGCATTAGCCATATCATTATCACTCTGATACTCTATTAGCTCTTCCTTTGCTGCTTGCATAGTATTCTTATAGAACTCATCCCAATTATCTTCCTCTACACTAAGTCCACAAGCTTTCTTATGTCCACCAAACTTATAAATATACTTGTCTACTTTTGACATTACTCTATGCAAATCAAATTCTGCATAACTTCTTCCTGATCCTTTGAATACTCTAGAATTATTCTCTGAAACTTCACTGTGATCTAGCCCAAGTATTACTGCTGACTTTTGCCAATTTTCTTGAATACGTGCAGCAATTATTCCTAATATTCCGGTATGCCAATTCTCACCCTTTAGAAGGATCATTGGTTCTTTAAGCAATTCAGGATTTTGTTCTAAATAAGTATCAATTTCTTTAACAGTTACATTCTGTAAATTTCTTCTTTCATTATTTATAGATTCTAGATTTCTGATTAAATTACTAGCCTCAGCCAAATCCTCACATAATAATAAATCTAGTGCTACCTCATTTTTGCCCATTCTACCAGCTGCATTAATTCGAGGACAAATTGAAAATGCAAAATTCTCTGCAGTTAATTTTTTCGGATAAAGTTTCATATCTTTTGCCATCTCTCGCACAGCAATTAAGCTACCATTCGCAATTTCTAAAAGACCTAAATTAACTATATGTCTATTTTCATCACGCAAAGGCATAACATCAGCTACAGTCCCTATCATTGCTAAGGCCGCAAGATCATCAAGTAGTGATTTATCTAGGTTAAACTTTTGCACAATAGCTTGGCAAAGTTTATACGCAACTCCTGCCCCGGCTAAATCTCGCATTGGATAATTATCACCTAAAATATGAGGGTCTATAACGGCATCTGCTTCGGGTATAACTTCATCAGGTAAATGGTGATCTGTAAGCACGCACTGTATACCAGCTCGTTTTAGCTCTGCAAATTCTGCTGCTGATTTAATGCCACAGTCTACAGTAATTAACAATTCAGAATTAAAATCATAAACTTCTGGTAAAGTCTTTGGACTCAAGCCATATCCATCATCTAATCTATTTGGTATGAATATTTTTATTTTATCTTTTGCCAAGCCAAGCCTAGTAAAAAACTTATACAAAATCGAACTACTAGTAAGTCCATCTGCATCGTAGTCACCATGAATGAATATTCGTTTTTGATTTTTACAAGCTTTATAGACAATCTCAGCAGCTTCGTCCATACCTTGCATAAGGAAAGGATCATGCAAAATATCCAAGAAATTATTTTTATCTATTAGATACAATTCATATTTATCAAAGTCCCTATTGATGACTAAGTTTGCTAGCAAGTCTTGATCATACTTAATATGTTCTTTATTTTCAGCATGCATAAGCTGACTAGACTCATCATTTAATTTAGCTAGACCTTCAATAGTTCCAGCACCATTTTTCTCAAAATTATTTCTTTGTATCCAAATATCATTCTTCCACTTCATTACTTACAATCCTTTGATAAATCTCATTGAGATCGTATATCCATTTCGTGTCAATTTGCCCTAACTCATTCGCTGTTATCCTAAATGTCCAGTTAAAGTCATTTACAGTTCCAGGTTTATTCATGGCTCTAGAATTATCCAAAGCTAAAAAATCTTGTACTGGTGCTATTGCAATTATTGCTTTAGTATTCCAGCATGTTTTAATAAATGAACGTGCTATTGCCAGCTTCTTCTCATTATCTGTTTCTGTATCTTTAAATTTAGCATCACAATAGTCTAGGGCAAAATCTCTATTATGTTTATTTTCCTTTTCATTTAACCAACCAATAATTGTATAACTATCATGAGTTGATGTATATGCCAACTTATTCTCTTTATAAGTATATGGGAGATTCTCTGCACCTTTTCCCCACATAAACTCATTAATCATTACCATCATACCTGGAAAATTATTGTTATTCAAAATTTCATTAACCAGCGGATCAGACTCTCCACCCAAGTCTTCTGCAACAATTTCTAGATTATCTACTCGTTTTTGAATTTCAGCAAAAAAATCTGTACCTGGTCCAGGGAGCCATGATCCAGTCTTAGTAGTACTAGAATTATTTGGAATAGCATAAAAATTTGCAAAAGCACGGAAGTGGTCGATTCTCATAGTATCCAGAATCCTCATAGAGTGAGAAATTCTATTTACCCACCACTCGTACTTATTCTTTGCCATTTCTTTCCAGTCATAAAGTGGATTATTCCAAATTTGACCTTCACCTTCTTCGGTAAAGGCTGGAAAGCCTGATACCATAACAGGTACAAAATCTTCATCCAACATGAACTCTCCTGGTCTAGTCCAAAGATCTACGCTATCGTACGAAAGATATATAGGCATATCTCCAAATAGCTTTATACCTTTGGAATTAGCATAATTTTTCAACTTAAACCATTGCAAAAAGAATAACCATTGCCTGAAACATATTTCCAAAACTTTTTCCTGATTATTTTGCTGTGCGAAAAAGTCCTCTAAGAATTTTGCGTCTCTAAACTTAGCTGGTTCAGGCCATTCATACCAGGCTTTATCATAATAATCATGTAACACAATAAATTGAGCATAATCGACTATCCAAGCCCGTTCTTCTTCAACAAATTTTAATAATTCTGATTTCCTTCTATCGTCTAAGCGTGTAAAAGCAAGGCGTAAATATTTTTCTGCATTCGAAAATGAAAAATTATAATCAGTCTTTGTTGAATCTCGATCTTTATAGTAATAATCTGGTATTTCTGTTTCTTTTAAATATCCCATTTCTACTAAAAGTTCTGGATCAATAAAAAGATTGTTTGTTGCAAAAGCAGATATACTACTATATGGAGAAATTGCTTCATTTATTGGGGTCAGCGGTAAAATCTGCCAATAGCTAAGCCTGGCTTCTGCTAGTTTATCAACAAATTCATAAGCGGATTTGCCTAAAGTACCAATCCCATAAGGGCCTGGTAAAGAACTTATATGTAATAACGCCCCTGCACTTCTTTCAAAATCTTTTTGCATAAATTACACTCTCTTAACTTTCTAATTTCTTCTCTCTTTTAACTATACAAGATGTAAAACTTATAATTACATTTATATTTCCCAGATATGATTGTAAATTTAAAGAAAAATGCTACTCAGACTTTAATCTGAGAAGCATTTCCCTTAATTCTCTCCGCCGTTTAGGTCTTATTTAGTTATTCCAAAGTTAAAAACATTTTTCTAACGGTTATATTTTTTATTTAAATCCTTGATCCAGTCAACATCCAGCTCAGCTAGCTCTGCTGCCGTTGCTCTAAATGTCCAGTTCACATCATTTAATGTACTTGGAGTATTCATTCTTCTCTCAGTTCCCATACCTAAGAAGTCCTGTGTTGGAATTATAACAACATCACATCCAGTTTTCCAGCAAGTTTCAATAAACCCTCTTGCAGCTGGATTCTGTGGTCCTTTAGTTTCCCAATCAGAATCTGGGTCTATATCACAGTACTCAAATGCAAATTCTCTTTCTTCATCTTCTAGTTCATCTAACCAGCCTAGAACAGTGTCATTATCATGGGTTCCAGTGTAAACTAATTTATGTTGCTTGAAGTTTTCGGGTAAATTTTCACTATTTGGGTCTAATGAGAACATTAGGATCTCCATACCTGGGTAACCACTATCTTCTAACAATTGGGCTGAATCCTCATCAATTTCACCTAAGTCTTCAGCAATAACTTTCAAATCTGCAATCTCTCTATGTAGTACTTCAAATAAATCCATTCCTGGACCCTTAACCCATTCACCGTTACGAGCAGTATCGTCTTCACCAGGCACAGCCCAGTATGCTGAGAAGCCTCTGAAATGGTCAATACGAACTACGTCGAAAAGTATCATGGTATTACGTACTCTTGCAACCCACCAAGCATAATCTTGTTCTGCATGTTTCTCCCATGCAAACAAAGGATTACCCCAAAGCTGACCATCTTCTGAGAAATAGTCAGGTGGTACTCCTGCCTTGAACACAGTATGTCCTAATTCATTAAGCTGAAACAGTTCAGGATTTGCCCAAGCATCAGCACTATCTAGCGCAGGGAAAATTGGTATATCACCAATAATTTCAATACCATTTTGGTTTGCGTATGCTTTGAGTGCATCCCATTGCAACCTAAAAATCCATTGAGCAAAAGCTAGTTTATCCATTAAGACTTTGTTTTTTGTTTCACTAATAAATTTGTCCAAAAACTCAGAATCTCTATCTCTAGCTTTCTCAGGCCAATCTTGCCACATCTTCTTATCAAAATTCAAACGTAAAGCTTCATATAAAACATAGTTATCTAGCCAAACTGCATTAGCCTCTTTGAATTTTGCAAAACTCTTTAACTGTTCAGATGTTAATCTATCATATGCTAAATCTAAGAATTTTCTACTATTCTCATCTGCAAAATCATAGTCTGCTTTGCTTGCAGGAAAATCTCCGTTATATCGTGCCGCTTCTACTTCAGCAGCAGTTAATAAGCCCATCTCTTCTAAATTACGAGGATCAATCATCAAAACATTGTTGGCAAAAGCTGATGTACTACTATATGGTGAATTTCCATATCCAACTGGTGTTAAAGGCAAAACTTGCCAATACTTCAATCCAGCAGCTTTCATTTGATCTACAAAATCATATGCTTCTTTTCCCAATGTTCCTATGCCAAACTCACCTGGTAAGGAAGTAATGTGCATCAAAATTCCTGAACTTCTCTTCATCTTTTTTCCTCCAAATTAAATTACGTTCCCAACTAATATTATATATATTATTCCTCTTCTCTTGTATCAACTTTTTCCTCAAAAATGCTAAAAAAGTAAGAAGATGAGACTCCCAAAACAAAAGTTATAATTGTTATCAAAACAAAAACAAATAAATTCATACCTAGTTTAGAAGCCGCTTCTACATTAACAGCTGGAACAATATGTGTAAAGAAAATTGCAACAGTTGATCCTAAGACTAATCCTAAAATAATATGATACATTGTAGCAAAGTGCTTCCTAAACATGCTCTCTACTAGTTTAGCTAATAAAATAACTGATAAAGCTAAACCAATTGTTAAAGGAATTATAATTCCAAAATCTAATTTACTTATCCCTGTTGTCATCTTCTCATAAAGATTAAAATACAACAAAAAATTTGAAGGGCTCAATCCTGGTACAACAACACCTAAACCAATTAGTACACCAGAAAATATCCAAACGAGGAAGTTACTTGGTAAATCTAATGAAAGATATTTATCAGCAGTAATCATTACAACAATAAAAATTATAGCTGTACAAATTAATGTAATTATATTGTTTTTGTTTCTGCCATGAGACCCTGCTTTTTTCCAAAGTGACGGCAATGTACCAGCTACAAAACCTAAGAAAAGGCTTATTGCAAAAGCTTCATATGTTTGAAGTGCTGTGCTGACTAGTTTAGAAAAAACAAATACACCTAGAATTCCACCAATTCCTATTGGTAAAAAATATTTGAAATTTTTCTTGAAGTTTTTAAATGGATGGGCTAGAAAAGCTATCAAACTATTATAAACACCAAAAACAACGGATAAAACCCCACCTGATAGTCCCGGTAAGATTCCACCAATTCCTATTGCCATACCCTTAAAAACTCTAATAAACCAATCTATTATCGGGTTATTATTACTCATTGGATATTGATCCAAATCTGTTCGAACTTTGTCATCCAACTGACTTGAATCAGTTTCATTAATCAAATCTTGATTTCTCTTCATTTTATATTCTCATTTCTTATTTATTTGTTATTACGTCTACGTTTATTTTTTACAGGGTTATATTTAATATAAATATGTTTAACATTAGGATTAGAGGTCGTTCTCTCATCTATTTCAATTTCTGGAATATCTTCAATCAAATGACTAAGTTTAGAATATCCATAGTTTCTTGAGTCAAAAGATGGTTCCGTCTTAGATATTACATTACCTACATCTGCTAAGAAAGCCCAACCACTATCATCAGCAATAGCTTCAATAACATTAGCAATCATACGTTTAGCCTTGTTATCTAAAGTCTTAAGACCTTTATTTGTTTTAATGGTATTGCTATTGTATTGATCATCATTAGTGTTATTATTTTCTTCAGTTTCTACATAGTTATCTTCCAAAATTTCCAAGAAAATAAATCTGTTACAAGCTGCAATAAATGCATTAGGGGTCTTTTGTTCACCAAAACCTAATACCAATTTGCCTGACTCTCTTAATCGTATTGCTAACTTTGTAAAATCACTATCACTACTGATCAAGCAAAAACCATCAATATCATATGTATACAAGATATCCATTGCATCAATTATTAGAGCTGAGTCAGTGGAATTTTTGCCAGTAGTGTAATTAAACTGCTGCACTGGAGAGATAGCATAATCTAAAATAACACTCTTCCAGCCATTCATATTCTGTCTAGTCCAGTCTCCATAAATCCTCTTAACTGTTGGAATACCGTAAATAGCAATTTCATCCATCATTGCACTAATATAATGATATGAAACATTATCTGCATCTATTAAAACTGCTAACTTTTTATCTTCATTTGTTTGCATTTATTCCTCCTCCAAGTAATCTAAAGACTTAGCTTGATACGTATTATCTCCCACTTTAATCTCTGCTGTTCTACTTGAAATTTCATTAACAATATCTATGAATTCCTCATAAAAATTCAGATCCACAATACACTTTACAAAAACAGAGCTGGTATATTCTCTGTCTAAAACGTTCACTTGATTTGAAACAAGATCCAAACGATAGTTAAAACTATCATTAAAAGAATATGGTATGTTAACAACAAGTTCTATACCCGGAACCAGTTGCACTAAACCTGCATTCTTAACAACCCCAGTTGCAGAAGATCCATAAGCTTTAACTAGACCTCCCGTCCCCAGTAAAGTTCCGCCATAATATCTAGTAACAGTAATTATAGCGTCATGAATATTATTTTTGTCTAGAACATCAAAAACAGGCGGACCAGAAGTACCTTGAGGCTCACCATTATCACTAAATCTTTGTTGAATGTTACCTAATTCTTTACCCACAGACCAAGCATATACAATATGTGTTGCATCTTTATATTTATCCCATTCGTTAGCAATAAAAGCTTCTGCTTCTTCAACAGATTTAACTGGTTTAGCATGTGCAATAAATACTGATTTTTTTATCTCTTGTTCAAACCAGGCTTCTTTCCCTAAAGATATAAACGAGTCTTTTTTTACTATGTCTGTAATATCATTCACCTCTGAATTTTCATTTAAGAATTACCATAATTTTAACACATAGCAAACATTAAAAATTGGAAATAATCGTTTTACCTTTATGTAATAGCGAAAATAAAAAAGCCTCGGAAAGTTCCGAGGCTTTATAATCTAAACTAATAAATCAAATTATTGTTCGATTTCTGTAACTGTACCAGCACCAACTGTTCTACCACCTTCACGGATAGCAAAACGCATACCTTTTTCCATAGCAACTGGTTTGATTAACTCAACTTCAATCTCAACGTTATCACCAGGCATAACCATGTCTACACCTTCTTCTAGGTTCATGATACCTGTAACGTCTGTTGTTCTGAAGAAGAATTGTGGACGGTAACCTGAGAAGAATGGTTTATGACGACCACCTTCTGATTCTGTTAGAACATAGATTTGTCCTTTGAATTCTGAGTGAGGTGTAATTGTTCCTGGTTTAGCAAGAACTTGACCACGTTCGATATCTGATCTTTCAACACCACGTAGCAATGCACCAACGTTATCACCAGCAACAGCTGAGTCTAACAATTTACGGAACATTTCTAGACCTGTAATTGTTGTTGTACGGCTGCTTTCTACTAAACCAACGATTTCAGCTTGGTCACCAACGTTAATTGTACCACGTTCAATACGACCTGTAGCAACTGTACCACGACCTGAGATTGTGAATACGTCTTCTACTGGTAGCAAGAATGGTTTGTCTGTTGGTCTTTCTGGTGTAGGAATGTATTCGTCTACAGCGTCCATTAATTCTCTAATTGGAGCATATTCTGGAGCATCTGGATCTGTGCTTTCACTCTCTAGAACTGCTAATGATGAACCCTTAATAACTGGGCAATCATCACCATCAAATTCATATTCATCTAATAGTTCACGAACTTCCATTTCAACTAAGTCTAATAGTTCTGGATCGTCAACTTGGTCTACTTTGTTCAAGTAAACTACAACTTTAGGAACACCAACCTGACGTGCTAGCAAGATGTGCTCACGTGTTTGTGGCATAACACCATCAGCTGCTGAAACAACTAGAATAGCACCGTCCATTTGTGCTGCACCTGTGATCATGTTCTTTACGTAGTCTGCGTGACCTGGGTAGTCAAC